>CAWFZU010000237.1:0-17059 GCA_963820195.1 uncultured Acidobacteriaceae bacterium | reverse complement strand
ATCAGGAATCGGTGGCGCCGGCGTGAGCGAGGGATTGCATTCAGCAGGCGTACGTCTCAACGCACTCCTGGCGGAAGCTGGCCTGGCTCCACTGGACGATATGTTGGCCGGACGTTTTGAGGATTACCTTTCGCTTCTTCTTCGCTGGAATGCGCGCGTGAATCTGACGGCGATTCGCGATGAGGAGGGGATACTGCGCCGCCATTTTATTGAATCGATTGCCTGTGCCCGATTGCTGCCAGCTGGAATCGCTACGCTGCTGGACTTCGGCTCCGGCGCGGGCTTTCCTGGGATTCCGATCGCACTCTGTCGGCCGGAGATTGCCGTGACACTGGCCGAGTCGCAGGGCAAGAAGTCGGCGTTTCTGAGCGAAGCGGTGCGGGTGCTGGGAGTCACTGCTACGGTTCATTCCGGCCGGGCTGAATCACTTCATAATGTCTTTGATTGCATTACTTTACGCGCAGTCGACAAGATGGAACTCGCCGTCCGGTCGGCAGCGGGACTGCTTCGGCCAGGGGGTTGGCTGGCGCTGATGACCACGAGCAAGGAGCTTGATGCGCTCAAGGCAGCGGCTGGCGCTGAGTTTGGCTGGACGCCGCTGGTTCTGCTTCCCGGTGGCGAGGACCGGCTGCTGGCACTGGGAGAGCGCGAGATCAATTTGCCAGCTTGATGAGGGCCAGCTTGCGAATCGCGGCCAGATCCTTTGACGACTTGACTGTGAGTCGAAGGCCTGTTCCTTCCGGGTAGCGCGGTGCTTCATCGAGCTGTTTGAGTGTGCTTTTCGAAAGATTGGATTGCCGCGCCGCAGCAACCGCCTTGTCGCCGAAGATGAACGCAACTCGGAAGCAGCCTTTGCACGGAGCGAGGTAGACGATATTCCGCTTCTTGACTTTGAGGCGGAGCGACCAGCCGTACTTGTGCGAGTAGGAGTTCCACTCCTGATCGACGACGTTCTGCCCAGCAAACCAATCTATTAATTCCTTCCACACTGCGGCCGCTGGTCCTAGGACCGCGATCACTTCTTCGGCTGTGGGCTGTGTAGTTTTACCTATAAAAGCGTTCGGGTTTTCCATCTCACTCCTTTCATTGCCTGAAAACAGATTAAATTGTCATCGGCGGAAGAATCCGGCGCAGGATATCGGCCTGCTCGGGAGGCTCGTAGAAGGGATGATTGCGGTAGACGCTGGCCCCGGCCTCCATGTAGGCGTCAAAGATTTCAGGGGTTTGTTGTGCGGCGACATCCCGGACTCTCCGGACGTGAGCCTGCGTGAACTCCAGTTTGGCCGGGTCCACAAAGCCTGCCTGGATGAAGGCGCGGGTCTTGCGAGCGCATTTGCAGTCGTTTTCCGGATTGACGAGGCTACAGTTGTCACGCAGATACTCAAAGAGATCGCGGCGCGCGGGAGAGAATCTGACGGAAGTTGGCGGGAGTGACCTCGGCGATCTCGGCGCCCACCTGATCGCTGACCTGAAAGATTTCACCGAGAATGAAGACGAGGCGCTGGCGGCCGTCCAGGCACAGCAACGTGCCGATCATGCAATTGTTCTTGGTTTCTTCGATGAGGATTTCGATCGGTACCGGCACAGTGCGCGGGTCGGGAAGGTCGAGATCGGGAACCTGGCGCAGGCCGGCGGAGGCTACGGTAAAGGAGCAGATGGCATCGGCTGCCGCCCACTTGGGCTTTTTTACGCTTAACAGGTGGTTGACGGCAATGCGATAAAGCCAGGTACGGAACTTCGCCTCACCCCGGAACTCCGGCAGAGCTTTGATGGTCTTGAGCAGGATTTCCTGAGTGGCATCCTCGGCATCGGCGCGGCGATGGAGCATACGGAGGGAAAGATTGTAGAGCCAGGGAAGATGGCGCGTGAGGAGAAGTTCGAGTTGATCGCGGCCGCCGGCCTTTGCGTCAGCTACGAGTTCTTCGTCCGGGTCGGCGAAGGAGTTGTCAAGGAAGGGGTTTTGCAGTGCTTCGGATGTAATTTGCATGAAAAGCCTCCTACAGTTAGGACAATCTGGATCGGGCTGTGTGACAGTTGCCGGTCATTCTTTTGAGAATGGCTGGGATGAATTGTAATTTGAATGGGTAGGAGTAGGAAGGAGAGCTTGTTCCACGTGAAACAATTTGAGAAGCTGGCCCAATGCGCTTGGGAACAGTTCCACGTGAAACATCACTAGCGTTTGCCCTAAAGGGCGACGATTCAGGATGGAGATTCGGGAAAATGCTGCGGATTCGGGGCAGAAAACAGAAAAGATTTCCACCGAAAGCCCCTTTTGCTGTTCGGTCACCACGAGGCACGCAACCCGCCATGAAAGCCTTGCTTTGCTTGAATATGTCGCGTTGTCGCCCCGTCCCACCACAGGTGGTTTCCACAGCTTGGCCGGGTTCTCCACAGTGCGTGCGGCTATCCTTAAAACCGGCCTTCCCTATACTCTGATAGGCCATGGGCAAGATTCTCGGCATTGTCAACCAAAAGGGCGGAGTCGGCAAAACCACTACTGCGGTCAATCTGGCCGCCTGCCTCGCTCTGGAAGGCCTCAAGGTTCTTTTGGTGGACTGCGACCCGCAGGCGAACTGCTCCTCCGGGCTCGGATTTCAGCGCGACGACAACCGTCATTCCATGTATGACGTGCTGATGGGCGAGGCTCCGGCGGAACAGGTGATTTTGCCCACGGAGATCGATCTGTTGTCGCTGCTGCCCGGCTCGAAGAACCTGACCGGAGCGAATATCGAGCTGGCTGGGGCCGAGGACCGCGCGATTCGTTTGCGCAGGGCGCTGGAGCCGATTCAGGACAGTTACGACCTGGTGATTCTGGATTGCCCGCCGGCGCTTGACCTGCTTACTCTCAACGTTCTAGTCGCCGCCGACACGCTGATTGTGCCGATGCAGGCTGAGTACTTCGCCTTGGAAGGGATTTCGGAGCTGATTTCGACCCTGGAACGGGTGCGCGCTGCTTACAATCCAACGCTGACTATTGAAGGTGTGCTGCTGACGATGTACGACGACCGCACCAACCTGGCCCAACAGGTGACCGAAACCTTGCGCGAGTACTTCAAGGAGCGGCTCTTCCGCACGGTGATTCCGCGCAACGTGCGGCTGGCCGAGGCGCCCAGCCACGGCAAGCCGGTGGCTCTTTACGACGCGCGATCGCGGGGAACCGAGGCTTACTTCGAGCTGGCCGGGGAGTTTCTGGCGCGCAACGGGATCGAGCTACCGGCCCGCAAGGGGCGCATCGCCGGCGACTCGGAGGTTGTGACTCGGATTTTACCTCGTTCCTGACGACTGCTTGAATGCAGTCGCCGTAACCGTAAGTACTTTAGCCACAAAGATTTGAAATACTCCGGTTCTTCACCGGGATAAAGGATTCTGAATCATGACCAATGCCGCACCCGAGATCAAACGTCGCGCCCTGGGCAAGGGACTGGACTCCCTGTTACCCCGCGTACAAGCCGCCCCCGCTTCCTATGCTGTTGAAAATGAAGGGGGCAAGCCGCTGGAGATTCCCCTCGATCAGATCGATCGCAATCCCTTCCAGACCCGCTCACATTCGAATGAGGAGCAGATGGCGGAGCTGGCAGCGTCGATCAAGGCGAACGGGGTGGTGCAGCCGGTGCTGGTGCGCCCGCTGGCCAACGGGCGCTTTCAGCTCATTGCCGGAGAGCGGCGCTGGCGGGCCTCGGAGCTGGCCGGAAAGACCACGATTCCGGCCATTCTGCGGCAGGTCTCCGACGAGCAGGCGATGGAGATCACCATCGTCGAAAACCTGCAACGGGCCGATCTGAACGCGATGGAACAGGCGCGTGCCTTCGAGCGGCTCGCACGCGAGTTCCATATGACGCAGGAGCAGATGGCGGTGCGCACCGGCAAGGACCGCGCAACTGTTGCTAACTTCTTGCGTTTATTGAAGTTACCTGCGTCTGTGCAGGCGCGGGTCGAGGCTGGTGAGTTGAGTTTCGGGCACGCGCGGACGCTGCTCTCCTTCGAGCACGCGGAGGAGATGGAGAAAGCGGCGCAACGAATTGTCGCGCTTTCGCTTTCTGTTCGCCAAACTGAGAGCTACGTGCAGGGCCTCATCCACCCCGATCGCGCCGGCAAGAAGGAGGCCAAGCCCGAACCTCCCATTGACCCGAATGTTCGCGCGGTCCAGGAGCGGTTGCAGCGCGCCCTCGGGCTAAAGGTCCACATCGAAGACCACGACGGCCGCGGTAAAGTCATCATTGAATATGCGCGGCTGGAGGACTTTGATCTGCTGCTGGAGACGCTGGCGGGGGAGTGATACTCAAGGGATACGTTTGTGCCTCCGGGCAACACATTTTGGTTGCTAATATTATCCAGCAATCCTGATCGAGACTTTCAATTCAACATCTGTAGCACTCGCCCGCTCGACTTCGATCTTCAGATTCTCGGGCTTGATCGAATCCAAAGTTGAAAAGAGGTCCCTTTGGTAAGGCACGGACTCAAGCTTCGGGGCCGGGCTGGCGTACGCGCCAACGCTAAAAGGCACCCCGCGGAACGGGAGTTGGGTTGGCCACTTCATCAGAAGTCGTTCAATAATATATGGCTTCGGTGTCGTTCTACCAAGCACATAGGAAGAAATAGCGGCACGTGAAACGACCAGCACGTTGGCCATCGCCTTACGGGATACTCCTGAGCCGATAACCCGGATGATGTGGTCACGGACCGCCCTATTGTAGGTATCTCTATCTGGATCAGCTTTAGCCATACGTCAATTGTTGAACCTAAAATCCTTGTTTGTCAACAAATGTGTCCAAATTTCCTCAACATTTGTTGACAAATCTCGCAATAACTGATATAAACATACAGCTGGGAGGTGCGTCATTTATGATGCTCCTTAACGCGGAATCGGAGAATAACGAAATGGTCGCCGTAGGAGAGCGTGTTTATTATCTTTCGCTTGCCCTGGACGCCCGTCGGGCGCTGAACGCTATACGCGCGGCCGGCAAAGGAAACGTGCGCCCCGAAGAATT
Source organism: uncultured Acidobacteriaceae bacterium (assembly GCA_963820195.1). GTDB lineage: Bacteria > Acidobacteriota > Terriglobia > Terriglobales > Acidobacteriaceae > Telmatobacter. The sequence goes on along the minus strand of CAWFZU010000237.1, from coordinate 12,071 downwards.
GCAAGACTCCATTCGTACGGCCACTCAGTCCTTGGAGGCGTTGGAAACAAATGCTGATCTTTATGCAAAGCTCTCTCCAGGCCTCTACGCTCAATACGAGGAGATTCAGACTTTGCGCGAGGTACGCAGTTTGATGGACCCTGCACCCTTGGTCCAAAGCCTCAATTCATTGCTTGCGGACAACGTCGAGGCTCCCACCACTGAGAATCTCGACTCGGCACGAAAGTTCTTTCGCGCGTTGGAGAGCAGAGCGATGCATCACTACAACGATCCTGCCTCAGGCGACGCCTTCATGGCCTAACTAACCAATGCCAGAAGAGCACGACCATCCGCGGCATGACCTCACTGCGCTCTATGCATTCATTGATAGCGTTGTCGGAGGGGCTGCAAGAAGGCCCTCCGCCGCGTATGGTCCAGCGGCGATTGATTTCTTCGACTTTGTCAACGAACTCGCGACAACCTGTAGAGACTACATTGCAGATTGGAAGGTCGCGGACGACGAGGAATTCGAGCATAAGCGTCCAGGAGCTCGAAAAAATTAGGGGACACTGGCGAGAGCTTCATAAACTCATAAAGCCGGCGTTCGACGCAGATACGCTACAAGTTCCTTCGGCCGTAGTAGACGGAATAGCACGTCGATTCCAAGAACTCCCGGACTGTGGAAACACGAAATTCGCGCTTTTTCACACAGCGGAATTCACCTACATACATGTTCATACCGCAGCCCTGCGCACCACGGCCAAAGCATTCCGCGCGATAGTTCCTAACGCGCCGGAGTTTCCAAAGAACCTCGGCCTTATTGGGATGCCCTATTCGCAAGGCCGAACAGCATTCGCCAATTGTCTCGTGGCACACGAGATGGCGCACTACAGGTACAGAGGAACGGTCCTCGAGAGCACACTGAAGTCTAAAGTAAGCGACGCATTTTATTCTCTGCCAGACAATATCGATCAAGAGCAGAGAGATGCTTTACTCAAGAAGCTAGCGGATCCGGTAAAAAAGGACATTTTGATTAAGCAGATGACGCTGTGGGTAGAGGAGATATTTTGCGATCTTTTCGGAATCATGCTGATCGGCCCGTGCTACACCTACGCTTTCATTGAAGCCTATGACCTGTCGGTTGTCCTGGATAATTATGGGGCGATCTTGGATGAGATGGTTCCTCGCCTGCTACAGTTTTATGAGACATATCCCTCCTTCATCTTTAGACTTCAGCAGCAGTCTGTTCTTCTTCGGGGGCTGCCTTGGTGGGACCGTATTGATCAAAATCCTTCACGTTCATGCTCTCTGCTCAAGGCGATACAGGGAATTTCCATGGAAAAACACGTCGAGGGGAACCAGACACAGGGCGCAAACTTACGGGTACTCGAAGCCATCCTGCCGGATATTAGACAGGCCATCGGCGTTGCGTTCGATGGGGTCGATGATGGATTTACTGAATTCGATCGACTCAATCCGACAGTGCAGAATTATCTGGTGAACGGCGTAGTGCCATCAACTCTCAATATCCGCTACGGTGATAAACCAGAAGACACGAACGCTTTCATCGCGTCTCCGTTGGTGCTGCTAAATTCCGGAGTAGAGTTTTATCTGACGCGGATCGACGAACTGATGGGCTCTATCAAAGGTGAAGAGCTCAATTCGTACCCGAAGCGGTTGCACTGGATTCGGCGCGTGGAAGAATGGGTTGCCAAGGCGATTGAGGACCAATCTCTTGGGATGGAGGGAGCGGATGGCGATTCTGTCGAGGTCGGAGATCCAGCGACGCCTCAAGCTTGAGATCAAGCACGAAGAGAGTCTAGTGATCACGCCGCTACCGAGGTCAGGGGCGTTCGATTCCGATTCAGTCGACCTCAGGCTAGGATGTCATTTCCTGTCGCCACAGATGCCGCCGGAGCCAAGTTGGGGTTCCGCGCAAGTTGGTGGACACTCCCACACGAGGATCCATGTACCACTTGGCAGCTATTTTGTGGTCCCGTCCCACGAGACAGTTCTTGGCGTCACGCTTGAATTCATAAAGCTCCCAAGTGACCTCTCGGGACAGATACTCACAAAATCCTCCGTTGCGCGTTGCTTCATGGTCATCGAGACGGCTCCGTGGATACACCCGTTGTATCGAGGCTGCCTGACGCTCGAAATTGCAAATGTCTCAAACACACCGCTCACAATTTTCCCCGGACTGCCGATCGCTCAATTGGTGCTGATCTGGAACGAGAATCCCGCAGTACCCGGGATGCCTGAAGGATCCTATGTCGGACCGGTCTATCCCGAAGAGCCGCTAATAAAGGACTTAGGGAAAGAGATGCGTAAAGCAGGGATTTCACAGTATCGCGTTCCGACCAACGGGAAGTGGAACACGAGCGCCTAATGCGTCCCTCACTGTTAGTTCTTCTTTGCACAAAATGAAAACCCGCGGACCCAGAAGGGGCGGATCGACTAACTCCATGCGTCCAATTTCACGAACTGATGGGTGGGCTGGTAGTGGGCGATGAGCTGGGCGGCGGCGGCGAGGGAGGGGGCGCGGTTGGCGGAGGGATCCGAGTGGCTGCCGTCGTGGAGGACGATGTTGGCGGCCAGGCCCTGGCGGTAGAGACGGTCGATTTTGTGATGAGGCGGAGGCGATGGCGTCGGCGGAGAGGTTCTTCCAGTCGGAGGTCATCGCGTTCCACAGTACAGGAATCATGCCCAGACGCCTTGCCGCGCGCAGCACCTCGGGACGGCGCGCGCCATAGGGCGGTCGGAAGTGGTGCAGGGGCGCGCCGGCGATCTGGGCGAGGATTTGATTGGTGCGGGAGAGCTCCTCGTCGATGCGGCAGGCCGAGGAGAGCGCCAGATTGGGATGGCTCCAGGAGTGGTTGCCGATGAGGTGCCCGGCGGCGACGATCTGGTGAACCAGCGCGGGCAGGGCCTGGGCGCGGCTGCCGACGAGAAAGAAGGTCGCGCGCACGTCGTGGCTGGCGAGAAGGTCCAGCAGGCGCGGAGTCCAGACGGGATTGGGGCCGTCGTCGAAGGTGAGCGCCAGTTCGCCGGGACGCGGCGGAGCGATTAGTGTGGGGCCGAAGAGCTGCGAAGCCGGCCACATCGCCGCATAGGCGCAGCCACCCGCCGCCAAGCCGAGACCGGCTGCCGCGCTGAGCCCGAGGGAGATTTCTGTGGCCAATGGGGATAACATTCTGTCTACCAGTGTGCAGTGTGAGAGGCAAGAACGGCAAGAAAACCGCACATTCTGGCCGGGAAGATTCGGAAAGCTCTGACAAATGTGGCAAGTTAGCCTCGCCTCGCGAGGATAGAAGTTAGCGAGTTGGCCGCCTTCAGGGTATACTTGGCTTGATCGGGCTGCATCCTGGGTGTTCGGAGCGGCACTGGAGAGCTTATGAGCGTTAATAACTTACCCGGCGGCGCGGATGGCGCGCCCCACGGCGCTTTGATTGCAGGCGCTTCCCTTCTAAAAGTCACCATGCCCGCACTGACCGAGATGAAGCGGCAGGGCAAGGCGATCTGCGCGTTGACGGCGTACGACTACTCTAGTGCGCGGCTGGCGGACGAGGCTGGGATTGACCTGATCCTGGTGGGCGACTCGCTGGCGATGGTGGTTCTGGGCCATGAAAATACTCTCGTCGTAACCGTGGACGAGATGCTGCACCACACGCGGGCCGTGCGTCGGGGGGTGCGGCGGGCGCTGCTGGTGGCCGATATGCCCTTTGGCAGCTATCACGGCACGGTGGGCGAAGGTGTGGCTAATGCGATTCGCTTTGTGAAAGAGGCGGGCGCGGAGGCAGTGAAGATCGAAGGGGCGCGGATAAAGTTGGTCAGCGCGCTCATCGAGGCTGAAATTCCCGTGGTGGGCCACCTGGGACTGACACCACAGAGCATTCACCGCATGGGCGGCTACCGGGTGCAGGCGCGCACTGCCGATGCCGTGCTGAAGCTGAGGGCCGACGCGCACGCGCTGGCCGAGGCGGGAGCGGGGGCGCTGGTGCTGGAAGGGGTTCCGCGCGAGGTGGCCGCGGCGATCACCGCCGAGCTACCGATTCCTACAATTGGCATCGGCGCAGGGCCGGATTGCGACGGACAGATCCTGGTTTTTCATGATCTGGTGGGCCTGACATTTGCTCCCGCGGCTAAATTTGTGCGCCGTTATGGGGATGCCGGGGCGGTGATTCGGTCGGCCATCGAAGAATACCGCGAAGACGTGGAGCGGCGGGCCTTTCCCAGCGACGAGGAGAGCTACCATTTGCCGGAGCCGGAGCGCCGGTCTCTGGAAGCGACGGAACAGACAGGGACGCTGAGAAAGGTCTGATGGAGATTCTGCGCACAGTCGCCGAATTGCGCCAGTGGTCGCGCGCACTGAGAAATCAGATCCGCAACGATGGCGGGAACACCATCGGCCTGGTGCCCACCATGGGCGCGCTGCACGCCGGACACGCCTCGCTGATTCGCGCCGCCTGCGCTTCGATGGGCTACGTGGCCGTGAGCATCTTCGTAAACCCCACGCAGTTTGGGCCGAACGAGGATTATGCACGCTACCCGCGCACGTTTGAGGTGGATTGCGCACTGGCCAAGGCCGTGGGCGCTGATGTAGTATTTGCTCCGACGGTCGAAGAGCTCTATCCTAACGGCGCTGCGACGTTTGTCGAGGTCGAGGGGCTGAGCCAGCGTTTGGATGGCGCATCGCGGCCGGGGCACTTTCGCGGGGTGGCGACGGTGGTAGCCAAGCTGCTGATCGCTTCGGAGGCGGATTGCGCCTTCTTCGGGCAAAAGGATGCTGCACAGGTGGCCGTGCTTAGGCGCATGGTGGCCGACCTGCGGCTCGCCACGGAGATCGTCGTCTGCCCCATCGTCCGTGAACCGGACGGGCTGGCGCTCAGCTCGCGGAACATTTATCTTAGCGCGGCGGAGCGGGTGCAGGCGCTTGTCTTGAACCGGTCGATCAGGCAGGTGGAAGCGCTTGTTGCTGGGGGCGAGCGGCGGGCCGAGGCGCTCGTCGCTGCAGCACGGCAGACCTTTGCGGCCGAGGCTGGTGTGCGGGTGGATTATATCGAGCTGGTGAATTGGACAACGCTGGAGCCAGTGGAGATTGCTGCGCCGGCAAGCCTTTTTGCCGTAGCCGCCTGGGTTGGGGCTACGCGGCTGATCGATAATACGATCCTGAGTTGAGGTTGTCCGGTCTCTGCCTCGCTAAGAATCCCATTGCGGAACCAAGTGTTTTGGCTGCAAGCTGGATGCAATGCCCGAACTGCCTGACATCGCCGCTTACATCACAGCGCTCGAAGCTCGCATTCTGGAGCGACCGTTGGAAGGAGTGCGACTGGGCAGCATCTTTCTACTGCGCACCGTTGAGCCTCCGTTGGCGAGCGTGGAGGGCCGGAGGGTGCGGGAGATTCGGCGCATCGGCAAACGCATCGCCATAGGCGTGGAAGGCGAATTGTGGCTGGTGCTGCATCTGATGATCGCCGGACGCTTGCACTGGCGGACGCCTCAGGCAAAGCTGGCGGGGCGCAATGCGCTTGCTGCCTTCGATTTTGCCTCCGGTTCGCTGGTGCTGACCGAGGCTGGGAGCAAGCGGCGCGCCTCGCTGCACGTGCTCCACGGCGAAGAGGCCTTGCGCGCAATCGATCCCGGCGGGGTAGAGATTTTCTCGACGGATCTCGAAGGCTTCCGCGCCGCGTTGACCGGCGAAAACCGCACACTTAAGCGCGCCCTCACCGATCCGCGGCTGATCAGCGGTGTTGGCAATGCCTACTCCGATGAAATTTTGCACGCCGCCCAGCTCTCGCCCATCGCGCTCACCCACAAGCTGAAGCCGGAGGAGTGGGAACGGCTTTTCGCGGCTGCGCGCGCCACTCTCACGCTGTGGATGGAGAGGTTGCGTGCCGAAGCGGAGATCGGCTTCCCGGAGAAAGTCACCGCCTTTCGGCCGGAGATGGCGGTGCATGGACGTTTCAAGCTGCCTTGTCCGCGGTGCGGCGAGAAGGTACAGCGCATCCGCTACGCCGACAACGAAACCAACTACTGCGCCCGTTGCCAGACCGGCGGTAAGGTGCTGGCCGACCGCGGGCTCTCGCGGCTGCTGGGGGCCGACTGGCCGCGGACGCTGGAAGAGTTGGAGGGGCTGAAGCGGCGGTGAGGGTTCTTGCTGTGAGGCCGCGTTCTTTCAGTCGCTAAAGCCCGACGTTCATTTTGTTACACTTACGGCACGACTGAAGTCGTGTCCTGACACAAAGCGTCGCGATTCTGCTTGACAGTGGCTTCCGGCGTGCGGCAGAGTCAACTGTGCGACTCCATTTTGGGCGGACGGCGATTTCCCCGGTTTTTCCTGCGCTGTCGGCTCTTTGGAGACGGATTTCTTAGGGATTCGGGAGGTTCCTCGATGCATCATCTGCACTTCAATCACCTGGCTGTGCTGGTATCCGCTTTGTATCAGTGGATACTGGGCGCGCTCTGGTACTCACTGTTCTTCGCCAAGCCGTGGATGGCGCTGACCGGGCACGTTGCGGGATCGCGGCCCAAGGGCGCCGTCGTGGGCATGATCTCGTCGTTCGTTGGCGGGCTGATTCTGTCGTTTGTGCTGGCGCACGTGGTGCTATGGTCCGGCGCGACGACGATCCACTGGGGAGCCATCATCGGGTTTATCTGCTGGTTGGGTTTTATTGCTGCGCCGATCTTCGCAGAGACGATTTATGAACAGCGCCCCTGGAAGCTGTTCGCCATCAACACCGGCTACTGGCTGGTGGCGCTGTTGGGAAGCGGCTGTCTGCTGGCGGTCTGGCATTGAGATTTACAGGCCGATTTGCCGCTACAATTGAGGCATGAGCAAACAAGAAATCGCAACCGACGAAGCCCCTGCCGCGATCGGGCCTTATTCTCAGGGCGTGCGTGTGGGGAATCTTGTTTTCACAGCCGGCCAGGTGGGTGTCGACCCGGTGACCCAGCTGGTGGTCGCGGGCGGGATCACGGAACAGACGACGCGCGCCTTCGAAAACCTGAGGGCTATCCTCGAAGCCGGTGGATCGAGCCTGGCGCAGGTGGTCAAGGCCACAGTGTTTCTGAAAAACATGAATGACTTTGCCGCCATGAACGCGGTCTACGGCAGCTATTTTGAGAGAGAGGATGCGCCGCTGCCCGCCCGCAGCACCGTCGAAGTCGCAAGGCTGCCGAAAGATGTGCTGGTGGAAATCGAACTGGTAGCGGAAGTTTGAATCAAGTTCCTGCCGCCTTTGCCGGGTCGCGAGCATCTCATGGACGGAATGTCCAGGAGGCTTGCATGAGCGAGGGGCCGGAGAAGGTTGTGCGGAGTGAGGCGGAGTGGCGCGCGCAACTCACGCCGGAGCAGTACAGCATCTTGCGCGAAAAGGCCACCGAGCGGCCCTTCACTGGCGCGCTGACTGAGAACCACGAGACAGGGAACTATCACTGCGCGGGCTGTGGGGCGCTGCTGTTTCTGAGCGGTGCCAAGTTCGACTCCGGCTGCGGCTGGCCCAGCTTTATGCTGCCTGCCGACTCGACGGCCGTCGCCGAGCACGAGGACCGGAGCCTGGGAATGCGCCGCGTCGAGGTTACCTGCGCCCGCTGCGGCGGCCATTTGGGCCACGTCTTTCCCGACGGACCGCGCCCCACCGGGCTGCGCTACTGCATCAATTCCGCTTCGCTCACCTTCGAGTGGGCCGTGTAAGGCGAGCGGGAGCGTTGCTTCGCGCCCTATAAACATAATGGTTGGATGAAGCGGCACCCAACATTATTTTGGAAAGAATTGTTCCGTTCGGAGATCGTGTCAAAGAGACTTGGGCACAGAATCTGGATTAAGTGGTTGAAATAAAAGTAGATAAGTATCATATTATGGATTGCATTGAATTCCATATCGATTCGATATGCTTAGAACATTCAACCAGAAACAGAGCGGCAGGGGAGAGAAGATGTGACTTTCCTGATTTCATTCGGACAACTTCCGCGGATTCGCAAGCGTGGGGAGAGACCGAGAGCACTTTGAGAGAGCAAGAGGGTGTTTTGACCTTAGCGAAGGGCCGCACAGGGGAGTGGCGTAAGCGGCTGAAGGCGGAATGGCTCTGGCGGGACAAACTCTTGAAGCGATTCGGGCATTCTCCGAGTTGAGGCGGAGCAGCGAGGGGGTGAGCAAGACGGCTTCCTCAGAAACTAGAAGAAGCCGCAGACCTTCGCGGCGACCGATGGACCAATTCGGCGGAAGCAGGGGGCAAATCCGGAGAGGAATTGCCCCCTTTCCCTTTCTACGGAGTCGTGAGTCAGGCCGTGGAATGGCGGGACGGGAATGGCGGACAAATGGAGCAGGCACGAGAGATGCATCCGGTGGTGAGGAAACCACATGGAAGAGGGGCCCAGAAGATCGTAGTCAACCGCGGCAAAACAAGTATGAATGCGGCGGCAGACAAGGCCCTGGAGTTGAACAGCGTGAAGATAGCGCACACGTTGCTGATGAGCACATTCGGCGGAAACGTAACCAGCGCAAAGCTGCTGTTTGCCCTTGCAGATGGGCAAATCGATTGCGAGGACGAAGTCGTAGTGCAGGGTTTTGTGAGCCTTGCAGAGCGGCTGGCGGCCGAACCGGAATGCAGCACCGAGGAGATCGAAGCAGCCACGGCGTAGCTTCGAACGAGTGAGCCGGAGGGTTGACGATCCGGTCCGATTGAATTGCAACCGAGAGAGCAAATGCATGTGCCTCGACTCCGCGTCTGATGAACGGGGCGGATTGAGGGTCGTGGTATCCCACCCTTGGCGCAAAAACAAGAACGCACCAAGGATGGGGCACCCAGCAAGTCAGTAAGTCAGCGAATTATCGCTGAAAACAAGACTTTGCAGGGGTGACGGCAGAGAGGGAATGGCTCTTTGCGTTACTCCCAGGAAGAAAGAAGAGAGACGGATGAAGCTCACGAATCACGAGTGGTTGCGCGTCGGCGGATGGCTGGGACTGTTGTCGATTGTGATGTGCCTGACGGGCATGGGTTTGGGGAGCGCAGCCCATGCGCAGGCACTCAGCACAACGACGGTTCAGGGAACGGTGTATCTGGCGAATGGTCAGCCTGGCGCGGGGACGCTGGTGTTGAGCTGGCCGTCGTTCACGACGGCGAGCGGCCAGCTGGTGGTAGCCAACAGTACAACGGTGACGATCGCACCGGATGGATTTGTGAGCGTGAATCTTGCTCCGAACCTGGGGGCGACACCGGCGGGGGAGTATTACACAGCGGTTTACTACCTGAGCGACGGGACGACGAGTACCCAGTACTGGGTGGTTCCGGCGGGGGCTCAGGCGACGCTGGGGCAGGTACAGGCGCAGTTGATGCCGGCGGCGCAGGCGGTGCAGGCGGTGAGCAAGGCGTATGTAGATCAGGCGATAGCGAGTCTTGCAGGCGGTGTGCTGACGATTTCGGGAACAACAATGACCGGGCCGCTGACCTTGTGCTGCGATCCGACGCAGCCGCTGCAGGCGGCGGACAAGCATTATGTGGATGAAAACATTGCCCTGGAGGTTCCGCTAACGGGCGGGAGCATGACGGGGCCGCTGACGAGTGTGGAGATAGGGGCTCTGTATCAGGTGGACCAATTTTCCGGGGCGGATTTTGGGGCCAAGCTGAGCGCGTGCCTGAGCGGACTGAGCCAGACGCAAGGCGGGACGTGCGATGCGCGGAATTTTTCCGGGACACTGTCGATGGGATCGAACCTGACGATATCGACAGCGAATGCCATCGTGCAACTGCCTTGCGCCACGATTTCGACGGCCCGCCAAATCATTGTGACGGCGGGAACCAGGAATGTATCGCTGCGGGGGTGCGCATTGCGCGGCGCGAGCACAGCGAGCGGGAGCCAGGGCGGCACGGTGTTTCTGTATTCCGGGAACAGGGGCGATGGTGCAGGTGGGCGACCCGACGTATGCGGCGGATACGATGGGCTTCCACCTGGACAACGCGGTGATCAATACCACGGCCTCGTCGAGCGCGACGGCGCAGGGATTCGTGGCATATCGGACGCAGGAGCTGGACCTGGAAAGCCTGTATCTTCTGGGTAACTCGAACCAGACGGGCATGACGCTGGATGGGACCGGGAATTACACGGGGGGAACGTTTTACGACGACGAATTTATAGGATTCCAGACGGCGGTGAATGCGATCGGGCACCAGATATCGAATCCCGCGACGACCGATTGGCTGAACGCAAGCACGTTTGTGCGGCTGCACATCGATTGCCCGACGAGCGGGGGAAGCCCGATCAGCGGGAGTTATGGGATCAATCTGCAACAAGGGGATGGAAACACGTTCACCGGAGGGGACGTAGAGGGATGCTCGACGGCATTGCACCTGGGGGCAAACGCGCAGAACAACACGATTGTTGGGCTGCGGAACGAAAACTCGACCAACCAAGTTGTGGCGGACGCGGGCAGCGCGTACAACAACTGGATGACCGGCGGCACGATGTTCACGGGGGCACTTGACGGACAACGGCACGCGCAACAGCTTCCTCGATACATTTCACCGGAGTTTCAACGGCTTGAATGGTGATTGGTACGGAAGCCAGAAGGACGCCACAGTCACCAACCACTATCGCATTGGCATCGGGGCGGGCAATGAGCGCGGATTGCTGAATCGCTATCAAACAGACTACGGTTACCGCTGGACGATGGGCTTGAGCGACGCGACGGCAGGGGAGCAGTTTTACCAGATACTGGATGAACTGAACAATGTGTACCGCGTATCGATCGGGCAGTATAACAACGGGCAGTCGAGCACGAACAACCAGACGGTTATTAATTCGGCAGGAACCGGCGCAGTGGTTTTGAATGGGTCGAATAACTCGGGGACGGGCGGGGTGGTAATCGGGTCGGGCGGAGCGAGCGATAGCACAGTGGCGACGATCAACAACGCCGGGAACGCGCAGTTCAACGGAACGCTGCAGGTGGGCGGGACGTCCACATTCATCGGCACGCCGACGGTAAAGAATCAGGCGGATGCGGAAATTGATGCAACTTTATGGGCGGGATTGACGACAAGCCAGAAGGAATCCTTCATCTACAAGGACTGGAATGGCAATAGCCAATGGTACATGGTAAAGGATGCGAGCAATAACTGGGCGCTCAACTCGGCAACCGGAGGATTGGACAGCTTCAAGGCATACCAGAGCACCAACAGCGGCGACACCTACATTAATGCTTCCAACGCTTCTGGTGTTGTACGCGTCAACTATGAAACAGGATCCGGGGCGGGATTCAATATCTACGGCGGCGGTAGCAGCAGCCTATATGCGAGCTTTACGGGCACAACAGCGATCAAGTTTCCGGGACTGGCAGCGAGCAGCGGCCATAACTGCCTGCAGATCGATAACTCTGGATATATCACGAATACGGGTGCAGCCTGCGGCGCCGGGGGCAGCAACGGTACGGTAAACGCGGGGACCAGCGGGCAGATAGCCTATTACAGTGGCACGGGCACGGCCATATCGGGCACGAACACGGTTCTCAATCACAGCAGGAGGCACCGGGGCTTCCTCCGCATCTGGCGCCCTGGCGAATTTGGGCGGGGCTGCGCTAACGGGAGCGTCATTCACCGGGCCGGTGAGCGTTGCCAGCACATTGTCGGTTGCGAACAACACAAGCAACGGGCCGCGGTATGATGTTACAAACGCCGTATTTGGCGCGAAGGGAGACGGAGCAACAGACGATACTCATGCGATTCAGTCGGCATTCAACACTTGCTGGAATAATGGCGGCGCTCCGCACGGCGGAATTATCGAGTTTCCCGGAGATCACAGTTATGTAGTATCATCTACGATTAACGCTTACGATGGCTGCCAGATTGAGGGAACAGTCGGCAATGCCGGAGGAGGATACGCCCCTCCAGCATTATTATGGAATGGTCCGACTCCTGGCGCTATCTACAACATATCAAGCGTCACCATTGCGGCCAACACGACGCCGGTCTATGCCTCAAGTTCTCCGGCCCCGTATCCTCAGCCCTACATTGCAATATTTACTGCGAATAATAGCCTGGCTGCAGGACAGTGGGTGGACATAGAAGGTTTAAGCACGCAAGGCGGCATGGGCCAGCAAT
>CAWFZU010000236.1:0-31731 GCA_963820195.1 uncultured Acidobacteriaceae bacterium | reverse complement strand
TGGGGCGACGCGGCGCTACCTTCAGGGAGTAGGCCAGGTGCGGGTGGTGACGGTCTCCGTGGTGGCGGGGAACCTGCTGAACTGGTTTGCCAACTGGGTGCTGATCTACGGCAAGCTCGGCTTCCCGGCGCTGGGGGTGAACGGCTCGGCTCTTTCGACGGTGCTTTCGCGCATCTTCATCGCCGCGGCGATGATGGGCTTTGCCTGGCGCTATGAACGCCGGCGCGGCCATCCGCTGTTTCAGCACTGGGCCGGACCCAGCCTCGCGCGGCTCCGGCAACTGGTGCGCCTGGGCGCGCCGGCGGCAGGGCAGGTTGTGCTCGAAGTGGGCGCGTGGAATCTGATCACACTCTGTGCTGGAAGGCTTACGCCGGTGGCTCTGGCGACCCACCAGATTGTCCTGAACTACGCCAGCCTCACCTACATGGTTCCGTTGGGCATCGCCTCGGCCGCGGCGGTCAGCGTGGGCCATGCCGTGGGCGCCGGAGACCATGAGCGGGCGCGGCGCGACGGTTGGCTGGCGCTGGGGCTGGGCACGGGCTTCATGCTGCTGGCCGCGGTGGTCTTCCTGGCAGTGCCAGGGCCGCTGATTGCGCTTTACACCCGTGATTCGCAGGTGATGGCGCTGGGGCGCAGGCTGCTGTGGGTGGTGGCGGCGTTTGAGATTTTTGATGGCATCCAGACCGTCTCCACCGGAGCGCTGCGCGGACTGGGTGAGACGCGGGTTCCGATGCTGGCCAACCTGGTGGGCTATTGGCTGCTGGGATTGCCGCTGGGGCTTACGCTCTGCTTTGTTCTTCGCTGGGGCATCTACGGCCTGTGGATCGGCCTATTAGCGGCCTTGATCGTCATCGCCGCGACGCTGCTCGCGCGCTGGCAACGGGACTCGGCGCGCTGGCCCGATGCGCTGTATAAGCCGCCGGATGCCGGCGTTCACCGTTGAGCGTTCGCGCTCATTTCAATCTGTCTCTGTCGAGGACCAGCCACTTCATTTGAGCGGCTGAGACTGGTTTGCCATACAAATATCCCTGTGCCAGGATGCCTGCGCCCGCTTTGCGGAAGTACTCCGCCTGTTCGCTGGTCTCAATTCCTTCCACCACCACCATCAGGCCAAGTTCGTAGGCCATCTTCAGGATGAGCGGCACAACCGACGCCGTGACCGCGCCTGTGCCGACGGTCTGCGTAAAGCTCTGATCGATCTTGATGGCGTCGACCGACAGCCGGTGAAGGTAGGAGAGGCTGGAGTAGCCCGTGCCGAAGTCGTCGATGTACACCCGATGCCCCGCCTGTCTCAAATCGCTGATCGCGCGGATGGCTACGGCCTGGTCTGAGGTGGAGCGCTCGGTCAGCTCCAAGCCGATGCACGCCGGCGCCAGTCCGGCCGATCTCATGCATTGATCCAGCAGATCGAAGGTCCGGCGATCGCGTAGATCCTCGGCGGTGATATTCAGCGTGATCTTGAAATTGCCCGCCGCCAGCAGATCGGCCATTTCATTGATCGCCTTGCGCAGGACCAGCCGGGTAATATCGCTGACGTAGCCTCCCTCCTCGGCGAGGGAGACAAAAAGATCCGGCTTCACGGACTTCCCGGAGCGATCCATCCAGCGCACCAGGGCCTCGGCGCCGACGATGATTCCCGTATCCAGATCGACCACGGGCTGATATGCGATAGTCAACGCGCCTTTGCGGATGGCGCGGCGCAACTGCCGTTCCATCGAGCGCTGCCGATGGTAGTAGAGGATCGCGATCCAGGCCAGCGCAATTCCCAGCAGCGCTCCGCCGATCGGAAAACCGGTGAAGAGGTATCCCCCGCCGGCCAGCACATCAGCGCGGGATTCGGCGGCAACCTGGCAGACCATCGAGGTTTGAGAGCACAGCGGCTGATAGAGAATCCCGTTGCGCTCGATCGGCTCGCCATCGGCCACCTCGTCTACACTCAGCGGAATGGGTGGCCCGAAGGTCTGTTTCAAACTTTGGGTTAGCCGGTCGAAGAGGAAACCGCTGAAATACTTCGGCGGTTCTTCAAAGTTCTGGATGGCCTCGGGGTTGAGAATCAGCGTGACGTCGTTTTTCTCGACCACAAACCACTTTGTATTGGCCGAAATTAACGACTGGGCCCGCAGGTTGAGCTTCAATCCACCAGTGGCGATGTCCGGCGCGCTCGTAGCCTTTGGCTGCGCCAGCTTGCCCAAGCCTGCCGAGCAGTAGAGCATTCCGTCTTGGGTCCGGCCTATGTCGCGAATGTGCGGAGAGTGGAAGACGTAGTCCCGCATGAAGGCAATTTCCTGCTCGGAGCAAAAGGGCAGATTGTCATGGGTCACCGCATCAATAGCCTGGTTGTTCTCCACGCCCAGTTCGTCAGCGGCTTCGACCAGCAGTTGGGCGTACGTCTTCAACTCGGCCCGGCCTTCCTGCAGCCGGACCTCATGGGCGATCATATAGGCCAAACCAACGCCCAGGCCGATTCCACCGAGCAGCAGTCCAAACTCGGGCAACAGTCGACGGGCGACGGAAAAGAACTTCATTCTAAACTCCGGAGTGACATGCTGCAGAAAAACGCCTTGTTTTGAAAGGGCACGACTTTAGTCGTGCCGTTAGTGCCGCAAAATCAATGTGGGCTTTAGCCCCTGAGGGATGCTTTTCGTCAACTTCGCCCGCAATTCTGACTTTTCCGCATCCTGGCGAACCCGGCTCACCTCAATCGGGGTCTGACCAGCCCACATGCAAGCCGGGCGACCCGCGTAAGCCCCTTGCACGGAAAGAACGGTGGGCCAACAGGACCGGCAAGAATGCTTTGCTTCCTCAGCTTTGCGCCAGTATACTCCCGCTTCGTCGTGATTGGCGCGGTTAACTGCTCCGTCTTGATATGGGGAGAGGATGCCTGGCCACTGAGACTGCCAATTTTGCAATTGGCTACGAATCCATTCCATTCGGCAGGAATCAAAGGAATGAGGTGTGATTGCAAACTGGGATGAACTCCCGAAAATGTGACTATAATCACATCTGAACGAGAAAAAGCCTCGCTCGATTATTCATAGGAAGGGAATCCCGCCAGATGGCGACAGCAGACCTGGCTCTCGGTCAACCAGAGGGCGCATTGAGCACGCGGCAGCGGATCACAAACGACTTCAGCATCAATGTAGCTACAGTAAACGGCTCCGGCTCGCAATCCGCCAATAGCGTGCTGCTGAAGAGCATCTTCGCAATGGGCGTTCCGGTCAGCGGAAAAAATCTTTTCCCCTCGAACATTGCCGGACAGCCCACCTGGTACATCATCCGTGCAAGCTCGGAAGGCTACGTCGCCCGCAAGCACGACTCCGATATTCTGGTGGCGCTGAATCCAGAGACAGCCTTGGCTGACGTGCTCGCCCTGCCCTCCGGCGGCGTGGTCATCCATGAGGAGAACCTGAAGCTCGATCAGGCGCGCGGCGATCTCTTTTACTATTCCGTGCCCTTCGACAAGATCACGGCCGCCATCTGCCTCGAGGCCAAGCTGCGCAAGCTGGTCAAGAACATGGTCTACGTGGGCGTCGTTGCCCGGATGCTGGCCATCGATCTGGGCGTGGTGGAGAGCCGCCTGCTGCGCCAATTCGCCAAGAAGCAGAAGGTCTTCGATCTGAACTTCGGCGCCGTCAAGGCGGGCTTCGACTATGCCCAGCAGAATCTGACCAAGCAGGACCCGTTCTTCATCGAGCGGATGAATGCAACGGCGGGCAAGATCATCATCGACGGCAACGCGGCCTGCGGCATGGGCGCGGTCTTTGCCGGTGTGACGTTGTGGCGTGGTACCCGATTACGCCCTCGACCTCGGTGGTAGAGGCGACGACCGATCTGCTGAAGAAGCTGCGCCTCACGCCGGAAGGCAAGGCGACCTTTGCCGTGGTGCAGGCCGAGGACGAGTTGGCCGCCATCGGCATGGTGCTGGGCGCGGGCTGGGCAGGCGCGCGCGCGATGACCGCAACCTCCGGCCCCGGCATCTCGCTGATGGCCGAGTTCAGCGGCCTCGGCTACTACGCCGAGATTCCCGGCGTCATCTTCGATATTCAGCGCACCGGGCCCTCGACCGGAATGCCGACACGCACCCAGCAGTCGGACCTGCTTTCAGTGGCCTTCCTTTCGCACGGCGATACCAAACACATCATTCTGCTGCCCGGTTCGATGAAGGATTGCTTTGAGCTGAGCCAGGCGGCCTTCGACCTGGCCGAGCGGATGCAGACACCGGTCTTTGTGCTCTCGGATTTGGATTTGGGCATGAACAACTGGATGTCGGAGCCCTTCGATTATCCCGTCAAGCCGCTGGACCGCGGCAAGGTGCTGACCGCCGAGGATCTGGAGCGGCTGGGCGGATTTGCCCGCTATCGCGACGTGGACGGTGACGCCATCGGCTGGCGCACGCTCCCCGGAACGCGCCATCCCAAGGCCGCTTACTTCACCCGTGGCTCGGGACATAACGATGCCGCTGGTTACACCGAGAATCCCGGCGAGTATCAGGCGGTGATGGATCGGCTGGCGCTGAAGTTTGAGAAGGCGCGCACGCTGGTTCCCGCCCCGGTCATCGTCCGGAATCATGGCTCGAAGATTGGCTTCCTGGCCTTCGGTTCCACCGATTGCGCGCTCACCGAAAGCCTCGACCAGCTCCCGCAAACGCTATGGCGTGGAGGCGGATTACATGCGTATTCGCGCCTGGCCCTTCACGCAGGCGATTCACGACTTTGTGGCCGCGCATGAGCGCATTTATGTCGTCGAGCAGAACCGCGATGCGCAGTTGGCCAGCTTGCTCAAGCTCGATCTACCCGCCGGGCAGGTGACCAAGCTGCGCAGCATTCTCCACTACAACGGATTGCCGGTGGACGCGGAATCCATCACGGAAGAACTTGCCCATCAGGAGGGCCTCTAAATGGCGACCGCAACCGCCAACCCCCAAAGTCAATCACATCGGCCTTCCGATCCTCGATTATCGCGGCGGCAAGAGCACGCTCTGCGCCGGCTGCGGCCATAACGCCATCTCCGAGCGCATCATCGACGCCATGTTCGAGATGGGCGTGGAGCCGGAGCGGGTGATGAAGATGAGCGGCATCGGCTGCTCGTCCAAAAGCCCCGCCTACTTCATGAGCCGTTCATACAGCTTCAACGGCGTGCATGGGCGCATGCCGGCCGATCTCCACCGGCGCCATCCTGGCCAACCACACCATGACCACCATCGGCGTCTCCGGCGACGGCGACACGGCTTCCATCGGCATGGGCCAGTTTGTGCACCTGCTGCGCCGCAATCTGCCGATGATCTACATCATCGAGAACAATGGCGTCTACGGCCTGACCAAAGGCCAGTTCTCGGCCACCGCCGACATCGGCTCCACGCTCAAGACCGGCGTGGTCAACGAACTTCCTGCCATCGACACCTGCGCCCTGGCCATCCAGTTGGGCGCAACCTTTGTGGGCCGCTCGTTCTCCGGCGACAAGAAGCAGTTGCTCTCCATGCTCAAGGCGGCCATCGCCCACAAGGGCACGGTGCTGCTGGACGTGATCAGCCCCTGCGTCACCTTCAACGACCACGAAGGCTCGACCAAGAGCTACAAGTTCATGCAGGAAAATGACGAGCCGATCAACGAGATCGGTTTTGTGGCCAGCTTCGATGAGATCGAGGTCGATTACGACTCCGGCGAGATCTACGAAGTGGAGATGCACGACGGCTCGAACCTGCGCCTGCGCAAGCTGCTGGAGGATTACGATCCCACCGACAAGGCCAACGCCGTGCGTACGCTGATGGAGTCGACTGACAACGACGAAATCCTCACCGGCGTCTTCTATATCAACACCGAGAAGCCCACCTTCATTGACCAACTGAACGTGGTGGATGAGCCACTGGCCACTCTGCCTGCGTCGGTTACCCGCCCGCCGAAGTCGGCCCTCGATGCCCTGATGGCCGCCCTGAAATAACCGTCATGTGACGAGGTCCAAGCGGCTGTGTCACACTGAGAAGGCAAACAGAAGATCGCCCAACAGCGGCTGATCTTCGCTTCAATGCGGAACGGTCGGGCCTGTAGCTCAACGGTTAGAGCAGGGGACTCATAATCCCTTGGTTCGGGGTTCAAATCCCTGCAGGCCCACCATCAGTTGGAGCAGACACTCGCTCGCCGCTCGCACCAGCAATCTCGCTGATTCCAGAGAGAGCTTTGCACCGGAGTGCATCCTCCACGATTCTGTCGTCGCAGAGATTCGGCTCCATCCCCTAAACTGAATCTGGCCTCCCATGCCCGCTTACTGCGAAGTCGCATTGCCGGTGCCGCTGGACCGCGCGTTCACCTACGCGGTGCGGGAGGGGCAACTGCCGCAGCGGGGAGCGCGGGTCATCGTCCCCTTTCGCAACGAGAAACTGATCGGGGTAGTGACCGGGCTCAGCGCCATGGTACCGGCCGACTTGGAAGTTCGTTACCTGGAAGCGGTTCTGGACGATGAGCCGCTGCTCAGTGAACCTCTGCTGGCCCTGGCCGAGTGGATGGCGCAGTATTACCTTGCTCCGCTAGGCGAAGTGCTGCGCGGGATGCTGCCGCTGATGGCAGAGGTGCGGCGCACCGTCTACTACCGCATCACCGACCTGGGACGGGATGTGCTGGCGAAGAGTTTGGAAGGGAACGAGGCAGACTCCCAGCTCCGAAAATCGAGAACTGGGGAACCCCGATTTGTTCTCGGACAAAAGGATGCTTCGAAGCGCAAAAGGGGGCGGCACGAGAAGTGCTCTGCCGAAGAGCAGGACCTGGAGCGCCGTGTGCTGGCGCGCCTTGCCTCGGGCGAGCCGGTGAAGGTCTCCACGCTGCGCACGGCAACCGCGGCTACTCTGCCGGTGCTGGCCGGCCTCACGCGCAAGAAATGGATTACCCGCGAGACGGCGGCTGTGGAGCGCGATGCGCGGCGAACGGAGCGGTTTGCTGTGCTCATTCCCGAAGCCCGGCTGCCTGCGCTGACTGTGAAGCAGCAGGCCATTCTGGCCGAGTTGGCGGCCTGCGACGGCGAGCTGCCGCTGGCCGAGCTGCGCCGCAAGGATTTACCCTCGTCCACGCTGCAAACCCTTGTGCGCCGCGGCCTGGTGCGCATCGACGAGCGGCCGGCTGTCTTCCATCTGGGCGGTTTGCAAAGCCAGCCAGCGCCGCTCCGGCTCAACGAGCCACAGATCGACGCCCTGGCCAGCCTGGCGACGGCCCTGGGGGGATTCCATCCCTTCCTGCTGCACGGCGTAACCGGTTCAGGAAAAACGGCCGTCTATCTGGCTGCAATGCAGCGGGCGCTGGACCGCGGGCTGGCGTCCATAATGCTGGTTCCGGAGATCGGCCTCACCCCGCAGTCGGTCGGTCTGCTGGACGCGTCCTTCGGAGACAAAGTCGCGCTGCTGCACTCCGCGCTCACGCCCGAGGAGCGCAGCGAGCAGTGGCGGCGCATCCGCCGTGGCGAGGCGCCCATCGTCGTCGGCACACGCTCGGCGATCTTTGCGCCGGTGCCCCATCTCGGCCTGATCTTGGTGGACGAGGAGCACGATCAGAGCTACAAGCAGGAGGAGACACCGCGCTACAACGCCCGCGACGTGGCCGTGATGAGGGCCAAAATTGAGGGCGCCGTGGTGGTGATGGGCTCGGCGACGCCGTCGCTTGAGAGCTGGCAGAACTCGGCCGCGGGCAAGTACCAGCGCATCGAAATGCGCGACCGCGTGATGAACCGGCCGCTGCCCACGGTCGAACTGATCGACATGCGCCGCGAGTTTCAGGAGACGGGGCAGGAGCAGCTCTTTTCGCGCGCCCTGGTGGAGCAGACGCAGACCGCTCTGGATCGCGGCGAGCAGGCGCTGATCCTGCTCAATCGCCGCGGCTACTCCTTCGCCGTCCTCTGTCGCGCTTGCGGAGAAAAGCTGGAGTGCCAGAACTGCGCCATCGCTCTTACACACCACAAGCCGCCAGCGGAGGATGCCGGAATCGCGCGCGAGGGCCAGCGCTTGGAATGCCATTACTGCGGCTTTCGGCGCGTCGTTCCGGCTCGCTGTCCCAAGTGCGACAGTGAGCATCTTTACTATCTTGGTGCGGGATCTCAACAAGGAGAAGAGCGGCTGGGCGAAATCTTCCCCACAGCTCGCATCGGCCGCATGGACCGCGATACGGTGCGCGGCCGCTACGACCTGGAACGGCTGCTGGCGCGGCTGCATTCGGGCGAGATCAACCTGCTCGTCGGCACGCAGATGATCGCCAAGGGTCACGATATTCACGGCGTCACGCTGGTGGGCGTAGTGGGCTGCGACTATGCGTTGTCCATGCCCGACTTTCGCGCCGCCGAGCGGGTCTTCCAACTGATGACGCAGGTCTCAGGCCGCGCCGGAAGGGGCGATTTGCCGGGCCGAGTCGTAGTGCAGACCTACTACCCAGACCACTACGCGATTCTGGCGGCGAGCACTCACGACTACAACAGCTTCGTGGAGCGCGAACTGAAGTACCGGCGCTGGATGCACTATCCGCCCTTCGGCGTGCTGGCCAACGTGCTCATCCAATCGCCCAAGCTGGAAGAAGCCGTCGCTTGGTCCGGCGAGCTGGGCAATTGGTTCCAGCGATCCGCGCCGGAGGGCGTGCGCGTACTCGGCCCTTGCACCGCGCCCATCGCCCGCATCAAGAGCGTCTACCGCTTTCACATGATTCTTAAAGCAGCCTCGCGCAAGGCGCTCAACACCACCCTGCACGGTATGTTAGCCCACGCTGATGCCGCACAGATTCCACGCCGAAATCTGATTGTGGATGTGGACGCGCTGCGGCTGATGTAAGAAAGCGGAGTTAGTCAGGTGAGTGGAGTTGGCGGGGTTAGCAAGTCGATGGCTATCTACTATCCCGTTCCCAGAAGTGGGATCTGGGATTTGCTTCAAGTATTTCCCCGCTCGCAGTTCACGGCTGTCATCAATCGCTCTCAAAGAGTTCGTCGTGGGTTCCGGTCCGCTCCAAGTGGACCTTTTCAGCGTTAGCGGAGTAGATGAGCACCCAATCCGGCTCAATGTGCGCATCCCGGTATCCGGACCAATTGAGCTTGAGCGGATGGTCTTTGTATTGCGGAGGCAAGGACTGCCCAGCCAACAAGAGTTCTATCAGCGCCTTCAGTTTTTCGAGGTCTTTGCCCCTCTTTTGAAGCCGCTTCACATCGCGGTGAAATTGAGTGGAATAACTCGGCGAGCGCATCAGATTCCCAGCTTGTTGTAGAGGTCAGTAGCATCCTTGGCTTGATGGACTTCCAAGCCCTGGGCGGTCTTGCGCATGGTCTCTCGCGTGAGCTTGTTGGGTTTCAGGTCGAAGGGCAGGGCGTTCTCCTTGGCCACCCTGGTCAGCACGATGCGCATCACGTCGGAGACCGTGAGGCCCATCTCTTCGAGTACGGCTGTGGCCTTCTCTTTCACGTCAACGCTGATTCGAGATCGGACAATGGCATTTGTGGCCATGCTCATATTGTAGCCCATCTGAGCTACAGAATGCGCTGAATCTCGGCCAGGACACCGCTTTCTTTTGAGATCTCGGCGGGCACAAGAGGAAATGCGCCCCCTCAATGCACCTCAGGCAGCCACCATCCGCGCTACCGTCAGCACGGTGATGTCGTCTTCCTGGCCGAAATCCTGGGCGGCGGTGGCCAGAGCGGCGGCGGCTACGCCCTTGCGCAGCATCTCTGCAATTCGCTCGAAGCCGAACAGATGACCTTCAGCGTTTTGCGCTTCGGCTACACCGTCGGTCATCAGCATCAGCGCATCGCCCTCGGCCAGCTTGAACCGTAAAACAGGAAAAGTGATTCCCGAAACTGAGCCCAGCGGCAGCGCGCCTTCCATCGCCATCTCTTGACCGTTCAGGTATGGCGGCAGATGGCCGGCATTGGCCAGCGTGGCGCTGCCGTCGCGCTCGATGTGCAGCGCCACGCATGTGGCCAGGCCGCGCCCCTGCATCCGTTCATTGAGCAGCGAGAGAATCCGCAGCGGTTCGGTGGTAAAGGAAGCTGCCGTGCGGATGCCGCCCACGATCAGCGTGGCCAGCATTCCGGCTTCCATGCCCTTGCCGGCCACATCGCCCACCACAATCAGAGCGCTGTCGTCGGCTGCGTTGGGAAGCACTTGAAAGAAGTCTCCACCCACCTCGCGGGAGGGCCGGTAGACGCTATCGATGGCCAGGCCCGGCGTTTGCGGCAGGTGTTCGGGAATCAGGTACCGCTGGACTTTGCGCGCCGCCTGCACTTCGGCCGCGAAGCGCTCTTCCTGGCTGCGTGTCCGGGTAAAACGGAGAATTAGGATGGCGAAGACGGCCAGAAGAAAGAGAAGGTTGCCCGCCTGTTCAATGGAGATGGGGAAAGGATGGCTGATCAGCGGGATATCGTAAGACAGCCGGCGTTGCCAGCCGGCAGAGAATGTAATAATGGCGGCATTCTGGAAGAGCGAAGCCAAGGTTTGCAGCAGGATCGGCAGGAGCAGGAGGCGCGCATCCTCCATGTTTTGCCGTGCGCGCAGGAAGAGCAGCGAAAGAATCCAGAGAGAATTTGGCAGTATCGCCAAGAAAACCACCAGCGCGAATTGATAAGAGTTGACTGGTGTGGGGAGTAGAGAAGAATTAATCAGAAGAACGTAGGCAATGCCGGCCAGAAGGCAGGCAGCGGATATCCAATAGAACGGCGAACGCCGGGCCTTGAGCAACTGACGGTAAAAGGCAAGCTGCGCGAGGCCGACGCAAAGGATCCCGGCGACAACCTGGATAGTGCTCATGGAAGTAACCGGCGAAGGCTGCAACCAGAACCACAAAACGGACCACCCATGCACCGCGCTGAAGGCCAGGATCAGGGAAAAATAAAGATACTCGCGCTCCGCGCGCCGCAGCAGGAAAAGGATGAAGACCGCGATCGCGGCAAAGGTTTGCAGCAGCGAGAGGATGATGGTGTTGGTATAACCGAAGAGCTGTTGACCCTGAGCCGCGCCATACACGATCTGAATCGCTGATGAATCGCCTATCAGCGCGAAGGATTCGGGCCCGCCGCTGTGTTCCGCCCACCCCTGCCAATGCCAAACGCGGATGGCGATCTCGATCTGCCGGCTAGCGGCTTTGCCGGGTGGGAGGGTGTAAATCTGGTAGGACCAGCCGCCAAAAGCAACCGGGTCGGGCGGCATCTTGCCGTAACTGCCGATCTTTTGTCCGTTGGCGTAGACCTCATAGTTCGTGTAAATGTGCGGCAAGAACAAGGTGAGATAATCCAGGCCCGCGGGTGCCTGCACCTTGAAGCGATACCAGGCCATGCCGGTGTAGCCGGGATAGCCCTGGCTATACCAGCCTTCGTCGGAGCGCAGTAGCGGCCACTGCGAGTCGTCGAAGCTGGGGTCGGCCCAGGCCGGGTTGTCGCCCGTGTGGAAGCGCCATAGGCCGTCGAGCGACGCCACCGGCAGACGGCCCGTGGCGAGGTCAAAGCTTTGTGCGTACAGCGCGCCGCCCCAACAGACGAGCAGCAGGGCGACCAGCAACGCTGGCAGAGCGGGGATCTTTTTCATGCGGTCAACGGGCCCCATTCGTTGCGGTAGAAGGGTTGTTGGCCTTGCTGGACGTGCCCTTATTTGGCGGGCTCGCCGGTCTCCAGCGCGTGCAATTCCTTGCCGGGTTTGAAGCGCACCGCCTTGCCGGGCGTGATGCTGACCTCGGTGCCGGTGCGGGGGTTGCGGCCGATGCCGGTTTTGCGGGCGCGGACGCTGAAGACGCCAAAGCCGCGCAATTCGATGCGCTCGCCGGCGGTTAGAGCCTGTTTAAGGCCCTCGAAGACCGTATCCACGGCAGCCTCCGCCTTGGTGCGGGGCAGGCCCGTGCGCTCGATCACATGATGGACGATGTCCTGCTTAATCAAAGGAGTACCTCGCTGGCGCAACTGAATTGACTGTACTACGACTTACTGCAATGATGCTACAGGATTTAGAGCGATTATGGAACCCCGGACGGCAAATATACCCAGTGGCCGATATTTCCTACCGGAAAATCGAGCTCGTGGTGGATCTCCAACCGGATTCCTGTGGTAGCAAGGAGGCCGAATCGCGCTTTTTCCCTATTGAAAAGCGCTGAACTATTTCGTAGGATGAATGATAAATCCTCTTTCGCATTTTCCGACTAAAATCTGGACACTGGCAAGACGGACCATGATACGTATGTCGATTCAGAGTCACCATTGGATCAGGAACAGGCTATCCAGCGCCGCATCATCGAGCCCTTCTGCGAGAAGCAAAGAGCAGTGGGCGTCCTCTTCCTGGGGATTCCCTAGTATGGCTATGGCATGCGTTCCACAACTGAGCCAGGAGGCGCGGGATGAGCTTGATCCGCAACGCTGATTCGATTCGCGTGGGTGTGCTGACCGATGAGCCGCTGCGTCTGGAGGGTCTTACCAGCATCTTCGAACACAGTCCTGGAGAGGGCTGCGCGCATCTGATTCCGGTCTCCGGGAAGATGGACGAACTCTTATCCGACTCCACGATGGAGTACATGGTCGTGGATCTGAACTCTTCATCTGAGAGTCTGTGGACCTTGGAC
This sequence comes from uncultured Acidobacteriaceae bacterium, assembly GCA_963820195.1. GTDB lineage: Bacteria > Acidobacteriota > Terriglobia > Terriglobales > Acidobacteriaceae > Telmatobacter. The sequence continues at coordinate 19,180 of CAWFZU010000236.1, read as the reverse complement.
GCCATCCGGCTCAAGCGTCCCAAAATGCGGTTGATCGTCATCGGCCCAGAGAATGACGACAATCTGGTCCTGGAATCGATCATGGCCGGAGCTCGCGCCTACCTCGATCTGAAGGCCAGCCCACGGATTGTGTGCCAGGCCGTCCAAGCGGTCACCAGCGGTTCCATCTGGGCTCCGCGACGGCTGCTTTCCATGCTGATCGACCGGCTGCTGGGGGCTTCCAACGCCAGCCTCACCAACGAATCCCCGCGCTTGACCGAGCGCGAGCAACAGGTACTCGATCTGATCCTCCAGGCCTACTCCAATCGCGAGATCGCCCGTGTGTTGGGAATCGAGGAGCGTACCGTCCAGGCTCATGTCAGTCGGTTGATGCGCAAGACGGGCGCGGAGCACCGGCTCGATTTGCTGATGCGCGCGTCGAACCCTGCACTGCTCGATGCCGCCGGAATCAGTGATCGCCGCCATGTTAATCGCCGCTCGACGGATCGCCGCCCGGTTCCCGCCTCACGCTCGAAGTTCGTGGATCACGAGTAAACAGCCGGGGTTGCTTCTACCCATACTTCTTTTGTAATTATCTTTACATACATTGGTTTAGATCGAAGCATTGGTATGGATTCCTGCGCCAGAGCATGCTTCGCTGCTAGTTACTCATCAGTTAATAGTTGATATTACTTTTATCCACGCTCCTTTCGTAACATGCTCCTTGTGCAAAATTGATCACACGCAATCGTGACGACTGTCACAGAATTAGTCCAGAAACAACGCAGATCTGGGGAAAGGAGTTCCCAGGCGGCATGACTTCCGTGAAGCCTGGGAACTCCTATTTTTTTGCCTTCCACCGCGAACCCGGCCCTGCGATTCACCCCACCAGCCCTACCCCACCGTACATCTTTGCATCCAGGAAACAGGACTGACTAGTCCGCTCCTGATTCTTCCGCCCCGATCGGATAATCCATGCGCGCAGACGCTTGAATGTTGTACGCTGTCAATGGAAAGGAACCGCATATGAAAAAGACACTTGCATTGCTCTGCCTCAGTTTCATGCTTCCATCGGCAGCCTTCGCAGGCTCCACGCGGGAGTCTTTGCAGGCGCGCGTTGACGCCGCCAAGACGGTGCTGGACGAGATCATGGCGGCCCAGGACAAAACCATCCCCATGAATATTCTCGAGCGCGCCACCTGCGTCGCCGTAGTGCCCGGAATGATCAAGGGCGCCTTTGTCTTCGGCGGGCAGTATGGCCAGGGTATAGTGACTTGCCGCACCGGTCACGGTTGGAGCGCGCCGGTATTCATTCGCATGGCGGGTGGTTCGTGGGGGCTGCAGATTGGCGGCCAGTCCACAGACCTGGTGCTGGTGGCTGTCAATGATCGCGGATTGCAGGACCTGTTGAAGAACAAGTTCAAGATCGGTGGCGATGCCTCTGCGGCGGCGGGTCCCGTGGGACGCGCCGGTCAGGCAGCAACCGACTGGAAGATGAGCGCTGAGCTGCTCAGCTACTCGCGCAACAAGGGGCTCTTTGCCGGCATAGACCTGGACGGCACCAGCGTGAGCCAGAACTCGGAGGATACCGAGCTCTACTTTGGAAGATCGCTCAGCTTCGAGTCCATCCTCAATGGCAGCGTGGATGTTCCCGAAGGGGCTAAGGCCTTTGTGCTGGACGTGGCGCATCACTTTGTCGCTGCCAGGAACCGCAGGTAGCCATCGTATCGGGAGCAGGGAACGAGAGGTAGTCCACCGGCCTACCGGGTGCCCCACCCTCGCCGCGTTTTTGTTTTCCAGCTAGGGTGGGATGCATTGCAGGTTGCCCCTATTTTGTTTGCGCCGGGGGCTACACTTATCTTTGCTTAAGACGATGCGGAAAAAGCTTGAATTCTGGCTGGTGCTGGCTGTGGCGCGCCCCCTGGGCCGTTTGCCGCGCAGCCTCGCCCGCTGGCTCTCCGGTGTGCTTGCCTGGAGCGTCTACCACTTGCACGGTCGCTTGCGCCGCGTGGGCGAGCGCAACCTGGAGCTGGCCCTGCCCAAGCTCTCCGCAGAGGAGCGCAACCGTATTCTGCGAGGCGTCTTCCGTCACCTCGGCTGGCAGTTGGTCGAGTTCTGCCGCATGAACCGCTACACCGTCGAGAACTGTCGCGGGTGGATGCGCACCGAGGGCCTCGATCACTACCTGGCCGCGAAGGCGCGCGGCAAGGGGGTACTGATCGTCACCGGCCACCTGGGCGCATGGGAGCTGTCGGGTTTTTATCACTCGCTGATGGGCCACACCATGTGCGTGGTCATGCGTCCCCTCGACAACCAGCGCCTCGACGAGTTCGTCAACGCCAATCGCTGCCGCTACGGCAACCGTATGCTGCCCAAGAACGACTTCGCGCGGGGCCTGCTTACCGCTATGCGCTCAGGCGAGACCGTGGCCATGCTGATGGATACGAATATGACCCCTCCGCAGGGCGAGTTTGTGGAGTTTTTCGGTCGACAGGCCTGTACCGCAACCGGCCTGGCCCGCATCGCCCTCAAGACCGGCGCGGCCGTGCTGCCGGGCTTTATGCTGTGGGAGAAGGCCGAGCGCCGCTATGTGCTCCACTTCGGCCCGGAGCTGGTTCTTGCGCGCACCGGGAACGCGCAGGCCGACATTCTCGCCGCCACCCTGCAATGCACCAGCGCCATCGAAGCCTGGATTCGGCGTTATCCTGACCAGTGGCTGTGGATTCACCGCCGCTGGAAGACAAGGCCGGGCGGTGAGCCGGGGCTGTATTGAGGCTTTTCAGATCGCGAGGCTGAGGATTATGAAACGCGGCATTCTTCTCTTTACGATGGGAATATTGCTTATTGCTAACCCAATCTCTGCACACTCTCAATTCTCTGTGCAGTACGAGAAGGTATTCAAATCTCGGACACTTTCGGGAACCATCTGGGTCTATCCCACCAGAGACGTGGCTGCCACCGGTGTTTTGGTCGAGGATATGACGCCCAACTGGAAGAACGTGGTTTCCTCCACAAGAACCGATGAGAAAGGCCACTTTTCCTTTCCAGCCTCGGCTAGTAAAAATCTCCACTATCTGCGACTTTCCGCGTACGGATTGCGCATAACGTTTGTAAAGGTACGAGTTTCCAGATGGCCTAGCAAAAAGGAACTTTCGCTTCATATCTCGGTCGCCACCTGACCTGCCAGATCTTGTAGAGCGGATTAGACAACCTCAAAGGAGGCAACATGACGCTGGGTGAACTGGTTAAAGTGCTGGGCGGCAAGCTGGTGCAGGGCAACCCGGAATGTGAGGTCAAAGGCGTGAGCTCTTCCGCGCGGGCTTGCGCCTTTCATCTGGTCTTTGCCGAAGACGCCGCCTCGGCTGCAAAGGCATTGGCCCACAGCTCAGGAGTGGTCGTCTTGAGGGCCGGGCTTGTCGATCCGTATCCGCCGGATTATTGCATCGTGGAAGCCGATCAGCCGCGCCTCTGGTTTGCGCGAGCGGCCCAACTGCTCAAGCCTGTGCTGCCTGCCGCAGGAGTGCATCCTACAGCGGTCATTGGAGCAGGCGCTGAACTCGGCGAAAATGTCACGGTCGGCCCTTGCGCGGTGGTCGGTGAGAATGCGCATATCGGCGCTGGAACCCGCATCGAAGCCGGAGCGATCATCGGCGAGGGTGTGCGCATCGGCGACGACTGCCGCATCTATCCCCGCGCGGTTCTCTATCCCGGTACCACGCTCGTCAATCGTGTTATCGTCCACGCCGGCGCAGTGCTGGGCGCGGACGGGTTTGGCTACGTGCGCGACGAGAAGACCGGCGCATATACGCAGTTCCCGCAGCAGGGAACGCTGCTGATCGAAGACGACGTTGAGATCGGCGCCAATACGACGATCGATCGCGGCGCGCTGAAGCAGACAAGAATCGGCAGGGGAACCAAGACAGATAACCTGGTCCACGTTGGCCATAACTGCGAGATCGGCGAAGACGTAATTCTGGTTACCGGGGTGGGCATCAGCGGCTCCTGCACGGTGGGCAACGGAGCGGTGATCGCCGGCCAGGTCGGCATCGGCGACCACGCACACATCGGCCCCGGTGTAATCCTCGGCGGCCAGGCCGGCGTGCTGAGCGGCAAAACCGTTACCTACGAAGGCATGGGCGTCAAGCCGGGAACCGTGCTGTGGGGCACGCCGGCGCGTCCGCTCATGCAGGTTCTGCGCGAGCAAGCGGTTTTGACGCGGCTGGCGAAAAAGGGATCAAGGAACAGGGATCAGGGATCAGGGAACAGGGATTCGAGCCGAGCTACTGACGAATAACCTGATACTGAGAGTTTTTTTCTCAAAGGAGGAAACATCCATGCGGCAAGGGCGCGGAATGGGGAAGTTTTCAAGTGCATTGGCAGGGCTGATCCTGGCCACAGGGCTGGCGCGGGCGGCCTCGGCGCAGGCGGATTACCCCTTCCGGGACACCCGGCTGACCGATGACCAGCGCATCAATGACCTGCTGGGGCGGTTGACGCTCGATGAGAAGATCCAACTGATGTCGAGCAATCCAAAGTATCCCCGGCTGGGGCTGGCTTTTTCCGGACAGGTGGAGGGCTTGCATGGGCTGGCGCTGGGCGGGCCGGGCGGATGGGGCGGCAGGGGAAAGCTGGCGCTGCCCACCACGACCTTTCCCCAGGAAAAAGGACTTGGCGCAATGTGGGATCCGGAGCTGCTCCAGAAGATAGCTTCCCTGGAGGGATACGAGGCCCGCTACGACTATCAGAGCCAGGAGTACGACCGGGGCGGTGTCGTGGTGCGCGCGCCCAATGCTGACCTGAGCCGCGATCCGCGCTGGGGCCGGACAGAGGAATCGTATGGCGAGGATCCGTTCCTGGTTGGTACGCTCACCGTCGCCTTCGTCCGCGGCCTGCAAGGCACCGATCCGAAGCACTGGCAGGCCGCTTCGCTGATGAAGCATTTCCTGGCCAATGAAAATGAAGATACCCGCTCCTTTTCCTCCTCGGACTTTGATGAGCGGCTCTTCCGCGAGTATTATTCTGTGCCCTTCCGCATGGGCTTCGAGCAGGGTGGCTCGCGGGCGGTGATGGCCGCCTACAACTCCTGGAACGGCACGCCCATGCTCATCAATCCAGTGCTGAAAGACGTGATGATCAAGGAGTGGGGCAACGACGGGCTGATCTGCTCCGACGGCGGCGCGCTCGGCTTGCTGATTACCGCCCACAAGAGCTTTGCCGACAAGGAGCACGGCGTGGCGGCGGCGGTGAAGGCCGGCGTCAACAACTTTCTCGACAGGTACGTTGAAGACCTGACCAAGGCGCTCAAGGACGGCCTCCTGACCGAGGCGGATTTGGATGCCGCCCTGCACAACGAGCTGCGCGTCTTTCTCCGGCTGGGCGAGTTCGACCCGCCCGGAGTGGACCCCTACGCCAGCATCGGCCGGAGCGGCGACGGAGAGCTTCCGCCCTGGGAGCGCGACTCCAGCAAGGCGCTGGCGCGGCTGGCCACCGACGAGTCCATTGTCCTGCTCAAGAATGAAGCCGGAACGCTGCCCCTCAACCGCTCCAAACTGAAATCCATTGCCGTGATCGGTCCCTTTGCCGATCAGGTGCTGCTGGATTGGTACTCCGGAACGCCGCCCTATGCGGTAAGCGCTTTGGAAGGGATTCGTGACGGGGCAGGCAAGGGAATCAAAGTGCTCTTCAACAACGGCTCAGACCCCGCGCTGGCCGCGGCGCTGGCCGCCAAGGCCGATGTGGCGATTGTGGTGGTCGGTAACCACCCCGAGTGCAATGCCGGCTGGAACGTCTGCCCCACTCCCTCCAACGGCAAGGAGAGCGTGGACCGCAAAACCATCGTGCTGGAGCAGGAGGAATTGGTCAAGAAGGTCTTTGCGGCCAATCCCCGCACCATCGAGGTGCTGCGCGCCAGCTTTCCCTATGCCATCGTCTGGAGCCAGCAGAATCTGCCCGCGATTGTACATCTGACCCACAATAGCCAGGAGGAGGGCCATGGACTGGCCGATGTGCTCTTTGGCGACTACTCCCCGGCCGGCCGGCTCACCCAGACCTGGCCCACCGGCGACGCGCAACTGCTGCCCATCATGGACTACAACCTGCTGCATGGGCGCACCTACCTCTACAGCAAGGACAAGCCGCTCTACGCATTCGGCTACGGGCTCAGCTATACGAGTTTTACCTATCAATCCCTGGGCCTCAGCGCGCCTGCGGTGGCAGCGGATGGCAGCGTCCAGGTGATCGTGAAGGTCAGGAATACCGGCAAGCGGGCGGGCGATGAGGTGGTCCAGCTCTATGTGCAGCATCTGGGCTCGGCGGTCGAACGCCCACAGTTGGAATTAAAGGGATTCAAACGGGTGCGGGTTGAGGCCGGGGCGGTGCAAGAGGTGAAGCTGGATCTGAAACCGCGCGATCTGGCTTATTGGGACGCGGCAACGCACGTTTGGCGGGTGGAAAAAGAACAGGTGCGTGTACTGGCCGGCGGATCTAGCGACAAACTCCCCGTGCAAGCCACCTTGGAGGTGACGACCAGCCAGGAGTTCAAGCCGTAGGGGGAGGGGGGTACGGCGATGGCAGTTTCCAACGGTCTTTGCCGCTTTGGATGAGAACCCCAGGAAAGGATGAGGCCTCAGAACAGTACAGAGTGAGGAATGTATGGTGCGCCCGGAGAGAGTCGAACTCCCGACCTACTGGTTCGTAGCCAGTCGCTCTATCCAGCTGAGCTACGGGCGCACACGGGTGGTTTCAAGTGAAACCATAGACAGAATATCAGGGTTTTTCCGGCTGTGCAATCGAGAAACCTAGGCTGCGGGCGCCTGCTCCGAGGCTGGCTGCGGCGCAATCAGCGGAAGGTCGGCCTCAATCTCCAGGCCCGCCTGGCGGACGAGCTTGGCGACGGCCGCGGCATTGAGCCGGGTAGCGTCATATTCCACGCGCAGCGTGCGGGCGGAGCGGTCGAAGCTGAGCCGGTGAATGCCGTAGACCTCGCGGATGTTGGCCAGCGCGCGAGTCACCGCATCGATACTGGATGGCTGCGCGGCCGTGCGAAAGAGAATCTCCACCGAAGTCATAGGAGAATGATAGCAAGGCTAGGGGCCTCACTGCGCCTGAGAGACCGCCTCACGTGGGAACGGGCGTACCTTGAACCGCGAAGGCCGCTGCTGCTCCAGCCACAGGTCATATTGCATTTGCATCTTCAGCCAGAAATCCGGCGAGGTGCCCAGAGCCGCCGATAGCCGCAAAGACGTATTGGCCGTGATGCCCGCATGCCCATTCAGAACACGGGAGAGATGCGCGCGGGTGAGGCCAAGCCGTGAGGCCGCTTCGCCGACGCTCATTTCACCGAGATAGTCGCGCAACACTTCACCGGGATGTGCGGGATTGAAGATCATTGTTTCCCCCCTTTTGTTAGTGGTAGTCCAGGTAATCGACGAGAATCACATCCGTTCGATCAAATGTGAACGTAATCCGCCAATTGCCGCTAACCCAGACGGACCAGTGATCTTCGAGGCTCCCGCGAAGCGGGTGCAAGTGATTTCCTGGCGCGTTCATATCAGTTGCTACGGCAGCTACATCCAGGGCCGTAAGAAGTTTGCGTAGCCTTGGAGCGTGCTCTGGCCTGATTCCAGCCTTTGATCCCGTCTCCGCGAACATCTGTAGCCCTTTGTGACGGAAGCTCTTGATCACTCGTATAGTATATGCATACACTATACGAAACGTCAAGACCGGGCGCAATTTGAAAGGATAAGAATTCGCGATCTACAGGCTCTTAAGATAGGCCCGTATCTCCGGGCTGCTCCAGTCCTGCGCGCCGATGAACTTGCGCCGGATCACGCCCTGGCGGTCGATCACGTAAGTCTCCGGCCACATCTCGGAGTGATAGAGCTTGGCGGCCTTCTGGCCGGGGTCGCGAACGGTGATCAGGTCCACGTGGCGGCGGGCAATGAAGCGGTTGTAGGCGTCGGGGTCTTCGTCGATGCTGACGGCCACGATGGCCAGAGCCGGCTGGTCGTGATGCAGTTGGAGCAGCGAAGGCATCTCCTCAATGCAAGGTGCGCACTGACTCCACCAGAAGTTGAGCAGCACCACCTGGCCCCGGTAGCTGGCCAGATGGACGGTGGTCGAGCCGTCGGAGACGGTAAAATCGGGAGCAACCTGGCCGGTCTGAGCCGGATGCGCACCGCGGTCGCAGCCGGGCGCGAGGGCCAGCGGCGCAAGCAAAGCGAGAGAGAGGAAACGAGGGAGCCGCACATCCCTATAATACGGAGCGTAGGGGCGCAAAGTCATGGCGAAAGGCAAAATGGAGAGAAGCAAGACGGACGGTGGCTTCACCCCTATACTCGGACTCTCCGAGACGCCCGGCGAACTGGCCACGCTGCCGCTCCGCACGGGCACGGTTTACGACCAGCCAGAGCCGGAGGAGTTGCTGGAACTGACCGTCATCATTCCCGCGCGCAACGAGGAAGAGTGTCTCGCCGCGTGCCTGGAATCGCTGACGAGCCAGTCAGAGAAAGTTTTTGAGCTGGGCCGCGACTGGGAGCTGATCGTAGTGGACGACCACTCGACCGACCGGACCGCGGAGATAGCTCGCGGTTTTGCCGGAGTCACAGTGATCGGGGCAGGGAAGCTGGAGCCAGGCTGGACCGGCAAGAACAACGCCATCTGGACGGCGGCTCGCCGGGCGCGTGGCCGCTGGCTGCTCTTCACCGACGCCGACACGATTCACGAGCCGGGCAATCTGCATCGCGCCCTGCATGAGGCCGCCCGCTACAAAGTGGGTGTGCTGAGCTACTCGCCGCGGCAGATTGTGAGCGGCCTCGCGCAGCGCTCGCTGATGCCGCTGATCTTTTGCGAACTTGCGCTGGCCTATCCGCCAGCCAAGGTCTCCGACCCCGCCGAAGCGCATCGCCGCGGCCAACGGGCAGTTTCTGCTCATCGAGCGCGAGGCCTACCGCCGCCTTGGCGGCCACGCGCATGGTGGCCGAAAAGGTTCTGGAAGACGTGGAGCTGGCCTATCCTCGCCAAGCGCCGCAAGATTGGCCTGCGCTTCCGCTACGCCGACGACGCCGTCTCCACGCGCATGTACCGCACAGCCGCGGCGATGATCGAGGGCTGGACCAAGAACCTGGCGCTGCTCTTCTCGAACTGCCTGGCGCTGGCCCTCTGGCGCATCCTCGATATTCTGCTGCTGTTCGTGTTGCCGGTGTTGGCCGTCGAGCTGTGGAACGTGCACTTTGCTCCACACATGATGCCCTGGGTCTACGACGGCTGGCTGATCGTCCTCTTGTGGGTGCGCAATCTCTTCCGCTTCTATGGCCGTGTTGCCAAATCCAACTTTCCCTTCTTAGATTGCGCCATCGCGCCGCTGGGGCTGCCGCTATTTGTCATACTGTTATATAGCAGTTGGTATCAGCACCGAATCCTGAAGCGCGTAAACTGGAAGGGGCGTGAGTACGCTGCGTAATGCAGCTATTAGCTTCTCGCAGCTACTGAGTGGTCATAAAGTGCTTCACATAATTTGCAGCTTTCAAGTCATGTCGAAACTGTCAGTTTGCAGGGAGGATAACCAAAGATGGAACAGACGGATTTCAAACTTACTCAAGTCAGCGTTGTGATGCTGGGGGTTCACGATGTGGCGCGCTCGCTGGAGTTCTATCGCGATAAGCTAGGCCTGAAGGTTCAGAATGAGATCCCTGGTTTCGCGTTCCTGAATGCAGGCACGGTCACCCTGTGCCTCAGCGAGCCTGCGGCCAAAGCACGTGGCCAGGTTGCCGGCGCCGGCGAGGCCGTTTTCTCAGTTGAGGATGTCGCCGCCGCCTATCAAGCGCTGCGAGGGAAAGGAGTCCAGTTCACTCACGAACCGCGCAGCATCACGCCTACCGCGAAGGTTGCGAACTTCGATGACCCTGACGGCAACCATCTCTCCATCTTTGGGCCTTAATCGAAATGCCATCAAGAGTCTTAAGAAGCGATTCCGCATCACGATCACTACGGAGTTCAAAGTATGAAGCTTTGGCCGAGGTTCAAGCATCCTCTCTGTAAGGGGTCGCAATGATCTATCTGACGCGGCGGGCCACATTTTCCGCATCGCACTACTACTGGAACCCGTCCTGGACAGCGGAGAAGAACGAACAGGTCTTCGGCCGCTGCGCCAATCGCAACGGCCACGGGCATAACTACACGCTGGAGGTCACGGTGGCGGGCGACGTTGACCCGGTCACCGGCTTTGTCGTCGATCTGAAATGGCTCAAGGATGTGATCGAGCGCGAGGTGCTCGTCGCCTGGGACCATCGCCACCTCAATCTCGAAGCACCCGAATTTGCCTCGACGGAGTCTGCCGCATTGATTCCGACGACCGAGAATCTGGCCATCGCCGCCTGGCAGCGTCTCGACCCCGCGTTGAAGGCAGCCGGCGGAGCCCACCTCAACCGCGTCCGCGTCTACGAAACTCCAGAGGTCTTCGCCGAATTTCGAGGCGAAGCATGAAAGCCTACTTCGGACGCCGCTATACCATCTCCGCCAGCCACCGGCTGCACGCAGCGACGCTCTCGGCGGAAGAGAACCGCGCCACCTACGGCAAATGCAACAATCCCCACGGCCACGGCCACAACTACGTGGTGGAAGTGCTGGTCGGCGGCAAAGTGGACACGGAGACCGGCATGGTCGTCAACCTGGGCGCCCTCGATGCCGTGGTGCACGCACGGGTCGTCGAGCGCTTCGATCACGCCAACCTCAACCTCGACCCGCTCTTTGTGAATCGTGTCCCAACGACGGAGAATCTCTGTAGAGTAGTCTTCGGATTGTTGAAGGACGCGTTGCCGGCCGGTGAGCTGGCGCGAGTGCGCGTGGAAGAGACTGAAAACAACTTTTTTGAGTGCGAGGGCAAGTGAACGGCGCCCGATTCCCCCGGGCGGAAGGATGAGGACTATGGCACAGCCAATTGCGATGAGCAAGGCGATTCATCGGACAGCGGTGATCGACGAAGGCATCAGCGGATTCAGCACCGAGGAGATCGTGCGCGAGATTCTGCGCCGCCTGGGCGAGGACCCCAGCCGCGACGGCCTGCAAGCCACGCCGGAGCGCGTCGAGAAGTCAATGGGTTTCCTCACCAAGGGCTATCGCGAGAATCCGGCCGAAATCTTGCGCGGGGCGCTCTTTGACGAGGACTACGATGAGATGGTCATCGTCAAGGACATCGAGATCTTCTCGCTCTGCGAGCATCACATGCTGCCCTTCTTCGGCAAGGTGCACGTAGCCTATGTCCCCAAGGGCAAGGTGATCGGCCTCAGTAAGATACCGCGATTAGTTGAAGTCTTTGCTCGACGTTTGCAGATCCAGGAGCGGCTCACCCGGCAGATCGCCGACGCCATTCAGGACGCGATCAAGCCCCAGGGCGTGGGCGTGGTGATCGAGGCCCGCCACCTGTGCATGATGATGCGCGGCATCGAGAAGCAGCACTCCTCCACGGTGACCTCGGCGATGCTGGGCTGCTTCCGCCAGAAGGAAACGCGCCTGGAGTTCTTGTCGCTGGTCCATCAGCCGGGCAACGGCGGTGTATAAGCTCCGGTCCTGTCAGCTACAGTGAAGTAGTGAACGGGCTTCTCGTTATCGACAAACCGGCCGGAATGACCAGCCACGACGTGGTGGGAATCCTGCGCAGAATCACCAGCGAGCGCTCCATCGGCCATCTGGGCACGCTGGACCCCATGGCCACCGGCGTTCTGCCGCTGCTGCTGGGCAAGTTCACACGTCTCGCGCAGTACTTCTCCTCGGCGGAAAAGAGCTATACAGGGACCATCCGCTTCGGCTTCGCCACCGACACCTATGACGCCGAGGGCGAGCCTGCCGGGCCGGACCGCTCCGCGGTTTTGGACCCTCCGTTATCGTTGGAGAGGATACAGGCTGTAGCCGCCCGCTTTAACGGCGAGATGCAGCAGATGCCGCCCAACTTCTCCGCCAAGAAGATCGCCGGCACACCCGCCTACAAGCTCGCCCGCGAGGGCAAGCCGATCGAACTCAAAGCCGCACCAATCCACATTCGCAACTTTGAAATCAATGAGATGCATGGCGTCGAAGCCAGCTTCACAATGAGCATCAGCGCCGGGGGCTATGTGCGTTCGGTGGCGCATGAGCTGGGCCAGGATTTGGGCTGCGGGGCGTATCTGAGCAGCCTGCGCCGCACCCAGGCCGGAGTCTTCACGCTCGCCGAAGCGCGTACGCTCGACGAGCTGTCTCTTTTGGCAGGAAACCTGGAAGCATTAGAGAGGCTGTGCCTCCATCCGCGCAGCCTGCTGCCGGAGATGCCCGCTGTCACCGGCGATGAGTTGGCCCTGGGAAGGCTGCGCAACGGCGCGCAGGCCAACCTGCCGGAGTTCTCCAGCGCCCCTCTGGTCAAAGTCTTCGCCGGCCAGCGCGAGCTGGTAGGAATTGCCAAGCGCGTAGCCGGAACGCTTTTTCAGCCGGTTGCGGTGCTAGAGTAAAAGGTCGACGGGAACGTCTCGGAAGATTGATTCCAATAAAGAGGGACAATGAAATTCCCAGCAAGGCTTAAGATCGCGGTAGTCGATGCGATATCGGGCTTGCCGATATCAAATGTTGCGCTGCTCCTTATCCTTCGAGCGCAACGAAAGAACGATTTCCCTGTTGGGCCGGTAATCACGGATCAATTCGGTCATGCGGAATTCACCAAGGAGGACTGTGAATCGGCGATCGAAAGAAGCAAGAAAATGTTCTTGATGGATTATTGGGGTGACTTAGAGTCGTGCAAGTCCTCGGCTGAGATCGAATTGCATGATCCGGATAACATTTCAAGAATGATCGAGAATTATCGGGCAGCACCATCCTTTTGGGGCGCGGGTTTCGCTGACGCACCGGAGCTGTTTGCCGCGTTGAAATGTGTGAGGAACTCGGAGTTCGAGCCAGCTAAATTGCTGGTGTGCGGAGAGGAAATCTGTGAATTTCCGGGAGTTCAACTGCTTCTGAGAAGAAAGTAGAGATCTGAGGGCGGTTTCTAGCCCATTCTCACTACCTCGCGCCTTTTCTCAACAGTGGCACGAGTACCGGCAACAGCGTCCGCGCGATGATCTCCGAGCCTTTGGCGGTGGGATGGATGCCGTCGGGCTGAATCGTGCCGGGGACGTTGATCAGGTCTTTATAGAGCATGGGCACAAAGGCGGCGTGGTGCTTCGCCGTCAGCTCGCGGAAGAGGCTGCTCGAAGGCTTGAATGTACTCCCGGCCATAGTTGGGCGGCAGGGTGATTCCGGCCAGCACAACTTTGATGTGAGCGCCTTCGAGAGCGGTCAGAACGGCGTCGAGGTTGTGGTGGGTCTCGGCCAGGGGCAGGCCGCGCAGGCCATCGTTGCCGCCGAATTCGACGATGACCACAACGGGATGCATCTCCAGGATCGTACGTAGACCGGCGACGGCGTCCTTGGTTGTTGCGCCGCTGGTTCCCTGGTTGCTCACCTGGTAGTGGTAGCCGCGCGCGTTCAGGTCGCGTTGCAATGCATCCGGGAAGGATTGGCCGTCTTGCAGGCCGTGGCCCGCTGTAATACTGTCGCCGTAGCAGACCAGCAGCGGCCGACCGGCGGCCATCAGCGGACCAACAGCCAGTAGAATCAACCCCAGCGAAACAAACAGTGCGCGGCGAACGTACACAACTACAGTGTAGCGAAGTGACTGGAAGAAAACCGTGGCGATTAGACTGCTTTGAAAGGGCACGACTTAACAGGTTGCGGAAGAACTTGATAAGGATTCCAGAAGTGTCAGGGCACGACTTTAGTCGTGCCGATAAAGCCCATAGAATCAACTGGGCTTTAGCCCCTGAGGAAATGCAGACGAGTTCGAGGAGGCAGAGTGATCGAAGTTCGGGACGCGAAGAAGTGGATACAAAACGGCGCGCGGCGGGTTGAGATTCTCAAAGGGATCACCCTGACCATTCCCGCCGGTCAGTTTATCGCCATCGTGGGGGCGAGCGGCAGCGGCAAAAGCACGCTGCTGGGCTTGCTGGCGGGCCTCGACACGCCCAGCTCCGGCGAAATTTACCTCGACGGCGTGCCCATTCACAATCTGGCCGAGGCGGAATTGGCCGCGGTGCGCGGCAGCAAGATCGGCTTCGTCTTCCAGTCCTACCAACTGATCGCCACGCTGACGGCTCTGGAAAACGTTCTGCTTCCTTACGAATTGAACGTGGAAGGCAGCGGCCTCGCTCAGGCGCGGCGGCTGCTGGGCGAGGTGGGCCTCACCGAGCGCGTGGACCACTACCCGGTGCAGCTCTCCGGCGGCGAGCAGCAGCGGGTGGCGCTTGCCCGCGCCTTTGTTGTCGAGCCGCCCATCGTGATGGCCGATGAGCCGACCGGCAATCTGGACTCAGCCAATGGCAAGCTGGTGCTGGACCTGCTGCTGGAGCGCAACAAGCGCGCCGGCACGACGCTGGTGCTGGTGACGCACGACCCCGAAGTGGCCAGCAGCGCCGACCGCAAGATTGTGCTGCGCGACGGGTTGATCGTGGAAGACAGCTTGCCGTTCGCGGTCCAGGACCAGGAGAAAAATGGCTAAGCGCGCATTGAGTTGGAAGCGGGCCGGGGCCATCGGCTGGCGCGATCTGCGCTCCGCTCCGGGCAAATTCGGCTTTGTGGTGCTCTCGGTGGCCGTGGGCGTGGCGGCGCTGGTGGGTGTGCGCGGCTTCAGCGACAGTTTCAAGCGGACTCTGGGCACGGAGGCGCGTTCGCTGATGGCCGGCGACCTCAGCGCGCGCATCTTTCGTGAGCCCACTGCCGACGAAAACGGCAAAATTGCGGCGATTGCCAGGCAGGGCGGTCTGCGGACAACCTGGGTGACGGAAACAGTTTCGATGGCTTCAGCGCCGCCTGACCCGGTTCCGTTGCTGGTTTCGCTCAAGGCCGTCGACCCGGCCGAGTACCCCTATTACGGTGCGGCCGCGTTGGAGCCGGCGATGAGCCTGCCGCAGGCCTTGGACGGCGATTCGGCGGTGGTGGCCGAGGAGTTTCTTATCCGGCTGAATGCGCGCGTGGGCCAGACGCTGCGGCTGGGCGGAAGAAGTTTTCGCATCGCTGCGGTGCTGCGCCAGGAGCCGGACCGCCTCAACGCGGCAGCGGCATTGGGGCCGAGGGTGATGATCTCGCAGGCGGCATTGCAGCGCACCGGCCTGATCGTAACCGGCAGCCGGGCCACCCAGCGGCTGCTGATGAAGCTGCCGCCGCAAGCCGATCCCGTGGCGCTGCGCAAGCAAGTGGAGGCGGCGCTGCCCGACGCGCAGGTGATGGACTTCCGCGAGGGCAATCCGGGGTTGAGCCAAGGGCTGGAGAACGCTACCGCGATTCTTAGCCTGATTTGCCTGGTGGCGATGGTGCTGGGAGCGATTGGCGTGGCCATGGCCATGCACGCACACCTCGAGCAGCGCATGGACATGCTGGCCATTTTAAAAGCAGTAGGCGCAACTTCCGGCGACCTGCTGCGCATCTTCTTATTGCAAACATTAGGTCTGGGCCTGGCCGGAGGCTCTTGTCGGCGTGGCCGTTGGGGTGGGCGTGATGGCCGCGCTGCCGGCGGTCTTCGGCCACCTGCTGCCGGTTCAGGCGCAGCTCGAATTTCCCTGGCGCTCGGTCGCGGCGGGGCTGGGAACGGGCCTGCTGACCACGCTGCTCTTCTGCCTGCCGCCGCTGCTGGACGTGCGCGCTGTCCGGCCGGTGCTGGTCCTGCGCAGGCTGGTCGAGCAGGGGCCGGAGGGTTTCGTCGCCTGGCTTGCAAGCTGGTGGGCGCGCCGCCTGCAACTCGGTCTCGCCGCACTGGTCGTCGTGGCGTTGGGCGGAATCGCCTGGGCGCTCTCGGACTCAGCCAAGGTGGGCGGCTGGTTCGCTCTTCTATTCTCCATTGCCCTCGTCGTCCTGCTGATCATGGCCGCCATTACGCTCTGGGTTCTGCGCTTTCTGCTCAACCGCGTGCGTCTGCGCCTGCCTTCGTTTCTGCGCCACGGGCTGGCCAACCTCTATCGTCCCGGCAACCAGTCGGCAGCGGTAATGGCCGCGCTGGGCACCGGCGTCATGCTCATCCTGACGGTCTATCTGATGCAGGCGGCGCTCCTGCGCGATCTGCGTGAGACGGCCTCGCCCAAGCTGCCCAATGTCTTCCTGATCGACGTAACGTCCGATGAAGCTGCGGGCATCAAGGATTTCTTCGCTCGTCAGCCCGGAGTGAGTCAGGCTTTGGAGCTGATGCCGGTGGTGACCGGGCGTTTTGTTACGCTCAACGGCAAGCCGCTGGACCAACTGAAGGAGCAGCATTTTCCCCGGCGAATGTTGGAGAATGCGCAGTTGAGCTGGGCTGACGCGCCTCCATCGGGCGATAAAGTGACGCAGGGCAAGTGGTGGACTGCCGCGGATGCGCCGGAGTTGGCCATAGGCGAGGGTGTTGCCCAGCGGCTGCATCTGAGCCTGGGCTCGGCGGTCGAGCTGGAAGTGGGCGGCGTCGTGCGCGCGCTGAAGGTGACAGCCATCTACCGCGCCGACGGCAACCACCTGGGCGGGCGCATCGAGTTTGTGCTGCCTTCCGCCCTGCTCCAGAACCAGACAGCCACATGGTACGGCGGCGCGCACATCGACCCCCGTCAGGTGGCGGCGATGGAGCGAGCGCTCTTCACGGCTTATCCCACGGTCACGGTGATCAATCTGGCCGATGTGCTGGCGCGCATTGAAAGCGTCGTCGATCAAATCACCTTTGTCGTGCGCTTCCTGGCCGGCTTCTCCATCTTCGCCGGGCTGATGATCCTCGCTTCCAGCATCGCCAGCACGCGATTCCGCCGCATGCGCGAGGCCGTCGTGCTGAAGACGCTCGGCGCCACGCGGATGCGCATCGTCCGCACCTTCAGCGTCGAGTTCAGTGTCCTTGGCCTGCTGGCCGGCTCGGTCGGCGTCCTCTTTGCCAATCTGCTCACGCGGGTGCTCTTACACAGGCTCGAAGTGGACTACCACTTTGACAGCCACGCCACATTCATCGCGCTCGCCGGCACGGCGCTTCTGGCCACGGCCACCGGCTGGATCGCCAGCTACCGCATCCTCGGCCTGCGCCCCCTCGAAGTCCTCCGAGAGGAATAGTGGCTATTTTCGGCCATCCTCTGAAAAATTATCACTTTGGGATCAAAGCACTCCTCTCCGACAAGCCCGTGCTCGACCGAATAGTCTAAAAGTTTTCAAATCTCCCCCTTGACAAAGGTTTCTGTCATAGTATTTATTAGTTGTTGTAGAAAACAAATACAATCTGCCCGGTTTCCAGTTCAGCAGCGCTTTTCTCGGAAACGTTGTGTCACGTTGCTGGAAATGTGTCAACTTCCTTATTCAGAGAGATTCCGTCTCTGCAAACCCAAAAGGAATACAACAGGCATCCACAACGGAGGGATTTATGTTTGGTAGGCCAACTATTAAATTCCGGAATGCCCGGAATACCTGCCGATCAGTTCAGTTGATCGGCATGACGCTTGTTTTTCTCCTGTCTACGCTCACTGCATCCGCGCAGATCCTCTATGGATCGTTGACTGGAACAGTTGCCGATAAAACCGGCGCAATGATTCCCAACACATTGATAACGCTAACCAACCAAGGTACTGGCGCTGTTCGTACGATCAATGCGAGTGACACAGGTATTTATTCATTCCTGAACCTGCTTCCTGGTGTGTACACAGTTTCCGTGGGAAAGTCAGGAAACCTCGCCGGGTTCACGCAGAAGAACATTCCAATCGAAGCCAACCAGCAGGTCCGCATTGACATCACATTGCAGCCTGCTACTGTTTCAACCGAGATCACGGTTACCTCCGCGCCGCCGCTGATGCAAACCGAGACCGCTGAGGTAAACAGCGAAATCAGTCAGCAAGAACTCGCATCACTGCCGATTACCTCCGGCGGGGGGCGTAACTACCAGGCACTGTATACACTGATCCCGGGCGGCATGGCGGTTGCTGAGCAGAACTCAACGGCCTCCAATCCCTCCCGCGCCATGTCGGTGAACGTCAACGGCGCTGACAACCAGGGCAACACCACACGCATCGACGGCGCAGTGAACTATTATGGCTGGCTGCCTTATCTGATTGCCTATGTTCCTCCTGCGGACTCCATCGAGAACGTCAGCATTACGACCAACTCCTTCGATGCCGAGCAGGGGCAGGCGGGCGGCGCATCGATCAAGATCACCACGAAGAGCGGCACCCGTAACTTCCACGGCGGCGCATGGGAATATTACCAGGACGCCGGCCTCAACGCCCGCGGCTATGTGAACACTCAGGCCGCCCTGACCACTCCCGCCAATCCGACCGGCTCTATACCCAAGAATGATATCGCGCCAACCTCTATGCGTGAAGAAAGCTGGCAGAAGCTGACTCAAGCGATCCACTCCGCCGTGCAAGTCCGTTTCGGCACCAACGAACTCCCGCTGCACGCCGAGATAACTCTGCAGACGGTTATCCGCGAACTGCAGACTCCTTGCGCCAGACTCAGGCGCTCTACAGCACGATGAACGAGCTCGGGCTGCTGCGGTTGCACATTGACCAGGATTTCGTCGGGCTGCCGCAGGATTACTACCAGGTGCTCGAAGCTGGCCCGCCGCAACGCGACCACGCGGGCTCCTTCCTCTCCATGAAGAACGCGGGCCGGAGGCGCGCCGCCGAAGCGGCAATTCAGCAACTGGATGCGCTAGACGCCCGGCGAGAAGCCCTTCGGCCCGCCGCCAGGCCCATTCCCCCGATCAGTTCCCTGCCTTGTCCACCACGGCACCGTAGGGCCCGAGCAATACGCCGAACGGGTGCGCGCCCAGCGGCAACTACGTATTGCTAGCCGAGCCATCCACCAGGTGTCTTTCGGCGGTCAGGCGCGCCTCTTCCAGCGTGGCGGCCTTCTTGCCGAGGAAGATCATGCGCGCGGCCAGTTCCAGGCACCGCTTGGTCAGATCGGCCGGCCCGGCGTTCTGGAGCGTCTGCGACGCCTCCATCACTTCCAGTGCGTTGCCCACCGCGTAGCCCAGCGGCTGGCTCATATCGGTAATCAGCGCCTGGACCTGCTCGTCCATCGGCCGGGCGATGCCCACCATGGTCTGCGCCAACCGCCGCGCATTCACCTGCTGCTTGATGAACGCTCCGGTGCCCACCTTCACGTCCAGCACCAGCGCATCCAGTCCCTCGGCTATCTTCTTCGACATGAT
>CAWFZU010000235.1:0-28467 GCA_963820195.1 uncultured Acidobacteriaceae bacterium | reverse complement strand
ACATCGGGGCGTACACAATCACGCCGATGCCGCGCTGCGCGCAATGCGGCAAAGTGGTTTCCTGGATCTCCCGGCGCAGAATGGAGTAAGGGGGCTGGAGCGCAATGGCCACGGCGCGATGGCTTCCGCTCGCTTGATTTGCTCGGCGTTGAAGTTGGAGACGCCGATCCAGCGGACCTTGCCTTCCTTCCGCAGAGCTGCCAGCGTTTCCAAGCTTCTTCCAAGCCGGGACCGTTGTTGGCGGGCGTTGCCCTCCAGTACAACGACAGCTACTCCGAGACCGTCTTCAGCTTCGCCAACAACATCAACACCGTTGACGGCGGCTCGCACCTCTCCGGCTTCCGCACCTCGCTCACCCGCACCATCAACGCCATCGGCCAGTCGCTCGGCCTCTTCAAGGACATGAAGGAGAATCTGAGCGGCGACGACGTGCGCGAAGGGCTCGTCGCCGTGGTCAGCGTCAAGCTCTCCCAGCCACAGTTCGAGGGCCAGACCAAGGGCAAGCTCAACTCCGACATCGCCGGCACCGTGCAGGCCTTCGTCAACGAGCGTCTGGGCATGTTCCTGGAGCAGAATCCACCCATCGCCAAGCGCATCATCAACAAGGCCATTGAAGCCTCCCGCGCCCGCGAGGCCGCCCGCAAGGCGCGTGACCTGACCCGCCGCAAGGGTGTGATGGATGGCGCCGGCCTGCCCGGCAAGCTGGCCGATTGCTCGGAGCGCAACCCCGAGCGCTGCGAGCTTTATCTGGTCGAGGGCGAGAGCGCCGGCGGCACCGCCAAGCAGGGCCGCGACCGCCGCTTCCAGGCCATCCTGCCACTCAAGGGCAAGATCCTCAACGTCGAAAAGGCGCGCTACGACAAGATGCTCGGCCACGAAGAAATCCGCGCGATGATCACCGCGCTCGGCTGCGGCATCGGCAAAGACGATTTCGACGCCGCCAAAATCCGCTACGGCAAGATCATCCTCATGACCGACGCCGACGTCGACGGCTCGCATATCCGCACGCTGCTGCTCACATTTTTCTTCCGCCACATGACCGAACTGATCAAGCGCGACAATATCTACATCGCCCAGCCGCCGCTCTTCAAGATCAAGAAGGGCCGCTTCGAGCAGTACATCAAGGACGAACGCGAGTTTGTTAAAGTGATGGTCAACCGCGCGGCTGAAGGTATGGTGGTCCGCCACGGCGAGGCTGCCAGCCGCATTGAGGGCGCAGGCCTCACACGCTTCATGGGTACGCTGAGCGAGTACCTGGACTTCGTCGAGAAGGTGGACAAGCGCGTCCGCAACGAGAAGCTGACCGAACTGCTGGCCCGCTCCGAATTTGTACACCGGGCCGATTTCGCCTCTAAAGCCGAGAGCGACGTTCCGCCAAAGCTGCTTCAGCTCCACGCGCAATTGGTCGAGCAGGCCGAGGAGTTCCAGTTCAAGTCCCTCGGCGCTCCAGTCGAGGACGAGGAGCACCACACCTGGTCGGTCAGCTTCGTCGATGCCCAGGGCGCCGAGCGCCGCATCGACTGGACGCTGGCCTCCAGCCCCGAGTTCCGCCAGATGATGTCCAAGTACTCGCTCATCAAGGAGTTCCTCGAACCGCCCTTCCTCATCGAGTACGCCGCCAAGGCCGCCGTCGTCGAGGCCGCTCCCGAAGTAATGCAGGAAGAAACCGAGGACACCGCCGAGAGCGCGGAGCTCCAGGCCGAAGCGAAAGCCGCCCGCCGCACCGCACGCGTACTGCGCGAGCCGGTGGAAAAGCAGACCGCCCGCGAACTCTTCGCCCACATCGTCGAACAGGGCAAGAAGGACTACTCCGTGCAGCGCTACAAAGGCCTGGGCGAGATGAGCTCCGCGCAGCTCTGGGAGACCACCATGGACCCCGAGCGCCGCACCCTGCTCCAGGTCAAGCTGGAAGACTTCGTGGAAGCCGAGGAGATCTTCGCCACGTTAATGGGAGAAGACGTGGAAAAGCGCCGCAAGTTCATCGAGGACAACGCGCTCGACGTAAAGAACCTGGACATCTAACGAACCTCTGATTCTTTTGCCGGCTGGAAAGGTACGGGTTTCAGGCCGTCCCTCGCCCAGCTGCACCTTCCTGCCGAATCCCTGCCTGGCAAGCTCACTCCTTCCCAATCAAGCACTCCTGCCATGAAACGATTTGCGAATTGTCCGCACTATCCCTGCAGGTTCTTTGCTCTGGAACGGATAATTCCCTATTCGTTCGTCGTGGAGCAGGCCGGCGCGGATTCACCGAGCGCCGGGCAAATGGAGGTCCAAGGTTCAACCGAGGAAAATGATCGCAGCTAACCACGCAAACGAATGAACGTGCACCAATCGGATTACATCCGAGTTCCGTTCTCGTTCGGGTCCTGAATGCTTCATAGTTTCCCACCCAAGCGGCAGAAAGGTGCCGCATGGATGGGGCACGGAGAGTCAGCATTCTTGTGCCTGATCAATCCATGCCGTTGTCGTTTGGTTTCCAGGCTCCCGATCTTTTGAAGCCTGGGACAATATGATTCTTCCCATCGCTGATTGCTGCGGAAAGTAACCCCCTGCCGGCGCGCAATCTTCGAGTCGAATCGTCTGAAAATTAACTTGACAACGGTCAACATAAAAAATAAGTTTCCGGCATAAGGAGAATTGCCATGCCCACTCTTCCCCCTGGGCCTGGGCGCAATCGCCCCGTCCCCGCTGCAAAAACACCATCCGCAAGCCCCCACCCAACCTTAAAACCAGTCATTCACAAAGGCCACCCCGCCAGTCTTTCGCCTCCCACACCTCCACGGATATCCAGTTTCGTCACCGTCAGTTGGGCCTGGACCAATCAGGCAAACGGAGATATTTCCTGGACCTTCGTAAACTCGGACCCGCACAACAGCCACGCCGTCGTACTCTACCGCGGCGCAACCGGCGTCCCCGACTATATCTTTGGAGGCGCATTCTGGCCCGTATATCTCGGACCCAACGATACCGTCTCGCATATGCTCGATGGGACGCAGCCACTGCCGACTTTGACCGGGTCCGGCGGTCAGCCCATGGGCATCATTGACTACGGCCCCAGCGCGTCTCCCAGGTACCTGGTCCATTTCATCTTCAACCTGGCGCCTGGCCAGACATGGAGCACCCCTGAAGGCGGCTTTGTCGGTATTACTCCCGACGCCGGCGCTTGCTACGAACTGGATAGCTTTGTCACGGGTAACTACTGCGTTGGATACGATCCGGCCAGGGTCACCGATTGGGACAACCAGACGAGCACCTCCGACCGTGGCTATTCTCCCAACCCAACAAATTTCTTCACCTACTGTTTCACGCCCGAACCAGCATGCCCGGAGAATACCCTCGGATTCAACGACTCGATCGCCGCAGGCTCCTGCGCGACTCAGAATTTCTATTTTGTGACCAATCAGAACACCTTCGGCCGCGACGAGGTGGCGGACAATCTCGACTACCCGCTGGCGTTTTACCTCTTCCTCGAAGGCTACACGCCCAATGCGGTGGGGACAGCCATTCCTTCGCTTTCGGGCTCGTTCAATTCGTCTAATATCCCCGGCCTGAGCATCTCAGCCACTCCCACGATCACTTACGATATCGGCAACACCGGCGCAAACGCCACAGTGCCGCAGCGGATTCGCTTTGGCTATGAGATCGACTTCACCAGCGCATCCCTGGCCTCTCCCACAGCCTTCCCTGCTGCCGGTTCCTCCACGCCGAATGCCTACACTCTCCAGGCCACTATCAGCATCCAGGGAGTGGGCGACGCGCTCACCCCGCAAGCCGAGTTTTATCTGCTTGGCGGCGACGATCCGTACTTCACCAACATCAATACGGGTCCCAGCGCCGGTGTCACTCAACCCTATCTCAGCCAGGATCTGCGCGTCTTCACTGTCACTCCCGCCATTAACCCCACCCCAATCACCGGTTCCGGCACGCCGCCGACGCTGACCGACAGCGTTACCGGCGCTTACAACTACATCGGGCAGTTGATCACATGGCTCAATCAGCAATATGGCTATTTGAATCCGATGTACACGCCGCCCGACACCAATGTCTCCGATCCGCTCGACACATTACTGCCGAATCAGAACGGCGCGCTCAATGGCGATTCCTCGGCCACTCCATTCACGGGAAGCGACCGCAATTACAACTTCGCCATCGCCCGCGTCCGTTTGAAGGGCTCCTCCGGCGTGGCCGCCCAGGCCTCGAATGTCAAGGTCTTCTTCCGGCTCATGACGACACAGACCTTCGACACGGATTACATCAACTCCACCTCTGCGACAACCACCGCGGACCCCCAGGTCACCTATCCGAGCACCGGCGCCCTGAACGACCCGCAGAGCCCGCTGCCGGGAACCGACCACAACGGTGTCGTGAATGGCTGCTCACTGCCCTTCTTCGCCTCCGCCAACTTCAACAACAGTCCCACCGATTACTCGTCCGGCGGCGCCAACAACCAGAACATTGAAATCCCCACCGGGAACGACTACACCTGGGCCTTCTTTGGCTGCTTCCTCAACGTCAACGACGCAACCAACGAATTTGGCACCCCGCCCCTGCCCGTCCAGCATTACCTGGCCGGCAGCGCCCACAACTGTCTGGTGGCGCAGATCGCCTACAGCCTGGCCCCGATCATCAACGAAAACGGAGTCATCGAGAGTCCAGAGAACTCCACCAAACTGGCGCAGCGCAATCTCCAGGTGACGACCTCCGGAAATCCCGGATTTCCCGCCACTCATCGGGTTCCGCAAACCATCGATGTCCGTCCCAGTCCGCCGCCTCAGTCCACGGATCCCACCAGCATCCTCAGCTACCCCGACGAGATGATGATCGATTGGGGCAACAAGATGCCGCTCGGCAGCATCGCCACCCTCTACTGGCCGGGAGTGAGCGCCAGCGCGGTTCTGCAACTGGCCTCGCAGTTGTATCCCGCGCAGACGATCACCGCTCCCGACGCTCACACTATCCAATTCACGGTCGCGAGCCCTGTCACCTACATCCCCATTCCAACCGGGTCAGGCGACAGCTTTGCCGGATTGATTACCGTCCAGCTCCCCTCCACGGTCCGCTACGGCAATGAATTCGATGTAGTCGTTCGCCGCATCACAACCAAACAGGTCATCGTGCCCAACCGGCCTACCCAGCCAATTCCACAAGCCGCAACGGGTGCTGACAAACCGAGGCAGTTCCTGTGGCGCTATATCACCGGATCTTTCCTGGCGAAGATCCAGGTTGAGGAAGAAAAGAAGACACTTCCCATCGACGAAAACCTGCTCGCCATCCTCAAATGGCGGCTCGGCATCATCGGGAACTCCAACCGCTGGTATCCGGTGCTGTTGCGCTACATTCATCTCCTAACAGGCCGGATCAATCACGGCGGAGGCGACGCTTCCAAGATTCCGGGCTCTCCGAACGGCTATCCGCAGCCTTCCAAAGGCCATAGTCCCGGCCACGGCCATGACCATGGCGGCCACGGCGAGCATCACGGAGAACATTGCTGCACCGGAAAGGTCATTGGCATTGCTTATGACCGTTTCGGCGACTTTGAGGGATTCCATCTCTTGTCGGAGGAAGGATGTCAGCATTGGTTCCGTGGCCACGAACCTGCGGTCGAGGAACTTGTGAAGGAGGCATGGATTGACCGCACCCTGATTTGCGTCTCCGTCAAAGCGCATGATCCCGAGTGGCCGGCGTCCATTGTTCTGCTTCGCCAAAAATGATGGATGAATTTCCGAAGACGGCTTAAGCCGCCACTCTCCCGGTTTCCCAGGTTCTGCGTTTAGGGCCTGGGAAACCACTCTTTTCCCTCTCTTTTGCAGTCTCATATGGAGCGTTGCCGGCTCTGCCTGGGTTGCAGTAGCAGTTTGATATTTGCGGGAGTCCATCCGAAATATTTCAGACGTGAGTCGACCAAACACACGTCAAGGAGAAACCGTACGGACCAATTGGAGAGTCTAGGTTGATATTCCTCTAATTCTTCCGGTCTCCCATGCGCGCCACGCTGAACTGCGCTCCGGCAAACAAAATCAGCCCGGAGACATAGGCCCAGAAGAGCAGCCCCACCGAGACAAAGAACGGCCCATAGAGCGCCTTCAGGTCCAGATGCGGCAGCACCAGCACAAAGAGATAGCGCGCCACCAGCCAGATCACCCCTGTATAAATCGAGGTGTGCAGCACCGACCGCCATGGAACCTTGCGGTTGGGCAGAAGCCAATAGATCGAAAAGAAGAACAGGATCGAGGCCACGCCGGTGGTCGCGGTCAGCACCACAAACTCGGTCCCTTTTAAAGTAAAATTGAGTAGAAAATCGATGAATTTGATGTTTGTCTGGTGATCGAAGAGTAACTTCAACACACCGCGCACCGCCGCGTTCAGCAGGATGCTGCTCATGCCCAGCACCACCATCAGGATTGCCAGGCCAAAGGCGATGACCTGGTTGTGCAGATAGTTGCGGCTCTTGGTCACGCCCCAGGCCTGGTTCAGCGCCACCTCCAAGGGAAGAAAGATTCCCGTGCAGGCCACCAGAATCATCATCAGCGAGAAGAACTGCACCCCCTGGCCCGAGGCCACGCCTTGCAGGCTATGCGCCATCCAATCCTTGCTGGCAACTGAAGGCAGAAAATAGTTCACCATATCGGTAACTACAGCCTGAACAGCATCTGGAATGGAAGACACAGGGAGCGTGTAGAGCAGCACGATGAAAGGAATGAACGACAGAATCGCGTTGGCCGCCACGCTGAAGGCGAAGGTATGCACCTCGCTGTCCAGCAGATAACTCACCAGCGCCGTGCCGTCCTTGCGCCAGCGGTACCACTTGGACTGCTTAGCCGGTTCCGGCACATCGGCGGCTCTGGGCGCCTCGCTTGCCGCCTCGCTCCGCGCATCGGAATTCAGAACATCAGCCACGTGAACTTTCCTTTCTGTTGTAAAGCAGTATCACTCATAGTGTACGGTTCGTGTGCCCACTCTCGCCGCTGTCATCCTGAGCGAAGCGCAGCGTGGTCGAAGGACCTAGGTTCGTTCTATTGCGCTAATGTGGGAACCGACAACCCCGCCCTTCATCGTGACCCCCTCAGCTTTTCCCGCGCCCATCGCGCCGCGCTCCGCAGCCCCTCGTCCGTAGCCTCGGCCCAATCTTCCAGCCAGGGCGCAAACCGGCCCAGCCCGCTGTTGCCCATGGCGATGGCCACATTGCGCCTGAGCCCCAAAATCCCGCCCGCCGCACCGGCGAGCCGTTGAACTGCCGCTCGAACTCCGCCTCATCCATCGCCGCCAGACCCTCCAGCGCCGGATTCACCAGCTCCGTGCGCGCCTCCAGCTCCACATCGCCGCCAAGCAAACGCTTTCCGATTCCATGGGCAAACATCCTGGCAGATGTCGCAGCCGAAGATCTGCCTCCCCATCCCCTCCATCAACTCCGGCGCAATGGCTCCGCGATGCTCGATGGTCAGGTAAGAGATGCATCGCGCCGCATCCATCTGGTAAGGAGCGATCAGCGCGCCGGTCGGGCAGGCCTCCAGGCAGCGGCGGCAGCTTCCGCAGCGGTCGGGCAGTAGCGCCATGGGCGCATTTTCCTCTCCGATCTCGAGAGAAGTCAGCAGCACCGCCAGAAATCCAAACGACCCCAGCTTGGGATGAATCAGGCAGGTGTTCTTGCCCGTCCAGCCCAATCCGGCCGCCGTGGCCAGCGCCCGCTCCACCACCGGCCCGGTGTCCACAAAGCTGCGCGCCTCAAACTCGCCGAGCTGCTCATGCAGCCGCACCTCCAGCGTTTTCATCCGCTTGAGCAGCACCTTGTGATAGTCGCTTGGCCGCCGTCGCCCGTCCGCCTCCACTTTGCTCGACCAGGCGTAGCGCGCAATCCATCCCGCTCCCTCGGCTGCCGGCTCGGTCGAGCGCGGCTGCGCGCTGTTGTAGTTCGCAAAGCAAACCACCGCCGAGCGCGCCCAGGGAAAGGCGTTAATCCGCGCACGCAGCAGCCGCCCGTCCTCGCCACGTCCGCTCCAGGTAGCGCATCGAGCCCGCGCGCCCCGCCCGCACCCACTCCTCGAAGCGCGCCGCGTCCCGCTCCTGATGCGCGTGAGGAAGCGCGACCAGCCCAGCCTCGGCGAATCCCGCCTCCAGCGCCAGCCCGCGCGCCCGCTCTCTGCTCAGAACGGCAGGCTCGGAGTGCTGGCTGGCTTCGAGTTGGATCGGTACGCGGACCACTTCTTCATTCTCTATCACGAGAATCGGCTTCTGACCGTGCTCCTTGCGCCCAGCCTTAGCCTGTAGCCGGTCTACCACTCCCAGAGGGAGTAGACGAGAATGGCCCTGCATGAAGCGCAGCGGAATGCCGGGAATGATATTGCCAGGATTTGCGCTTCGCAGGCGAACATCGGTGCGTGCAATCAAAGATAGGAGCGAGATTCCCAGGAATCATCCCTTGAAGGAAAAAGCCTTGCGAAGATGATTGAACTTGAGAGCATTTCCCGGATCCTCCTTCAGGCGCCGGTATCCAGCCTGAATGAGAACTGTGAAAATCACCATGAAGAATCCCACCAGGGTGGATACGATCACGATGGGGACCACCAACGGAAAGGATCGCTTGTCGGGAGCAATGGCGGGATCGACCACCTGAATGAGCGCTCCCTGCCTGGCTTCGTCGAGCTTGGCGAACTCAAATTGCCGCGCCAGGATTTCGAAGATCGCTTCGGAATACTT
This sequence comes from uncultured Acidobacteriaceae bacterium, assembly GCA_963820195.1. Lineage (GTDB taxonomy): Bacteria > Acidobacteriota > Terriglobia > Terriglobales > Acidobacteriaceae > Telmatobacter. The sequence continues at coordinate 19,773 of CAWFZU010000235.1, read as the reverse complement.
GACGTCGCGCAATTTGCGGACGTACTCCAGGCTGGCCTCGGGAACTTTGCCCTTGGGAACGATAAATCCCGCGCTGGCGCTGTCTTCCGAGCCGCCCATCTTGGCCAACTGCGCGCGAAGGCCTTCCAGCTCCCGCTGCGCCTGCACCAACTGGGCGTTTTCCCCGGTGGCATAGGTTTGCATCCCTTGAATCTGCACCTCCCTGGCGGTGATCTGCGCGCGCAGGGTTGCGGCCGATTCGATCAGTGCCTTCTCCTGGCTGCTCAGCTCGACCAGTCCGGTCGTCTGCTCCGTCAGCTTCAGCGCCTCTTCGGCGGCAGCAAGGTTGTTCTTCGCCTGTTCAAGCTCTTGCTCAAAGAAGAGCCTGCGCTGCGAGGCCTCGGTGATGGCCAGATGCTGCGAGAGATTGCGAAACTGCTCAACGTAGCCATTGGCAAGTTCCGCCGCGCGCCTGGGATCATGATCCTCCACCGAGATATGGATCAGGCCATCCTTGCCGCTGCCCTCCACCTTCGTGCGTTTCTCGAACTTCCTGCGCGCATCGGAGAGGTATTTCTTCCCGTACTCCTCCTTCAGCCCGAAATGCTTCACCATGGCATCCTCGACCGTGCGGCTGGTCAATAAGCCTATGAAGGTATCGTTAGGGTTCTTGAGCAGGTTTCCGCCGGTTGCCAGCGCGGCCATCCCTCCCATATTGCCCATCTGCGAGGCCAGCAGGGAACCTATCGAAGAGTTCTGCTGCGGTGTCATCAGCGTCACCGTCGCGGTGTAGCGATTGGGCAGAAGCAGCGCAATTCCGAGCGCCAGCAATGCAACGGCGGCCGTAACCCAGAGAATGAAGCGCTTGCGCTCGGCAATGACGATCAGAATATCAAACAGGGAGATGGTGTAGAACTCCTCCGTGTCCCGCCCGGCTGCGCTCGGTTCGGTACGACTTCCGGCGTACTCATTCTCTCCGGAAAGTGATATTTTCGTCGTCATCGGCTCCTGCCATCGAATGGACCGGCGCATTCCTGCTTGCATTCAACAAGCGTCCTCGCCCAAATCCTGCTATTTAAGCACGCTCAACGCCGCCGCTCCCAGCGCGAACTGCGAGAACATCTGTGACCAGTCGACGATGCCGCGCAACGCGGACTGCTTGTAGGTTCTGTCCGGGACCACGATCGTATCGCCCGGACTCATAAACTGGCTGTCGAAACCGCTGCCGCCCCACGCTTTTCTTCCCTTGCCGTGGCTCACTACCTCGCCGTCGGCGCGGATGATAAACGCATGGCTCCGGTCGGCATCCCGGTTGGGTCCGCCGGCCTGCTTCAGGTAATCGCCCGCCCTGATCCCCCGCGCATACAGAAAGGAATTCTGATCGTAGACCGCGCCCACCACATTGACCGTGGCGGGAACTGGCGGGACGATAAAGCGGTCTCCATCCTCCATGGTGATCTCCGGAAAGCTGCTCGTCCCGCTCGAGTCGGGCGTAAATCGCAGCACAATGCGGCCCGTGGCGCGTATCTGCCGCAGCGACGCAAGAAGGTCCCGTTCGCTGTTCTGGGCCGCGTTGGCGCTGGCCATATCCTGCGCCGAGCTGGCCGGCGACGCTGACATCGCCAGACTGCTTCGCTGGATTCCCATGCTCAGGCTCTGCACGTATTCATCGATTCTGGCCTGCTGAACGGCGCGCGTCGACTCTCGCGTCAGCTCCGAGCCATACAGGTAAGCATCGGGCGTAAGTCCCCCGGCGCGCTCCGCCAGATGCCGGAATGTTTCGCCGGGCTGGACCGTGTACACACCTGCATGCACAAATTCTCCGCCCAGCGTAACCAGCTTCGTCTGCTGTGCAATCGGCACCCGGATATCGGCCTCTGAGAAGATCGTCACGACATCTCCGGCTTGCAGCTCAAGATCCTGCGAGGCATCGTGTTGCAGCACCAGCTTGCCCAGATCGAAGGGAATCACCGTGTTCTTCAGCGTCTCGGGGTCGAGCCGTTCGATGGCGGCGTAATTCCAGTCGATCTCCGGTGCCAGCGCCTTGATCTCGGTGCGTTGAGCAGGGAGGGGAACTCGAGAAACAGAAGACGATTGCGCGGCGGCCAGCGTTGTGCTCCCGGAGCGCTGCTCCGCGCTCAGATTCTGACTCTGCGCCTGATTTGCGTTGAGATAGCTCTGATATAGATTTTGCGCCGGATTCACGCTCTGATTCTGGTTCTGCGCCTGATTCGCTGTGCTCGCGTCCTCCAATGGAAGAGCTTTGATCGGAATCGCGCGATTCTCCACCGGCTGGCGCAGATTGTCATAGCCCTGCACCGGATCGAACTCCGGCACGGACTGGCCCAGCTGTGCCCGCTTCCACCAGTAATTCCGCGTGATCAGCGATGCCCTGTCCGGGATCAGCTCGCTGACGCGCATCCCCGGATGCCAGGCAAAGCGGCCAGGATTGGCGTCGTTCCCGCGCAGGATGACTGTCTTCCGATAGAGCGGAACAATCGAATATACACGCACCAGATCGCCATCGGCTGGCAGCGTGGCCAGGCCGCTCGCATCGTAGGCCACCTCGATTGCGCTCCGCTCGCGATGATTCTCAATCCGCTCAATCGAAACTTGCGCTTCCGCCGCAACCGAGGTGACGCCTCCGGCATCGGCCAGAAGATCGGCCAGCGTTTCATTTTCCCGCAGCTCGTAGATGGCGGGATTGCGCACGCTCCCGGTGACAGCTACTTGCGGGCCGGCCGGGGGAATGAAGATCACATCGCCGGATTGCAGCTTCACGTCCTTCGACTTATCGCCGTGAATCAGCAGGCCATAGAGGTCAAACTCCGTAACTACTGCGCTCCCACGGCGCAGTTGGATCTGCCGCATCGAGCCTTGCACCTTGGGTCCGCCGCTCGCGAACAGCGCGTCCACCAGCGTACTCAGTGCGCTCACCGTATAGACGCCGGGACGCCGCGCCGCACCCGCCACATACACCTGGACCGAGCGAATCTGACCCACATCCGCAGTGAGATTGAAGTTGCGATAGACGCGCCCCACCGCACTGCGCAGATGCGCATCGAGCGCCGAAATGGGTATCTCCGCCACATGCACCGGGCCTACCTGGGGCAGGAAAATCTCCCCCGAACGGTCCACGCGCACGTTGCTCTGGAAGTTCACTTGTCCCCAGACGCGGATGCGCAGCTCGTCGCCCGGCCCGAGAACGTAATCGGGTGGCACAGGAGTCATGTCCAGCGGCGCAAAGGTGGAGGGCACGCTGGCAAAGAGGCTCGCTCCGTAGATAGGCAATACCTGGCCGATCGTAGAACCGATAAACCTCTGAAATTCGGTCGGCGCCTCCGGTGGCAGCTTCACCGGCTGCGGCTGGTTGCGATTCGGTTGCTGCCGCGACAAGTTCGCCGTGTCGGAGTAGTCGTTACCGAGAATCCGCGATTGATCTCTGTATTCTCCCGGCTGCGAACTTCGCGATTGCGGAGTCAGCAGCGGATTGGTTTCTTCCTCACTCTGTGCGATGCACTCCGGCGTGGTCGCCAGCAAAGGGTCAAAGCAATCCATTCCGCTCTGGCTTTGCGTCCCATCCGGATTGCCGCTCTGCTGCGGCGTCTGCTGGGCGCGCGCGGCCGTCGCAAGAGACGCGATCAACAGTAGGTGCCCCACCTTCAAGGCCGCGCGAACCCACGCAGCGGGACGATCATGGGCAGAGTTGGAACGGTAAATTCTGCTGCCGTTTCCATGCGTCAAGGCCTTCATATGCACGGAGTCTAGCACGAATAAAAATACGATCTCCCATCATTGTTTCTTCTTTAGCTTTTGTTAATTTCACATGTCCCATATTGCTACTGGCAACCGCGTTTGTCCCATTTTGCTACACGCATCGCTTCGAACATCTTGGGTGAGCGGCCGCGCGCGGCTCTCCTGCCGATAAGGAGGTCAAGGTTCCTGGGAAGGCAGTGCGGCTGTGTACATGGGATCGATTCTGGAATTGGCTGGTGAATGTTTCGGCAACTTCTCGTGCATCATCCCGCTGTATCCGTGAAGGCTGCGGCGAGGATGAAAGATTTGCTTTTCCTAGGGAGTTCTCTGCCAATCAGGCCAGACAGAAGCAACAAGAGTTGCGCGTGAGACAGCGAACCGTTGGTTTTCCATAATCCCAAACACCAAGGATGACTTTCATCCCAGTCCCGAAGAGGTTCATTTGAACACAAATACGCTCGCCCATCAGACATTGGAAGGCCAGACCATGAACCGTCCTGCGCAGCGGCTGGCGTACAGCACGATGGAGTGGACTGTTGGGAGCTCCGCGGCTGGTATGTTCGCGGCTCACAACTTTGCGCTGGCGGCGCCCTCTCTGGTCCTCAGGCGGCTAAGTCCCTGGTCGCAGTCGGGCATCAAGCGCCTCTTCGATTGTGCCTGTGTATTGCCCGTACTGCCTCTGCTGCTCCCGCTTTTGCTGGCGATCGCGCTGGCAGTGCGGCTCACCTCCTCCGGGCCTGTCCTCTTTTTGCAGAAGCGAATGGGGCATCAGGGCCGCGCCTTCACCATTATTAAATTCAGAACCATGCTCATGGCCAGGGACAAAAAACATGATCCGGTCACCACCGCCGGCAACCAGAGCTTCACTTTGATCGGTCTTTTTCTGCGCCGCTGGAAGCTCGATGAGCTGCCCCAATTGTTCAATGTGCTGGCCGGGCATATGAGCCTGGTAGGCCCCCGTCCCAAGTTGCCGGAGCATATGATCTCCGATCTTCCCTGCCGCCCGGGAATCACCGGCGCGGCCACCATCGCCTTCGCCTGCGAGGAGGAGGTCCTCGACCGCGTGCCCCGGCATCATCTGGAATCCTACTTCCACACGGTCGTCCTGCCCGCCAAACGCCGGCTCGACGCGGAGTATATGGAACGCGCCACATTTCTGTCTGATCTCAAGCTCATTGTGGACAGCGTATTGCGCCGCTGGGATGGCTCGCTGATGGAAAGCCTGCTCCTCGATGGGGCATTTACCCAGAACAGAGTACTGCACACTAGAACACCGGATGCGGAAGCCGCCTCGACCCGAGCTCGCAAGCTGCCCTATATGGATCGTCCTGCGGCAGCTGAGCAAGGCGTGGCCGCGCTCTAGCCCCGGTCGGCCGGGAAGTTGCCCACCAGCTCTCCGGCGGCCACGTGCTGGCCGGCCAGCACGATGGCGTGGCTGGCGATGCGCGCCGCGGGGCCGATCACGGTCTGGCCAGCGTCACCTCGCCGAAGTCATGCGCGGCGTGGCTGTGCGAGTAGATGCGCGCAAACGAGCCGATCACCGCGCCCTTGCCGATGGTGATGCCGCCGCGGTCGTTCAGCAGCGCGTGATGGCGAATGATCGCGCCCTCCTCGATGGCCAGGTTGTAGCCGAAGGTCAACTCCACGCCGTGAAAGATCTTAACCCCCGCGCCGATGCGCGCAAAAAGGTGCCGGCCCAGCATCGCGCGGAAGCGCACCCCCAGCCAGTGATTGGTCCCGATAGGCGAGCGGTCGAACATCTGCCAGAACCACAGCAGTGGCTTGCGCTGGGCAAACTGCTCTGGGTCGGCGTCGGAAAAGTGCTCCGCCTCCAGCGTCACATTCTCCGGGTCCAGCGAGAGGCGAGACGCACGTTGCCCGGCAGCTCGCTGGTCAGTGTCAGGTTCAGCTTGCCGCCGTGCGGCCGGCCCAGGTAGAGCTGGGTCAGTTGGTCGCGCACAATCTCCGCGCGCAGCTCCGGCGCCTGGTGGCGGGTGAACTCTTCGTCGAGAAACTGAATCCAGCGCCGGTAGACCTCTTCGGCCTCGGGCGCGGGATGGGGGGCGTTGCTCTGTGTGTGTTCCATACGAATTGGACGATACAACACCAGGCCCCCATGCCGCGAGTGGCTGCGGCGAGTGCAACTGCCTTCCGGTTGCACCTCCGCGCCCAAGCTGAACCCCGAATCGCCTCCGGTTCCTTTTGCTCAGACGATGAGGATCTCAGCGGCTAAGGTGAATTGTGTGGGGGGTGCTCGCAGAAGGCCCCGTGATCCTGAGGAGGATTTATGACTGGATTCAAGCTCGTTCTGCTCTCGGCTGTTGCTGGATGCTGCCTGATGGCAACCGCTCCCAAAGCATCGGCTCAGGCTGGCCATTGAGATTGGTGCTGCGCCCGATTGCCCTTACGGCTACTATGACGCCGCTCCTTATAACTGCGCTCCCTACGGATACTACGGACCAGAATGGTTTTCGGGTGGTGTCTTCGTTGGCAGCGGCCCGTGGTTTCATGGCTCTGACAACTTCCGCGGCCACGTGAACAACCGTTATCATCCCGATCACGGCTATAGAGGCGCAGCTCCGCAACGCGGCGAGAGAGCCGTACCTTCCAATCGTCTCGACAAAGTCTCGCACTTCAAAGGAAATGAAGTTCGTGATGGGCGCGGCCACACAGTCGAGCACAAACGCTAAAGCCTTTTCACCGAATGCGTAAGGTTCTGGGCGCCCCAGGTCCGGGGTCCCCACGGACAGGTCTTCGTCCGTGGGGTGAAGATCCGGATTCTGGGCCTGGGAGCGCTGTCAGGTCAGTGGACGAGAAGAGCCTGCTGCGCTCAGCGAGTGTTCGATCGGTCTTAGCTGGCGGCTCTCGCGCCACTGCCCATAGCCTCTTTCGGCCCGAGGCAGAATCTGTACGCCCACATAAGCGATCTTATTCTGCTCTCTGTTCTGGCGCGTCACTGCGTGAATGTCGCGCCGGCCTGTTCCTTCCATCGTTGCGCGTTCACGCCGAAGACCAGCAGCCACAGGGTCAGCGCGACTTGGCTGACGGCGCCGGCGGCCAGATTGTAAGGGGACAGTGAGTGCGCCAGCGCGGGGATGAGAAAGGTCAGCCAAGCCAGGCCGGCAAGAACCATAAGCACGCCCAGAATTCGTGGCAGGAACGCGGACCTGAAGATAAGGTAGCCGATCAACAGGCAATAGGATGCGAAGAATATCATGGCGACGTCCACGCCGTGAGGATGCCATTGAGGAGTCCCGAGGACAAAGACCAGCAGGCCGAAGAACGCCGCGAGCAGCGAGAGGCGCCTGCTCACCGGCTTGAAGATGCCATAGAAGAGCAGTGTCACGGCGAAGTTGCACGAGGATGCGAGAATGTAGGCCGCCGAAGCCAGCCTGCCGTGAACGAAGGAGACGGAAGCTACACCCAGGAATATGTTGAGGAAATACAAACCGCCGGCAATCCGCGCTCTGAGAAGCGGTGACGCATTGTCGACGCGGGAATCGATCATTTCGAAGTCCTCCAGAATTGATTTCACTCATTGCGCGGATTGCGCCGCTACGTAATTTTTGATATCGCTGTCCTGCGTCTGAAGATTGACGCCCTTCAATAGAAGCCACAGGCCAACCGTTATTTCGGCGACGCCCATCGGCAGCCAGCCAAGTTGCAGTATCCTGGAATACTGCGGAAATAACAGGAATGCAAAGCTGACGAGCGTGAACAGGGCGGAAGCAAATAAACTCCAGGCCGAAAGAACTTTGGGAATATAGCTTGATTTGAGAAACAGGTAGAAAAACAGGATGGACCCGATGCCTAACAAAACCATGGAGACATTGAATTCAATCGAACGCGCGCCGGTATATAAATCCATAAAAACCGATAATTGTGTTGCGTTAAAGGCATTCGCCGAATGAGCGTCAAGATAGAGATTCAAAACAACAAAGCTGAGAATTCCCGAGGCGCAGCCTATAGTAGACTCCGCCAACCTGAAGAGCATAGCGAACAATGCCAGGTTGTTGTTGACAGACTTGACGGTCATATAAAGGCCCATCGCTAGAACGATACAGCACACACTGGTGATGAGCTGGCAGGAGAGTCCGAAGCGATAAACAGCTCGGACCCTATAATTCTATGGGCGGTATCCGCAAAATCTCCTGGAACTTCAAGGCGGCCGGTAATCATCATGCCGGTGATGGGCACAATATATGTGAACAGATACATGAAGCCCGCAAGCCTTGCGTACCTGATCTGAGTTTTTTCGCTTTCAGAGCTTGTCATTTCATTTTCTTTCATTTTGAAATGCGTTTGGCGTCAGGCTCGCCGCTCCTACACTGCGCCGGCCTGCTCCTTCCATCGTTGTACATTCACGCCCCTCACGAGGAGCCATAGACAAAGCGCTAGTTCCGCAACGCCGCTAGGCAAGAGAATGTAGGGGTACAGATAGTGTTGCAGCGGAGGCGACAGGAGGTTCACGAAGCTGTTGGTCAGGTAGCACAAACCCGCGAGCGCGGTCAGCCAGCCAAGAATCCGGGGAAGGAAGGCCGACCTGAAAATGAGGTATCCAAGCAGTACCAAATGGATTCCAAAAAACACCAGACCTATGTTGTAGCCGATTCCGTGCATCCTGAGAGACTCGAGCGCCAGGGCTTGCAATTGATCTGTCTTGAACGCGGCCGGTAGGTGCGTGTCTCCCAGCAGGATCAGTGGCGCGAAGTGGTTCATTGTGTTGACGACTGCAATGGCGGCGTACAAAAGCCTGAAGAACGCCGCAAACAATGAGAGGCTCTTGCTCACCGGCCTGAACAACTCATAGAAGATAAGCGCCACGGCGTCGTCGCACGCGAATGTAATCAGATCGGTGACGCCGGCCAGACGGTACAGCGTCTCACGCGCCAGGATGTTGGCCGCCGTAGCCGCGGCGTCGCTGTAGACAACAAGCCTGCCGCGAACGAAGACCTCGGCGAATGGGGCCGCAACGATGATGATCGCATAAAATACGCCTGCGAGTCTGGCCTTGAGACGAGGCGACACTTCCCGAATCCGTTCTATCATGCCCTATCCCCGATCGTGGCGCGACCGAATCGTAATTTTCTTGAACGGCTGCAGAACAGTCGCGTGGAGGATGATTCCACCCGGGAATTGGGCGCGCTTCCGTCTCCGAAGACATACGGGATGCGTAGTCGGAAAGTTCCTCTTTCGCAGGAATGAGTTCATTGAGGCTCTCGTGGCAAGTAGTTGCCGCGGTCCATGCGCTGCTGGCATAAGTTCGATACACTGGAACGGACAGCTGCTACATGAATCTATCCCGACTGCTTCGATTATCCCGGAGGAAATGAATGCCATTCGCGACACCATCAGTCGATCCGGCAGGCGAAGACCGGCTGAGCAAAGTTCCCCAAGTCACGCTCGTTTTCTGGTTCATCAAGATTCTCTGCACCACCCTGGGCGAAACCGGCGGTGATGCCGTGACCATGTCGATGAACCTTGGCTATCTGGTCGGCACCGCGATCTTTGCCGCGATCTTTCTTGTCGCCGTTGCGGCGCAGATCTATGCGAAACAGTTTCATCCATTCTTGTATTGGATAACAATCATCGCCACCACCACGGTTGGAACCACGATGGCTGACTTTTTTGACCGTTCTCTCGGCATTGGCTACACGGGCGGCAGCTTGTCTTTATTTGTCCTGCTGATGGCTTCTCTGGGCGTTTGGTACTGGTCGCAGGGGTCGATTTCGGTCACTACCGTCAGCACGCCCAAGGTCGAGTGCCTTTTACTGGGTCACGATCATGTTTTCGCAGACTCTCGGTACCGCGCTCGGCGATTGGACCGCAGACAGCGCGGGGCTTGGGTATAGCGGTGCGGCGGCCATCTTCGGTTCGCTTCTTGCTTCTCGTGGCGGCCTGCCATTTCTGGACAAAGATTTCGAAGACCGCGCTGTTTTGGGCGGCCTTCATTTTGACCCGGCCGCTGGGCGCAGTGGTAGGCGATTTTCTGGATAAGCCCCTGGAGCATGGCGGCCTTAATCTGAGCCGCTATACCGCCTCCGCCGCGCTGGTCGTTCTGGTGATTGCCTGCATTCTTGATCTTTCCGCAGAGGGCCGGGAAAGCATTCCGCGCGCTGACCACTCTTCCTCTTCCGCACGCGAATGGCCCGCATCACTTCTTCTCTGAAGCCTCTTTGGGGCCGAAGAGAATCTGCACGCCCACGTAGGCAATCCAATTCGGCTCGCTGTTCTGCCGCGTCACTGCCTGAATCGCCGCGTCCGCCCAGGAAGAGCAGGCGCAGATGCCCGGCGCGGTCCAGCGTCTTCCGGCCGCCAAAGTCCACCGTAAACTCGCGCTGCTTGGGTGTTGTGCCAATGCGATTCACGTCCTGCAAATCATAAATCTCCCCGTACAGCTCCAGCCGCTCGCTAAATTCGTGACCCGCAATCAGCCCTCGCCCCCAGCGGCTGGGCACGCTGCGGTTGCCGATCCACCGGCCCGCCTCGCCGTTGAAATCGACAGGCCCCCATTTGGTCGTAAACTCCGCCGGCAGATAGTACTGCGGCCCCGGCTCCACAATCCCGCGCCGCACCGCGCTGGTAGGGTTGTTGAGGGTGACCTGCGGATAGGTGCCCAGCGAGAAGTTCACATTCTCGTCAGACTTCGCTTCGCCCGCGCGGTGATGCTCGAAGTAACGCCACTTGACGCCAAAGAGCGACTCGCCCCACCCGACCCGCGTCGTATTGTTCTCATCGGTGGCCGCGGCCAGGTAGGGTGAGAACATCAGCTGAATCCGGTCGCCCCAGCCGTAGTTGATGTCGATGTTTGGCAATTGGTAGCTGGAGTGCGCTGGATTATGGTTGCCCATCCATCCCAGGTTGATCTCCCATTGCCGGTTGCCCGGTGTGCCGGGGTCGTCGGTAATAAACGGCGGACCGCCCTGCGCGCTCACTGGCGTATAGCCCGCGACCGGCGCAAGCAGCAGAAGCAGTTGGATGAGCCTGCGCATCCTGTAGATCGAGATCCTCCGTGAATTGGCCTTGCCAGAAATCCAAGACCTACAAGCTCAAGGTATCATCCACTCCCCGATCAACCGTAGGCAAACGCTTTGAAGCACCAACAGAACGGGGCACTGTTCCCTGTTGCCTATAAAATCGTTTCCATGGAGACAACAACCATCGCGGGCGTACAGGTTTCCCGCATCGGCCTCGGCACCTGGGAGATCGGTGGGACGGAGTGGGGCGCTGTGCCCGACGATGTAGCGATAGCTACCTGCCTCGGCGCCCTCGAGCGCGGCATTAACCTGATCGACACTGCGCCCATCTACGGCCATGGCCGATCCGAAGAGATCATCGGCAAGGCCATGCGCACCCACGGTCGCCGCGACGCCTTCTACATCGCCACCAAAGCCGGCCTCGACTGGAATGAGCGCGGCGTCTTCGCCAACTCAACTCCAGTCTCGCCTTCGCCAGGAACTTGAAGGCAGCCTGCGCCGCCTTGGGACTGACTATGTTGACCTTTATCAGGTGCATTGGCCGGACACGCGCACGCCCATCGCCGAGACCGCCGCGCTGCTCGCCGAGTTTCAGCGCGAGGGCAAGGTGCGCGCCCTCGGCGTCAGCAACTTCAGCGTCGCGCAGATGGAAGAGTTCCGCAGTGTTGCGTCTCTGGCATCAAATCAGCCGCCCTACAACATCTTCGACCGCGCAATCGAGTGCTGCGCGCACGGCGAAAATCTTTTGTCATGGTGTCTGGAGCATGACGTCGCCATTCTCACATGGAGTACGCTTTGCCGCAGTCTGCTGGCGGGGCGGGTTAAGCGCGGCATGAAGTTTGCAGAAGGCGACATTCGCCGCGTCGATCCTAAGTTCCAGGAGCCGCGCTTCTCGCAGTACATCACCGCCGTCGAGCGGCTCTCCACATTCGCCAGAGAGCGCTATGGCAAATCGGTGCTGGAACTGGCCGTCCGCTGGGTGCTCGACCGCCCCGGCGTCAGCGTAGCCCTGTGGGGTGCGCGCCGTCCCGAGCAGCTCGACGCCGTTAGCGGAGTGCTCGGCTGGAAGCTCGATGCCGCTTCCATGGCCGAAATCGACCGCATCGTGAAAGAATCCGTCACTGACCCCGTTGGCCCCGAATATCTGACCCCCAGTGTGCGAGTGGACTAGGTCTTGTTCACACTCCGTGTGTAGTTTCCGCAACCCGCTTGCGCAGCAACGCCACTCCAATAGCGATCATCCAGGCAGCCAGTGGAAAAGTATTGGCGAAGGCTTCGACGCCCAGGCCTGCCGGGTTGTAAAAGCCCAGCATATCGACGTGCCGCACGAACATCGCCGGAATAAAGACCAGGCAGACGAGCGCGCATACATAGCCAAACCAGGCGGACCATCTTGGCAGAGCGCCGCTGGCCAGAGTGACGTAGCTGAGGATGGCCATAAGCAATGCCAGCAGCCAGAGTGCGGCTGCTCCGTACATCAGGATCGTGCTTTCCATCATGGCGCGGACGACCACGCCGTCGGCGGGAGGATTGAAGCCGTCAACTGCGGTCGCGCCCTGGAGCGAATCGGCGACGAAGGTCAGAGCGTGACGAAGACCAGCCCAACGCCGAAGAAGAGACTGGCAAGCCACTCATATTGGGGATTGGTCTGCCGAATCAAATGACGTACTCCAGCAAAGAAGATCATGATGAGCGTGAGGATGATGAGATCGAGGAAGACGCAGCACATGATGTTGGTGGCGTTGCGGGCAGAAAAATCGGCCAGCTTGTCCGAAGCCGCCAGGCCAGGGAAGGGAGTGCGGACGAGATAGAAGGGGAACTCGAAGAAGAAGGTGGCGACGCAGGCCAGTGCGCTGATGCCGGCGATGCGGTAGATTTTCTGGTCGTTCATGGGGAGGCTTCCTTTCTTTGGAGGCAGGTATAGATTACGCGTGCGGATAGAAGAAGATCGCACCGATCATGGCCAGGTTGCAGGCCGAGTGGGCGATCATAGCGGCATAGAGAGAGCCGGTGCGCAGGCGGCAGAGGGTAAAAACAGCGCTGACGCCAGCCATGAGAAGTACCATGAGCGCGCCGGAGACGAAGCGGAGATGGAAACCCGCCGCCTCGTGCCACATGCCGTGGACGTGAAGGTGGACGAGGCCGAAGGCAAGCCCGTTGACGACAGTCGCAACAGAAACATTCCAGCGCAGGGTGAAGCTCTGCTGGAGAAGGCCGCGAAATAGAATCTCCTCGCCGATGGGAGAGAAGATCATGGCGGGAAGAACCATGGCTGCAAAGGCCGCGGCGAGAGGCATGGCGGCACGCATCTCGGCGAGATGAAAGCTGTCGCGGATGCTGATGCACCAGTTATCGGGCGAGGCACCGAAGAGCGCCATGCCGGCGGCGTAGACGACTAACCCGCTGCAGGCTCCCGCCAGGGCGCTAAGAGCCAGGGCAGAGGCGGAGTTGCCCTGTCTGCACAGGCCGATCTGCCTTCTTCCCTGCGCTGTAAGGACGAGGAACGGCAACGCCCACATCGCCAGGAAAACAAAAAGGAAGAGGATGCGGCCCCACGGCGAACCGCCGAATACAGCGTAGAACCGCAGGGCGGTCAGCAGCGCCAGCACCAGCAGCGAGAAGAGCCAGGGCGCGATGGGGATTTTGCTCCACGGGGCGCACAGAAAGCCGCCAGGCTCTCGGGCTTCAGCGTTCATGAAGATCGTTCCTTCTCGCAGTGGAATTGTTGCTAGGCCATAATCGATCACGGTGCGGCGGCGGGTCTGTGCCCCGAATCACGGCTCAGGCCGCAGCCCGGGAAAGCTTTTTGCAATTCCTCGCCCATCCCCCGCCCGGCTCTGCGATACTGGTTTGTTATGCCCATCGATGACCTGCAGCAAGCCGCCCAGAAGATTGCCGGATTTCTCGCCACCCTCAACAAGCTCGGCGGTCTGCGCCTCAAGTACCGCATCAGCGCCGGCAACGGGGCCAACGGCGGCGCGCAGCGATGCCGAAGAGATGGCCTCCCGCCCTCTGCGTCGAGCTGGCCGGCCCTGACGTGCCGCTGGTCACGCAGCACAACGGCGAGCTGCTGCTGGCCCTGGAGACCATCGCCGCGCAGATTCTTCGTCTGGATCAGCGCGAGGGCGACCTGGTCAGCTTTGACGCCGCCAACTTCAAGGCGCTGCGCGCGGCGGAGTTGCGCCTGACCGCTGAAACCACAGCGGAAAAGGTGCTCCGCTCCGGCATCCCCTTCGCCTTTCCGCCCATGAACAGCCGCGAGCGCCGTCTGATGCACATGGCCTTCCGCGGCATCGAAGGCGTCGAGACGGCCAGCAATGGCGAAGGCCCGGATCGCTTTCTCGCCGTCTATCCGGCGGGCAAAACCCACCTGCCCGTCGCCCCACCCGTCAAGCCGCGCACTTTTAGCGATCGCGGACGAAGCTCGGGAGATCGTGGACGTAGCTCCGGCGATCGCGGCCGTCCCCGCCGGTAGCGCCACTGTCTCAAGTGATGTTTGAAAGGGCACGGCTTTCAGTTCACCCGGTTTTTTAGGAGCTTTATGTCGCGATTAAATCCGTACGTCGTTATGCTGACCCTCATCGCTACGCTGGGAGGATTGCTTTTTGGATATGACACGGCCGTGATCAACGGCGCGGTGGGCAGTCTGAAGGCTTATTTCATCGATCCGCGCTTTGCGGATCTGGCCAACCCCGCCCAGGCCAACGCCGCCAATACGCTGCTCGGCTTTGTGGTTTCCAGCGCGCTGATCGGCTGTATCATCGGCGGCCTGATGGGCGGCTGGGTGAGCACCAACATTGGCCGCAAGCGCGGATTGGTCATCGCCGCCGTGCTCTTCCTGCTCTCCGCCCTGGGAGCCGCCGCGCCGGAGTTTCCTTTTGCCCCCATCGGCCACGGCGGACCCGGATACATGGGCTTTTTCGTTTTTTATCGCATCCTTGGCGGTATGGGAGTGGGATTGGCCTCCATGCTCTCGCCCATGTATATCGCGGAGATTGCGCCGCCCAAGGTCCGGGGAAATCTGGTGGCGTGGAACCAGTTCGCCATCATCTTCGGCATGCTGGTGATCTACTTCGTCAACTTCGGAATCTCCAAATCGGGCAGCGGCGACGCCTGGCTCAACACCATCGGCTGGCGCTATATGTTCCTCTCCGGCACCATTCCCGCGGCGCTCTTTCTGCTGCTGCTGTTTTTTGTGCCCGAGACCCCGCGTTTCCTGATGCTGAAAGGAAATGAAAGCGGCGCGCGCGCGGTGCTGTCCAAACTGGTGACGCCGGAAGAACGCGAACAGGAGCTTTCCGAAATCCGCGCCTCGCTAGCCGAGCATCACTCCGGCAATCTGTTTTCCTACGGCGCGCTGCTGATTTTCATCGGCATCACGGTTTCGGTCTTCCAGCAATTCGTCGGCATCAACGTCGTGCTCTACTATGCGACGGATATCTTCAAAGGCATGGGCATGTCCACCAATGCCTCGCTGATGCAAACGATCATTGTGGGCGCGGTCAACCTTGTCTTCACCGTGGTCGCCGTTCTGAGCGTGGATCATTTGGCCGCAAGCCGCTGCAGATCATCGGGGCGCTGGTCATGGCGGTGAGCATGATTACCTTGGGCGCGGACTTTTGGCTCGGCGGCAAGGGCATGATCGCGCTGGTAGCCATGCTGGTCTACACCGCCGGTTTTGCCGTCTCCTGGGGGCCTGTCACCTGGGTGCTCCTCAGCGAGATCTTCCCCAATCAGATTCGCGGCAAGGCCATGGCCGTGGCCGTGGCGGCGCAGTGGATCGCCAATTATCTCGTCAGTTGGACCTTCCCCATCCTCGATGACAATCCCTATCTGGTGGCGCATTTCAAGCATGGGTTCGCCTATTGGATCTACGGCGTGATGAGCATTCTGGCCGCCTTGTTTATGTGGAGATTTGTGCCGGAAACCAAAGGCCGTTCGCTGGAGCAGATGGAAAAGTTGTGGCACAAGGCCAGTTAAGTAGCACGACGGGCATCATAGCAGATTTGATGTTACCTCTTTCGAACTCTGGCCCATCTTCACACCGGAACCAGATTCGTGTGCTTACTGTGTTCATCGCTGCCAGCATTGGCGATTGCGCAACAACATATAATCCCTCTTGGCGAGATGGACGTTTTTGTGACCATTTTCGTTGCAGCTACCGGTTTGAGGACAGCGGGATGAACCGCAGATCGCCTGAGCCGGCTGGAGGCTGTGCTCAAGGCGCGGGAGAATCATCCGTCAGGATGCGATGCTGGGAGCCGAAGAGGTGGTAGTTTGAAAAAGTCACATCGTTCAGGATGCTTTCGAACGGACCATAGATGCCGAAGGCCATATTCAAATAGTGCAAGAGGATGACCCTGCGAGACCGGGAAATTGAAACGCTTCGCATGGAGCAGATGAAGGTTTGACCTCCGATATCAGTGGGGCTGAATTCCACCATCACCTCCGAGCGGTCGATAGGCAGCCTGGGAAGAAGATCGGCTTCGGCTGTGATCCGGTAGATTGCTCCGGTTACCGGATCGATGGTAATCTCTCCGTGATAGGCGGACGTGGAGTTGAAGGGCACAGTTCCGTCCGGGTCCGCCAGGCAACAGAAACTTACATTAAAATGGGCGAACTTACTGGGAATTGCGTAATGAAAGACCGCGCGTTGACCCTGCGCGTCACGCTCCCAGCGGCTCCACTTCAACTGGCTGCGCGGATCGGCTACGTCGACCAGAAACGTTGCAAGCATCGGGCCAAAGGTTCCTTCGGTGATCAGACTGCCTTCTCGCTGAGACGGATGCTTCGCCGCCCGCGCTTCACCCTCCGTTGTCTCCCTGGAATTGCGCACGAGCACGGTCACCGGCTCCGTCGCCGCCGCGTGCAAAGATTGATCGGCCGCGGCGATCTTCCATGCCTGATCTTGTTTCTGCGCCGGCTCTTCGTAGCGCACCGTAGTTCGCGTCGCGAAAAGATCCGGAAGCCTGAGAAAAGTCTCCTGCAGATAGTGGATCGTCCGGTCCAGCATCAGGCGCTGCTCTTGCATCGCGGGCGTAGGCGCGTCGGCTATCTCCGCGGCCGGCGGAGGCAGAAATGCCGAGCGGTCGGCCAGGACGGTGAACGCTTCGTTTGCCTTCTGGCCGCGCACAAGCGATCGCAACTCCGCGGCATTCGCGCTGCTGAGCCGTGCGGTCAGTTCCATGCCGGAGAGACGTTTGGCCGCTTCGGAGTCGGAGAGTGTCCGGAGCGTCTCCAGCACCTGCCGTAATTGGTCGACGGCAATCTTTTCGCGCGCCTCCGGCTCGTCGTAATATGCAGGCTGATCATAGTACTCGCTGTTGGTGCGAGCGGCCGCATCCGTCTTGTCGACCGTGACCTTCAATTCGTGATACTCGTTCGGGCCGTTCGGCCCTTGGTGGATCGAAGGTAAGCGTGTAGTAATCGCCTGCGTCTTCCACGGATTTATCGATCGCCTCTTTAATAGTCGAGGTTTTTATCGACGCACCGCCTCCACTTTTTGAGGCGAGTACATTGAGCGCCAGATCGCCCGGCGCAGTTTCCGCCGCACTGAGGACGGTCTTCACGTGACCCTCGAGGGTGGGACCGAGTTCCGGATACGATTGCAAATTTAAGCTAAAAAGACTGATCCGCGCCTCGCGAAGACGCGTCGAGAACTCGACAATTTCATCGAATCGCGATGGCCGTGACTTCATGGCTAAACCACCAGACGGATGTTTAGGATCAGCTTCTACGGGCGGTACGTCGTCCAAATCTTCCGGATTCACTGACCAACCCGGGCCAATCCAAAACAAGAGCTTTCGCCCCGGCCTTCCCCTGGCTTCAATTGCAATCGCTCCGAGCGCTTGACGCGAATGGAGGTTGCGAGTGTCCAACTGGTTTCCAAGCATAAGATAGGCGTCGGAGCGAGCGGGCGTTTCCCAGACTGTTCGCGGTTCCGATCCGCTCGCGATCTCTCCAGCCAGAGCGTTTCCGTCGGTCGAAGGCTGCTCCGAAGCCCACAGGCCTTTGTCGGTGAGCCGATAGACCATCGCCGGGCACTTGAGCCGGCCCTGATCTTCCCGCAGAAACCACTCAACTTCCTGTTTGGCGGCGGCCGCTCGTTTCGAGCTCAGGTTCAGCTCATCGATAAGCAGGATGATTTCAACGGGCTCATTCGCCTTGTTGCTGGCCGCATCGTGGGCTCGAAACGAAACCAGCTTCTGCGGCTGCCCGTTGTCGAGCAGAGTGAAGTCTTCGGCTTTGAGTCCTGGTACCGGGCTTCCGGATTTGTCGGTAACCGTGACGTCCAGCCGCACTAGACCGTCGCTGGAATCGGGTTCTGTGCTGACGGCGCTGGGCACGGAAGCAGCAGCGGAAAGAAGGCCGGGGCAGGCGGCAATCAGGACCAGAGATAGAAACGAATACGCCGGAATCCGAAATGAATGAGCCATGCTTAACCTTGCCGCGAAACTTTGCTTATAGAATACACACACAAGCTGCCCGCTTCAGCAGTTCCGACGCCACGCCTCCACCCGTCGGTCGAGTCTCTCCCGGCGCTGCCGTCGTACACTGGAATCGTTCCACAGGATTCCCCATGAAGAAAATTGCCATCGGCCTCTACGCCGCTCTCACCGTCGCCCTGCTGGCCTGGGGCTTCTACCAGGCCATCTACGTCGCCCCGCTGGATGCCATGCAAGGCGAGATCTTTCGCATCATCTTCTACCACGTGCCTTCGGCATCGGTTGCCTTCCTCTTCTTTGCGGTCAGCCTGTGCGGCTCGGTCGGCTACCTCGCCTGTCGCCGCAACCGCCCGGAGTGGGCGCAAGTTTCTGATGCCTGGGCGCTGGCCGGGGCCGAGGTTGGCGTAGTATTTTGTACAGTTGTGCTGACTACCGGGCCGCTCTGGGGCCGGCGCGCCTGGGGCATCTGGTGGACGTGGGATGCGCGCCTGACCACCACTCTGGTCCTCTGGCTCATCTACGTCAGCTACCTGCTGCTGCGCCGCTTTGCCGCCGGCCCGCAAGTCCAGACGCTGGCCGCCGTGCTGGGCATCTTCGGCGCCCTCGACGTACCCATCGTCTATATGTCCAACCGCTGGTGGCGTACACAGCATCCCGCGCCTGTCTTTGGAGGCGGCGAAGGCTCCGGCATGGACCCAGTCATGGTGCATGCATTGTTGTGGAATATGCTGGCTTGGCTGGCCTGGGGCTTGCTGGTCCTGGTTCTGCGCTACCATGTCGAACGTCAGCACCAGAGATTGGCCGCCCAGGATGCGCAAGCGGCTCTAGACGCAGAGTAAACCCCCTCAATTCGTACAGGTTTCTTGTACGAAAAATGGAGAAAAATGGATCAAAAAGCGATTCTCGATCACCAGTTTTTGATTGCCGCATATGCCCTCACCTGGGCTATTCAACTGGGCTATCTGGCCTGGCTCGGCCTGCGCTGGCGCGCGCAAAAACGCCAAGCAGGGCGCAACGCGCGCTGAAGGCTTCTTCAGGCTCCTGCGGGCCGTAAGTGCCGCGCCAGCGACCACTTCAGCTCTTCGATTCCCTGGCCGGTGACGGCGGAGATAGCGTGAAACTCCAGCTTGCGGCGCTTCACGTGAGCGGCCAGCTTCTTCAGTTTTTCAGGGTTGGCGGAGTCGATCTTGGTGGCGCAGACGATCATGGTTTTATGGGCCAAAGGGTGCTCATCCTTCACCTCTTTATCGTCCTCAAATGCATTATATTCCTTATAGATAGCGGTACTCGTAAAGCTCGCAAGCTCTTTGTTGATGACCTTGAAATCCTCCACTGGATCGGGCCTCCCCGACGCGTCCGAAACGTCAACCAAGTGAACCAGAATTTTTGTGCGCTCAATGTGCCGCAAAAATTGTATTCCCAGCCCTGAACCAAGATGCGCGCCTTCAATAAGTCCTGGCATATCGGCAACGACGAAGGACTCCTGCTCTGGCTCCTCGCCGACGGTGACCACGCCGAGATTGGGTTCTAGCGTTGTGAAGGGGTAGTCAGCGATCTTGGGACGCGCGGCGGTGATGCGGGAGCAATACGTTTTGTTTTGCACTTGTATTTGGTTC
>CAWFZU010000234.1:0-19607 GCA_963820195.1 uncultured Acidobacteriaceae bacterium | reverse complement strand
CCAGATTGAAGTCGAATCAAGAGAGCTCCACCGACGGATCGAATCGCCGTTGTTGTTGTTGGTTGTTGAAAATTGTTGTTGCCAGAATCAAATAGACAATCAGAAATGCCAATTGAAATACAGAATCAGATAAGATCAGAATCTGTCCAGAGCATTGCTCCCAAGACTGAAGCCAGGCCGAAGGCCGAACCAAAGACTGAAGCAAGGCCTAAGGCTGAACCTAGGACAGAAGCCAGGCCAAAAGCTGAACCTAAGCCAGAGTCCCGTCCTGCCCCGGCGGCGCGCGTTGAGGCAAAGCCCCAATCGCGTCCCGCGCCCCAGTCACGTCCCGAGCCTACATCGCGCCCGGCACCCCAATCGCGCCCAGAGCCTGCGGCGCGTCCGGCCCCAGCGTCTCATCCCGCGCCGGCATCGCATCCCGCGCCCCAGTCACGTCCCGAGCCTGCATCGCGCCCGGCACCCCAAGCGCGTCCAGCTCCAGCGACGCGTCCAGCCCCAGCGTCTCATCCCGCGCCGGCATCGCATCCCGCGCCCAAGGAAGAGCCCAAGCACTAACAGAGCGGTTGCTCACTCCAAACCAAAGAGGCCCACGGTCACCCGTGGGCCTCTTTGCGTCAGAGTGGCGGAAACAGGCTGGATGCCTTATCCTTTGCGCAACATCCTGAGCCAAGTGCAGCGGAATCGAAGGACTTGCTTCTTGTAACGTTCGCTGACGGCGAGAGTGGGAATCCACTAATCCATCCAGAATCGTTAAAAGCAACCGGTTTGGAACAAAGCTCAAGAGCCCATCCTTTTCCGGCAGAAATTCCGTGAACAATGAAGAAGTCTTGGCGATATACTGTTTTCCAAGCCGATTGCAATGGAGGCGAAGTTTCCATATGCCAGCCAAGGCGGCTGCGTAGCTGAGAGCGCGTTGCCGGTCTCCTGCGAATTTGTTCCCCGTTTTCCTGTGAAACTTCTGCCGGGAGAGTGTGTTTCAACCTTACAAGCGCGGCAAATGGATGCGGTTCTTGAGTTCATTGCCGCCAGAATACTGGAGGATTCACCTATGCAATCTCTGCGTTCCACACGCTGGCTCCTGCTGGCGCTGATTGTCACGCTTATCCCCGTCTCGTCGCGCGCCGGCGTCGCCATTAGCGTCGGCTTTGCTCCTCCTCCGCTGCCGGTCTACGAGCAGCCCATCTGCCCTGAACCCGGCATGATGTGGACCCCCGGCTACTGGGCCTGGGATCCCAATCAGAGCGACTATTACTGGGTTCCCGGCGCATGGGTTCCCGCTCCCAGTCCCGGCCTGCTCTGGACTCCCGGCTACTGGGGCTGGTCCGGCGGGCGCTTCTTCTTCCATGAAGGCTACTGGGGACCGCACATCGGCTACTACGGCGGCGTCAACTACGGCTTCGGCTACGGCGGCATTGGCTTCGCCGGCGGCGAATGGCGCGGCGGCCACTTTTTCTATAACACCGCCGTGGTCCACCTTGACATCCATGACCGCCGCTTTGGCGGCGTCTTTTTCGAGGACCGCGGGCGTGTGGATAGAGGGTTCGTTGCGCGCGATAGCCATGTCGCCTTCAGCGGCGGCCCCGGCGGCATCCGTCACGAGCCCGGCCCGGAAGAGCGAATCGCCGAGCGCGACAGGCATATCGAGAAGACCTCCTTCCAGCAGAAGCATGAGTCTACCGCCCACGCGGATCGAAGCTCCTTTGCCAAGAGCAATGGCGGCCATCCGGCTCATCCGGTTGCCGAAAGGCCTTCAGGAGCTATAACCCGCTCTGCTACCGCGTCGCACCCAGCAGCCGCGTCGCATCCCGCCCCTGCTTCCCATCCTTCACCAGCGGCACATCCGGCATTCGCATCCCACTCCGCTGCGCAGTCCCACCCTGCACCTGCATCGCACTCCGCACCAGCTTCGCACTCCGCACCAGCTTCGCACCGGGCGCCCGCTTCGCATCCCGCACCCAGGGAGGAGCCAAAGCACAAGTAGAGCGGTTGCTCACTTCAAACCAAAGAGGCCCACGGTCAGCCGTGGGCCTCTTTGCATCAGGGTACGGAACCAGGGTGGGAAATATCGAACCTCAGCCGGCCTTCTTTCGTCCTGAAGAATGAAGCCTTTGCAGCCTCCCAGAAAACGGAAAGAGCCGCCCGGCAACAGGGCAGCTCCTTCCTCAGGGAGAATAGTTCCAACGGAGGCAAAACCATCAGAACTTTCTGGCTGCATAGTAGGTGCGATGGAAGGGAGTGTCAAGGATAAATCTTCGAGGAAATAAATTATCTATAATCAATAGCTTACAAAATTACACCGCAAGGATTCACAGGGGCTTGATTCGTCTTTTATTCGCCTGTTAACATCCGCGATCTCGTGTCTTTCGGGGTGTTTCCTTGGGTTTCGTAGTAGTTTCTCGCCAGATTCTCCGGCACTGTATACCTATCGGGTACTGCTTGGTCCTCCCCGGCATAATTCCCCTCAATCCCGCAAATTCAGCCGGATGAACTCCACATCGAAGACCGAGGAGACCGGCTTGCCTCTCGCCATTCGGTACAGCGCCCGGAAGCCACCCAGAAAAAATGCCAGCAGGAGAGAC
This sequence comes from uncultured Acidobacteriaceae bacterium, assembly GCA_963820195.1. GTDB lineage: Bacteria > Acidobacteriota > Terriglobia > Terriglobales > Acidobacteriaceae > Telmatobacter. The sequence goes on along the minus strand of CAWFZU010000234.1, from coordinate 17,028 downwards.
GCGCTACAGCAGATCAGTACCAGGACGGTGATCCCCAGCAGCAGGCTGTCCTGTCTTCGCCACCTCGGACTCCATGGGCTGCGGAATCGATGTCAGATCGGCCTCGTAGTGCACCGTGTCCAGCAACTTGTGGCTTTCGTCGGGAACGGCATCCCCGGCGACCACAGCCACCAGCGGCCCGCTGCGCCGCACCTCCAGAGAGACCAGGTCCGACTCCTGCAACGCCTTGGTCCAGCCCGCCTGCGTCTGTTTGTCCGCCTTTTTGCACGCATCGATGTAGGCGCGAATCGCCGTCTCTTGCGCCGCGGCCATCTGCGGCGTTGGATAGTCGATAATCGTCAGCGTCGCCGGCCCCGAGCGCAGCGAATAGTTCGCGGTCACCGCCTCCGCGCCGCGATCAAAGCCCACCAGCTCCGCCGGCAGCACGCCGCCCGCGCCGCTATAGCTCGCCGGGCCGACAGCATAGTGCGTCGTCTGCCCGTCTAGCTTGGCCTGTGGAAGATTGGCTAGAATCGGAGGCGTCAGCGCCTTTCCCCCCTCCGGCAGTGGCAACCCGGCAGCCAGCTCGCGCAACTCCGAGCCGGACATGGGGCTGATGCGCGAAAAATTCGCATCCACCACAGTGTTCCCCACCCAGAAGAGCACCTGGTTGTGGTTCGATGTAGCTCCCGTGCCGATCTGTTCTTTGGGCCAGCCGTTCTGCCGGTAAAAGGAATAAGCCCCATAGGCGCCGCTGGCGTCGTGAAAGCGCAGCGCGCGCAAGCTCAGCGTCTCACCCCCGCGCTTATACTCGCCCAGCGCACCCTCGGTAAACTCGTACTCCTTTAGAGCCGCAGCATTGGCCGCGTCCGCCAGCGTCGCATCGGTTAGCTTCTTCACCGCGCCCGCCGACTCCCATCCAGCAAACGACTGCGGCAGCAGTGCCTTGGGCACGGGCGGCAGCACGATGTCCGTGACGCCCGGCGAAGCCGGAGCCTTGGCCTGCGTACTCTGCGCCTGAGATGCTGCTGCGCCCCCAGCCAACATCGCCGAACCAACCAAAATCGCAATCCAACGCATCCCGACGCTCCCATCTTCAAGGGTACACGCAGTCACTCCCGCCCGTTGCACGCGGCATGCCCTATTTACTTGGACACTGACGGAGGCGAAAAGGTTCCCTGAAACGCGCTCTCGATCTCTTTAAGCAGCGTTGTCTTTTCCGTGTTGCACTTCGGAGTGACTTCACGAGGGGATTACCATCCGTATGAGCGCCAAAAGAACGCCAAGCAGATAAAGAACACGCATTGCACACGCCGTGCCGAAAATGAAGCATCCGCCCCGAGACAGAAGACGGCCAAGGCGATTCGCGCCGTCCGCCTCACCCGTTCCTGTGAGAAAATCAGAGCTTGCGGACGCATACCAACTTTCGCTTGCTTGTGGTTCGGCTGGGGGCCATGGGCGATATTCTGCACGCGCTTCCGGCGGTGACGGCGCTGCGGATGGCCCATCCCGACTGGGTAATCGACTGGGTCGTCGAGCCGCGCTGGCGGGCGCTGCTGGCGGCGGAATCCATGCCCTGGCAAAGCGGTCGAAACCCCGCTCAACCGCTGATCGACCACCTGCATTTCGTCGCAACCAAAAACTGGCGCAAAGCTCCCTTCAGCCGCCAAACCTTCCGTGAATTCAGGGCACTGCGCGCGGCGCTCAGGGGCGGCGAGTACGACGCGGTGATCGACCTGCAAGGGGCGATTCGCTCTGCACTGATTGCGCGGCTGGCTGGTTGCGGCAGGGTGATCGGCGAGGCTGAACCGCGCGAGAGTACCGGCGCGCTGGCTCTTTACCGAGCGTGTGACCACGCGAGGCGCGCACGTAATCGAGCAGGACGTGGAGTTGGTCTCGGCTATCGCCGGCGACGCACTGAAGCCCGTGCAGCCCTGGCTGCCCGTGGACCCCGCCGCAGAGGCCTGGGCCGACGAAATCCTGCCGCCCAGTACCAACATTCGCCCGCCGTGCTCATCAATCCCGGCGCCGGATGGGGCGCCAAGCGCTGGCCCGCGGAGCGCTATGCCGCCGTGGCGCAAGGGCTCGTCGAGCGCGGCTGCCGCGTGCTGGTCAATGCCGGTCCCGGCGAGGAGTCGCTGGCGGAGGTCATCGCCAGCCAAACCGGCGGCGCGGTCACACCGCTCGCCTGCTCGCTCGCCCAACTCATCGCCCTCACCCGCCGCCTGGCCCTTACTGTCGCCGGCGACACCGGCCCACTGCACCTGGCGTGCGCACTTGGCCGGCCGGTGGTGGGCATCTACGGCCCCACCGACCCAGCCCGTAATGGGCCTTTCGGAACGCAATTCAAAGTCCTACGCAGCCCCCATAGCCGCCGCGACCACACCCGTTATCAAACTCCAGAGGCAGGCCTGCTGACCATCCAGCCAGAGGACGTGCTACACGCCGCCGGGGCCTTGCTTTATCCTTAGACAGCCCCCGAAACATCGTTATGACCGAGCCCGAGAACTCCCAACACGACTGGATCGCCCGCTGGCAGCGGATCGCCCAACGCATTCGCGTCCCGCTGGGCTTTCTGACGGCGGCGCTCTATCTCTTTGAACTCGTCCGGCGCGCGCCCCATCCCCAGGCCGTGGCCTGGAGCCTGGCGCTGGTTGTGCCGGGGTTATGGTTGCGCGCTTACGCTGCCGGCACGGTGAAGAAGAACCGCGAACTGACGGTGACCGGTCCCTACGCTTACACCCGCAACCCGCTCTACCTGGGCTCCATGCTGATTGCCGCCGGCTTCGCCGTGGCGCTGCTCAGTTGGCCGATGGCGCTGGTGCTCGCCGTGGGCTTTGCGGTGATTTACGTACCGGTGATCGCCTCGGAAGAGCGCTTTCTGCGCGCGAACTTCCCCGGCTTCGACGACTATTGCCAGCGCGTGCCGAGGCTGATTCCCCGGCTAACCCCGGCCAGCCACCCCGGCGCTGGAACGGGAAGTTTTTCCTTTACGCTCTATCTCCATCACCGCGAGTACAATGCAGGGATGGGGGCAATACTGCTTTATATCAGCCTGCTCCTCCTGCGGCCGCTGCTCGCCGCGCTGGTGCATCTGCCGCGATGAGCGGCATACGACCCAGCAGTTCACACAGCAAGGAGCCAGCCCGCCGGTGAAGACGCGCTCAATCACAATCGCAATTCTTGGCGCGCTCGTCCTAGCCGCCGTGGCTTACGCCCAGCAGACGCTCCCGCCCCCGCGCCCCGGCTTCAGCTTTCCGATCAAACAGACCCTCACCTACGAGGTTGACTGGCGGGTCTTTCCCGCCGGGGTCGCGGTGGTGCGTTTTGAGGCGGACGGCCCACGCGAGAACCTAACCGCAAGCGCGGACACCAGCGGCGCCATCAACCTCATCTATCACCTCAGCGACCGCTTCCAGTCCAGCTTTGATCGCGCCGGAGGCTGCACCGACAACTTCAACAAGCAGACCGTCGAGGGCCGCCGCCAGGTCAGCTCGACACTGCACATCGACTACGCCCAGAAGCACTCTATCCTCAACGAAAAGAACCTCGTCACCGGACTGAGCAAGGTGGTGGAATCGCCCGTCCCCGGCTGCGTCACCGACCTGCTCACCGGCGTCTACTACGCTGCGTCGCAGCCCATCGCACTGGGCCACAACTTTGTGATTCTGGTAGTGGACGCGATGCACATCGTCCCGGTGACGATGAAGGTGGAAGGCCGCGAGGTGATCAAAACCCCGCTCGGCGTCTTCAAAACCTTGCGCGTCCAACCCACCGCCGACACCGGAGTGGTCAAGAATCGCGGCAACATCTGGATCTGGTACACCGACGACGAGCGCCACCTGCCGGTGCAGATGCGCGCCCGCTCCTTCTGGGGCACCATCACCTTCCGCCTCACCGGCAACGAAAACAAATAGGTTTTCCCGGCTCCGCCAGTGCCGTCCGCTAGATTACTCCCGTTACTCTTTTTTTCACAAAGTCCGAAAAATCAGTGTTCTTTGAGTCTCAACTCGTGGTAGCATTCTGCGAACGCCCAGTTTGAGGGCTTTGTCGCACGGCTGATGTCTCTGGTTGTTACGCATTCCCGGCTCCAGACACTATGAGCAAAGATCAACACTTTGCCAGGGTTCTCACTTCTTTATGGAGGACACATATCGTGAAGCCAGCCGCAGTTTTTCTGCCACTTCTCCTTCTCGCCGCGACTTCGATCCTCCCCGGCCAGTCGCCCAGCACGCCCAATAGCCCGTCCACCGCAAAACCCGCTGCCAGCCCTGCCAAGGCCGCCAACGCCAAGGCCGCCAAGAAGGCCCGGAAGGCCGAGGTTCAACTCAAACCGTTTTCTGCGGTCGCCTTTGGCGGCGGAATGTCGCTGATGGGCGTCAATCTTCAGACTGCTACCAACGTGAACCGCTTTTTGAACCTGCGCGGCACCGGCAACTTCTTTGATTACACGAACAATAACATCTCCACCAACGGCTTTAACCTGAACGGCAAGGTGAATATGGCCACCGCCGGCGTCTCGCTGGACTACTACCCCATACCGCGGTTGGGCTTTCGCGTGAGCCCCGGAATGCTCTTCTATAACCAGAATGGAATTACGGCCACCGCCACCCCTCAACCCGGAAAATCCTTTTCTCTGAATGGTTATGATTACTATCCAGATGCGGCAACAGAAGCGACAGATCCTTTCCAGGTGAACGCCAACCTGGGGCTGAACACCCACAAACAGGCCTTCACGCTCACCACCGGCTGGGGCAACATGATTCCCCGCAAGCGCAATGACTTGCTCTTCGGGCATCTCTCCTTCCCCTTTGAGATCGGCGCTGCCTTCACTGGCGTGCCCACGATCAATATGCAACTGCAAGGCTGGGCATGCGACAACAATGGTGCCAATTGCGTGAATATGGCTACCGACCCCACGGCGCAAGGCAACCTGAATGATCAGCTCGCCAAGTGGAGGAAGGATCTGAATCCGTTGCAGGTCTACCCCATCTTCTCCATCGGCGTGGCTTACTCTGTACGCACCAAATAACCTCCCGCTTACCAAGACCAAGGGCTGCTTCCGGATCGGAAGCAGCCCTTGTGTTGACCCATTAGCGCTTGGGTGCCCCAGGTCTGGATTTTTAGACCTGGGAAAGCATTAACCCCATGGCGCGCAAGCGCGTCTGCCGCACCGCAGGTTCTTATCCCAGCAACTCCCCGACAATCCCCGCCGTCGCCTGGAGAGCCGCGTCGATCTGCGCCTGCTCCTTGCCGCCGGCTTCGGCGATCTCGGGTTTGCCGCCGCCCGATCCGCCCACCAGCTTGGCCACCGCGCCGACCAGCTTGCCGGCCTGGATGCGCTTGATGAGGCCCGGCGTGACTCCGGCGATCAGGGCGACCTTGCCCTCCGGCTGCGCCGAGGCCAGCACCACCACGCCCTCGCCCAGCTTCTGCTTCAGGTTGTCGACGAGCGTGCGCAACTGGCCGCGCTCCAGCGAGTCGGCGCGCAGCGTCACCAGGCGCACGCCCTTCACCTCGACGGCGCGGCTGAGCGCCTCGTCCAGAGCGCCGGCGGCGGACTTCATCCGCGCCTCTTCCAGTTCGCGGCGCAGGCGCTTGAGTTCGTCTTCCTGCGCGGCCAGCTTGGCGCGGAAGGCCTCCGAAGGCTGCTGCCCTCGGGAGCGGGAGCAAGCTGCGCGGCGATCTGCGCCACGGCGAAGTCCTGGCGGAAGGCGTCCAGAGAGCCAAAGCCGCTGATAGCCTCCAGACGGCGCACGCCGGAGGAGACCGAGCCTTCGCTGACAATCTTGATGAGGCCGATCTCGCCGGTGGCGCGCGGTATGCGTGCCGCCGCAAAGCTCGGTCGAGAAGCCGTCCGACAGCTTCACCACGCGCACCTTGTCGCCGTACTTCTCGCCGAAGAGCGCCATGGCGTGGTACTCGTTGACGGCCACGTCGATGGGCACGTCCTCGATGGTGATCGACCGTCGGCGTTGGCCAGCACCTCGCGGTTGACGATGGACTCGATCTCCTCCAGCTCCTCGTCGGCCACCTGGGCAAAGTGAGAGAAGTCGAAGCGCAGCCGGTCCGGATGGACCGCCGAGCCGGCCTGCTTCACGTGCGTGCCCAGGACCTGGCGCAGCGCCGCGTGGAGCAGGTGAGTGCCGGTGTGGTTGCGGCGGATGGCGTTGCGGCGCTCGCCGATCGACGACGGTGCGGACGTGGTCGCCCACGGCCAGATGTTGCTTGAGCAGAGCCTTGTGCGCGCGCACGCCCTGCACCGGCAGCACGCAGCCTTGAATTTCGGCGACGGTCGTGTTGCCGTCCGGCGAAGTGAACCAGCCGGTATCGCCCGTCTGCCCGCCGGAGTCGCCGTAGAAGCTGGTCTGATCCAGCACGACCTCAACCAGATCGCCGGCGTTGGCGGCGGGAACGCCCACGCCGTCTTTCACGATGGCCAGAACTTCAGCGCCGGTTGCGGTGAGCTGCTTGTAGCCGAGGAAATCGGTCTTTGGCAGTTCGCGATAAGCGGGGCTGGCGGATTTCTGGCTGCCGCCCTTCCAACTGGCGCGGGCGCGGGCTTGTTCTTCGGCGCGGGCGGCCTCAAAGCCAGCTTCATCGAATTTCACGCCAGCATCGCGGGCCGCATCGACCATGAAGTCCAGCGGCAGGCCAAAGGTTTCGTAGAGGTGGAAGGCTTTTTCGCCGGTGAAACTGCCTTGAAGCTCGTCGTTCAGCCGGGTAACACCGATCTTCAGCACACGGTCAAACTGCTTCTCCTCCGCTTCAACCACCTTGGCCACGCGAACAGCAGAATCAGCTAACTCCGGGTAAGCGCCCTGCATCAAATCGCGCACAGCATAAACCATCTGGTAGAGAAACGGCTGCTCCTGGCCGAGGAGCCGTCCATGACGAATCCCGCGCCGCAAAATCTTGCGCAGTACATAGCCGCGGCCTTCGTTCGACGGCAGCACTCCGTCGTTGATTAGGAATGTAGCGGCGCGGGCGTGGTCGGCGATGATGCGCAGGCTCGCATTGCCCACGAACTTCGCTCAGCTTCGCTGCGATAGCCGGTTTCGCCATCACTGACTCCGCTGCCGCCAGCTCCGCTAACTCCGATAACTCCGCCAGGCTGGTGACTCCGGTCAACTCCGCAGCCGTCACTATCAACGGCGTGAACAAGTCGGTCTCGAAGTTGGAGACCTTGCCTTGCAGCACGGCGGCTACGCGCTCCAGGCCCATGCCGGTGTCGATGGAGGGCTTGGGCAGCGGAGTCAGGGTGTAGGTTGTCGTTTTAGTGGCGGGGTCCACTACTGCCGAGCGGTCGAATTGCATGAAGACCAGGTTCCAGATCTCCACGTAGCGGGCCTCATCCTGGCCGAAGGGTAGATCAACTCCCGGGTCTCGGCGGCTTCGATGCCCATGTCGTAGAAGATCTCCGAGCAGGGGCCGCAGGGGCCGGTCTCGCCCATCTGCCAGAAGTTGTCCTTGAGGCCGTATTCGTGGATGCGCTCTTTGGGTACGCCGGCCTCGATCCAGTAGCCCTCGGCCTCGTCGTCGCGCGGTACGCCCTCCGCGCCCTCGAAGATGGTCACGTAGAGCCGGTCCTTGGGTATGCCGAACCACTCCGGGCTGGTGACCAGCTCCCAGGCGTAGGCGATGGCCTCGCGCTTGAAGTAGTCGCCGAAGCTGAAGTTGCCGAGCATCTCGAAGAAGGTGTGGTGGCGGCGCGTGAAGCCGACATTCTCCAGGTCGTTGTGCTTGCCGCCCGCGCGGACGCATTTTTGAGACGTCGTCGCGCGGGAGTAGTCGCGCTTCTCGGCTCCCAGAAAAACGTCCTTGAACTGGTTCATCCCGGCGTTGGTGAAGAGCAGTGTCGGGTCGTTGACGGGCGCCAGCGAAGAAGAGTGCACGCGGCGGTGGCCCTTCGACTCAAAAAAGCGCAGAAACGCTTCGCGGATTTCGTTTCCAGAGCGGATTTCCATACCGTAATCAGTGTATCCAATACAGCTCATGCCTTACACCGCCCAATCATGGGAGAATGAAGGAGTAGACCGATATGACAAACGAGATCAACGAAGAAACCCTGCCCACCCCCGAAGCCACGCTAGAGCCAGCCGTCGAGGCCGTCGAAGAAGCCGCGCCTCAGCCAGCCGTTGAGTCCGCCGTTGAGCCTGTCCCTGAGCCAGTTGCTGAGCCGGTCGCCCCGCCTATCGCCGAGCCTGAGCCTGTTGTCGCCCCAATCGTCGAGCCAGCTCCCGCGCTCGCAGCCAAGCCCATCGAGGAGCCTGAGGAGTCCTTCGCCGACCAGCTCCGCGCCTTCGAGCGCAGCCACTCGCACCGCGGCGATCCTGGCCAACGGCAGCTCAAGGGCGTCGTCGTCTCGCTTACCTCTGAGCAAGTCTTCCTCGACATCGGCTACAAGACCGAGGGCGTGCTGCCCCGCTCGGCCTTCGACAACAACGCCGACGCAGTCAAGCCCGGCGACAGCTTCCCGGTCTCGGTCACTGGACGCCACGAGGAGCACTACTACGAGCTTTCGCGCTTCAAGGTGGCGCAGCCACGCGACTGGTCGGCGCTGGAGACCGCCTTCGCCGAGAAGCTGGCTGTCGTCGGCACTGTCACTGAGGTAATCAAGGGCGGCGTTTCCGTGGATGTGGGCGTCCGCGCCTTCATGCCCGCCAGCCGCAGCGGAACCAAGGACGCGGCGGAGCTGGAAAAGCTGGTGGGAACGCAGATCACCTGCCGCATCACCAAGCTCGATGTCACCGACGAAAATATCGTCGTCGACCGGCGCGTGGTTCTTGAAGAGCAGGCGCGCGGCCTCACCGAAATCCGCCGCGGCGCGATGAAGGAGGGCGACACGGTCACGGGCACGGTCCGCAGCATCATGCCCTACGGCGCGTTCATCGACCTGGGCGGCATCGACGGCCTGCTGCACGTCAGCGACATCTCCCACATCCGCGTCACCAAGCCCGGAAGACGTGCTCGCCGTCGGCCAGGAACTCCAGCTCAAAATCCTCAAAATCGATCCCGGAACCCAAAAAATCTCGCTCGGCCTCAAGCAGCTTCAGCCCGAACCCTGGCAAACCGTCGAGCCTCGCCGCCAGCCAGCGCATCACCGGCACGGTCACCCGCCTGGCCGACTTCGGCGCCTTTGTCGAGATCGAACCCGGCATCGAAGGCCTCATCCACATCTCAGAGATGTCCTACGGCAAAAAGCTCCGCCACCCCAGCGACATGCTCAAGCAGGGCGACCGCGTCGATGCAGTCATCCTCGGCATCAAGCCCGAGGAGCGCCGCATCTCGCTCGGACTAAAGCAGACGCTCATCGACCCCTGGACCGAAGTCGCAGCGCAACTTCCCCGTCGGCTCGCAGATCGAAGGCCCCGTCACCAAGCTGATGAACTTCGGCGCCTTTGTGCAGTTGGCCGACGGCGTCGAAGGCCTGGTCCACATCAGCGAAATCACCGCAGAGCGCCGCCTCAACCACCCCTCGGATGTGCTGCGCGCGGGCCAGATCGTCAAGGCGCAGGTCCTGGCCATCGACCCGGAAAAGCGCCAGATCAAGCTCAGCATGAAGCTGTTTGTTCCCACCGAGATCGACGAGTACATCGCCGAACACAAAGTTGGCGACACCGTCTCCGGCCGGGTCATCGGGCAATCTCCGAGCCTAATCCATGTCGAGCTGGGCGACGGCATCCGCGCCATCTGCCGCATTGGCCAGAGCAGTGCGGCTACTGCGACTTCGGTTCCTACTGAAGCGGCGGCCGCATCCTCGAAGCCGAAGCCAAAGTCGAAGTCCAAGGCCAAAGCGGAAGCTGTAGCCAAGCCCGATATGTCAAGCCTCTCATCGATGCTGAAAGCCCGTTGGCAAGGCAACGCCCCCGCCGCTCAAGCGAAGCCCGAAGCGCTCAGCGAAGGCCAGATCCGCAGCTTCAAAATTACCAAGCTGGAGCCCGATGCCAAGAAGATTGAGGTGGAGTTGGCGTAACGCGTTCACTCTGCTCTCCGCCAACGAAGTTAGCCTCTGCTCACGCGCTCCAGCCCTTCGCCCGCTCGACGGCTCGCTGCCAGCGTCCGCGGCGCTCGGCTCGTTCGGCGGAGTCCATCTTCGGTTCAAAGCGCGTGTCGCTCTGCCGCTTGGCGCGCAAGTCTTCAGAGTTGGCCCAGAAGCCCGTCGCCAGGCCGGCCAGGTAGGCAGCGCCCAGCGCGGTCGTCTCCGTCACCTGCGGACGCACCACCGGCACGCCCAGCACGTCGGCCTGGAACTGCATCAGCAGATTGTTCACCGCCGCGCCGCCATCCACGCGCAGCGCAGCCAGCGGCGTCGTCTCGCTCTGGACGGCCTCCAGCACGTCGGCCACCTGGAAGGCGATGCTCTCCAGAGCCGCCCGCGCAATGTGGCCCGGCGTGGTGCCGCGGCCGCAGGCCGATCAGCATTCCGCTGGCGTGCGGGTCCCAGTGCGGCGCGCCCAGCCCCACGAACGCCGGCACAAACACCACTCCGCCGGAGTCCGGCACGCTAGCCGCCAGCGCCTCCACCTCGGCCGAAGAGCCGATGAGCTTGAGGTTGTCGCGCAGCCATTGCACCACCGCGCCGCCAATGAAGATGCTGCCTTCCAGCGCATACTCCAGCCGATGCTCAGCGCTGGCCGCGAGGGTGGTAATCAGCCGGTGCTTCGAGCGCACGAATCCAGTTCCATTGCCGTCCACTCCGGTGCCGATGTTCTGCAAGAGGAAGCAGCCGGTGCCATAGGTGTTTTTGGCCTCGCCCGCCCGCCAGCACAACTGCCCAAAGAGCGCCGCCTGCTGGTCGCCGGCGATTCCCGCAATGGTCACGCCACCCAGGCCGAGGGTCGTGGTCACCTCGCCCACCCGCTCGCTCGACCAGACCACCTCCGGCAGCAGGCTGGCGGGGATGTTGAAGATGCGCAACAGCTCCGCGTCCCACTCGCCCTTGACGATATTGAAGAGCAGCGTTCGGGATGCATTCGTCGCGTCGGTCACGTGGCGCTGCCCGCTGGTCAGGTGCCAGATCAGCCAACTGTCCACGGTGCCGAAGGCCAGTTCGCCGCGCTCAGCCCGTGCGCGCGCGCCGGGGACTTTGTCCAGAATCCAGGCGATTTTAGTCGCGGAAAAATACGGATCCAGTACCAGGCCGGTGCGGGCGGAGACCGCCTCTTCGACACCGCTTTCGCGCAGCGCCTCGCATTGCACGGCGGTGCGGCGGTCCTGCCAGACGATGGCCGGGTGAATCGCCTTGCCGGTGGCGCGCTCCCAAACAATCACCGTCTCGCGCTGGTTGGTGATGCCGATGGCGGCAATGTCTTTGGGCAGTGCGCCGGCCCGGCCCAGCGCCTCGACCGCGCAGGCGAGCTGGCTGGTCAGGATTTCCGTGGGGTCGTGCTCCACCCAGCCGGCCTGCGGGTAGAACTGCTCAAACTCATGCTGCGCCGTCGAGGCAATCGCGCCCGCCTCGTCAAAGAGAATCGCGCGGGAGCTGGTCGTGCCCTGATCGAGTGCAAGGATGTATGCCATTCTGTCGAGTCCGCCTTCGGAACTCAGTCAATCACGGCTGGCTACGATAGGGCAAGCGGCCAGAGTCGATAGAGGAAGCCAGATTTCGAGTCAACAGCGATTTAGCTCATTGAAAAAAACTAAGGGCGAGCGGTCGGCGAAAAGCCGCGCGCGATGGCTTCGCGGAGCACCTTGCGTAGCGAATCAATCGCCTCTGGAATCTCGTTGCCGTTTGAGACCGGGCCATGGCCGCCGACGATGAAGCTGGGCTTGAGCCGTTCGATCCGATCCAGCGATTCGAGCCACTGCTGCCAGTCTGCGCTGCTGCCCGCGTCCAGATTCGGAAGATATTCACGCACCACGCAGTCTCCGCAATACAAGACGCCCTCTTCTGGAACCCACACCGAGAGATTTGTCGCTGTATGTCCGGGGGTGAGCAGTATCTCGGCCTTCAGGCCGCCCAGATCGAAGGTGGTCTCATTGTGAATCGGGCAGTTTGGATTGGTTAGATTGGTCCGATAAAAAAAGGCCTGCGCCTCGTGGCGAGCGCGGCGCGCGGGGTCGGGAATAGCATCGTTGAACTCGGCGATCTCCGCTTGAAATTCATCGGGCGTGCGCGTGATCCCCGCATGGCCCCACACGTCAATTCCCAGTTCGCGAAAGTAACCGTTGCCGCCGATGTGATCGAAATGCTTCTCGGTATTGATGACGCGCAGCTTGTTACCGGGCCGCGCGACGCAAGCATAGCCGTGAATGGTTTGCGCGGCGAGTGTGTTCCCACCTGTGTCTACTATCAAAGTCGTTTCATAGCCGACGATGAACCCGGCATTGACGCACCAGGGCAACGAGTATCCCAGTCCGGTAATCGCATAGCAATGATCGGTGAGCCGCATACGGATAGAGTATCGCGTTCCTCCGGAATTCTCCGGCGAAAAATGCTCTGCGCAGATATTGCAGGATGATGAAAATCGCAGCGTCTGATCACTGAAGGGATGCGCCTGTCGCTTCATAAGATAGCTTTTATAGAAGATTCGCTGTATGATGAAGATGATGCCCCGCGTGTTGGAGGCAAATCCAACGGAGGTAATACACAATGGCAGATACCGTGAAGAAAACTAAGGCTACAGCGAAACCGCGCAAAACCGCAACCAGGAAAGAGAAAGTTGCTCAGCCTCCCAGGCTGGCCATGCCCTCGCGCTCTGAAATCGAAGCGCTTGCACAGAAGTATTGGGCGCAGCGCGGCTACACCGATGGATACGCGGAGCAGGATTGGCTGCGAGCCGAGCAGGAACTGCTGCAAATGGCTTCCTGAAACAGACCATCAATCCGGAATTTCCTCACTCACTTTGCAGTGATTACAGGGTCAGTGTGAGTTACACAGAGGCTGTCTGTCTCACATCCTGCGCCGTATGCGGGATGCGAGGCTTGCCGCCCAAAGACAGATTTCAACTCACCGGGGCCAGCCTGCGCCACTGCTCTCGGTAAGGTCGTCAGTGGAGCGGCAAGCACGGCAGCGGATTGCATGAACGAGCGACGATTCACGAGATTATCTCTTACTTTTTTCCTTTTTCTTTGTGCTGCGTTTTAGTCCGAGTATCTTCCGGCATACAGATTGTAAAACTCCACCTCTCGGCAACCGTCCCAACGCCCTCGGTTTGAACAATACGATTTTTTCGGATCGTTGCCATCTCAATCAATTCACGTGATTGCTCGCCGGAATTCCTGGCTGGATGGGCGGCAACTCACAAAGAAACCCGGGCCGCCAATTCCAGAATTATTTTACTCATCACAACCTTTTCAAATCCTTGCGTCACAGGAATTTGACCGGTGTTAACCCTGCTTGCATGCTCTTTCTCAAGCGGAGGAAACAATACCAAATTGGAGAGAATTGCGTCGAATTGAGTAGGAGGAACGAATATGCGCCGAATTCTCGAAGCAAGCGCTCTGCTATCCACCGTGATGTTTGCAGCGGTCGCAGTTGCAAGCCAGCCCGCGACCAACGCAACCGTCCCAACCTACAACAGCCATCTGGCCACGTCGATGACAACGCCGGCAGAGATTCTTTATGCTCCCAATTTCGACCTGACTAGCAGAGGGATCGTTGGGAGCCCGCAAGCCTCCAACGTTGTTCTCAAGCTGAACATCAGCGAGAGGGGAAAAGCTCAGAACTTACAGGTTGTCCAATCAGATGACCCAGTCTTGAACGATCCCGTAGTCAATGCAGTGCGTAAATTCCAATTCCGCCCGGCCAAACTGGACAATCAGCCCATCCCCGTCAAGATGAACCTGATTGTCAAGGTTCTGAATTAGTACCGGCGCGGAATCCGGCTCCGGGAACGTACAGGGGCAATGAACTGCAAAATCTGTACGATCCCGCGCCTGTCCTGGCGGCTAACTCGCCGCCAGGATGGGGATGAACAGCATGGCGGAAACCGGATGAACTAACTCCGCGCACTCCCCGCGATCAGCATCGACTCAAGAATCTGATCTGAGACTTCCTTGACGGAGCCAGGCGAATGAGACAGAAACAGCGTATTAGTCTTGTCGTTTTCGCCGATGGATTTTAGCGTGTCGAAGTACTGCGTGACCAGCACCAACTGCATGACGTCGCGCGAAGAGGCTCCGTCCACCACCTTCTGGAACTGCTCGATGGAGACCTGCAGGCCTTCGATGATCGCCTTGCGCTGATTGGCGATGCCCTGGCCTTGCAGCGCTTTGCTCTCAGCCTCGGCCTCGGCCTTCTTGACGACGAGAATCTTCTCCGCCTCGCCGCGGGCGTTAGCGGCCACCTGCTCGCGCTGGGCGGCGTTGATGTCGTTCATCGCCGACTTGACCTTCTGGTCGGGAACGATGTCGGTGACCAGCACATTGACAATCTCGAAGCCGAAGGTGGCCATGTCGGCGTCGAGCTCCTGCTTGACGGCGGCGGCGATGCTCGATTGCGAGGCGAAAACCTCATCCAGCGTCATGCCGGGAACGTGACCAAGAATCACCTGCTCGACGTAGCTCTTGATCTGCGCCGTTGGGTCGGAGAGCTTGTAGAAAGCGTCATAAACCTTCTCCGGGCGCACGCGATTCTGCACCGAGATGGGAATGGTGACGAAGACGTTGTCCTTGGTTTTGGTCTCCATGGTCAGCGAAATCTGGCTGACGCGCAGACTCACAACGCCGGCTACCGCATCGAAGAACGGCAACTTCCAGTTCAAGCCTGGAGTGGCAATCCGCTTGAACTCGCCGAAGTGCGTGATTACGGCCACTTCCGCCGTGTTGACGGTGAAGAAGCTGCTGAGGAAAATGATGAGAACGACGAGAGCCACGGCTCCCACGGGAATCAGAATCATTGGGTCCATTCAAAGCCTCCGTTGCCACATTTTGAGGCAACGGTGAATTATACAGGAGCGGGATTAAGGCTCGTCTGGCGGGCGGAATTGAACGGGCGTGGCTTCAGCCATGTCATCGGATTTACCGCTGCAAAATCTTGCCAACGTAAACGCCGTACGGCCCCAGTTGAATTGCTTTAAGCAAGTCGGGATCGGCCGCGCCGGGAGTCTTCAGCAGCGTCTTTAGCTTGCCGTTGAAGCCGGGAACGCTCAAGCTGACCGTCTGCGGCTGGGCGGTGAAGTTCACCGAGACCACCACCGGAGGGCCGCCCGGAGCCTTACGCATCCAGCTCAGGACTTTGTCGTTCTTCGTATCCAGCATGGTGTTGCGACCGCGCTCCAAGGCGGGTATCGTCTTCTTGAGGCGGATTACGTTTTCGTACCAAGCCAGCAGCGAGTTGGAATCGCGGCTCTCGGCGACAACGTTGATCGCGGATGCGCTGGGCGGCACCGGCAGCCAGGGCTTCGCCTTGGAGAAGCCGGCATTGGCGCTCCCGTCCCACTGCATCGGCGTGCGCTCGCCGTCGCGGCCCTTCTCACGCGGCCAGCCGGTAATGCCGATGGGATCCTTCACATCCTGCTTGCGCGTAGGCGGCGTGGTTATCATGCCGATCTCGTCGCCGTAATAGAACTGCGCCGCGCCCCGGCTCAGGAACAAAACCGTCGCCAGTGCGCGCTGAATATCGAGGTCGTGGATGCCGTCGCCATAGCGGGCCTGCACGCGCGGGTTGTCGTGGTTATCGAAGAGCAGCAGCGGCGTGTTATCGCCGATCCCGGTCTCCACGTCATTCAACCTGGCGCGGAAGGCAGCCACATCAAACTTATTGATGAAGGCCACCTGCGTGTCCATCGGCAGGTGAAACTCCGGCTTGCCGAGCGGGCCGTACATCTTGGCCAGCTCGGCGATGTTGGGCAGATAGGTCTCGCCGATCAGTATGCGCGTGCCGGGAAAGGCCGCCGAGCTGAAGGTGTCCGCATGAGCGCGCATCTCCTGCATCACGAGATGCACGCCGGGAAGGTTGTCGGTCTCTGAGTCATTCAGCACCGGATCGCCGTAGGCGTTGATCAGCGGCTTGCCGTCCTGATCCTTGAGTATCTCCTCGTCGCTCAGGCTGGGGTCTTCATAGAGCGCGGTGACCGCGTCGAAGCGGAAGCCGGCCACCCCGCGCTTGAGCCAGAAGCTGATGATCTCCTTGAAGGCGTCGTGGACTTTGGGGTTGTTCCAGTTCAGGTCCGGCTGTTGGATATAAAACCGGTGGTAGTAATACTGCCGCGTAGCCGCGTCCCACTGCCAGGCCGAGTGGCCGAAGAGCGACTCCCAGTTATTGGGAGGCGCGCCTTTGTCGGTCGCCGTCTCACCCTTGCCATCGCGCCACATATACCAGTCGCGATAGGGATTCGCGCGCGAGGAGCGCGATTGAAGGAACCAGGGATGCTGATCTGTGGTGTGGTTCATCACCATATCCATCAGGATGCGAATATGGCGCTTGCCGGCCTCGGCCACCAGTCGGTCAAAGTCGGCCAGCGTGCCATATTGCGGGTCGATATTCTTGTAGTCCGAGATGTCATAGCCGAAGTCCACCTGCGGCGAGGGATAGCAGGGAGTAAGCCATATCGCGTCGATGCCCAGCTTCTTCAGGTAGTCCAACCGCGTGGTAATGCCGTTCAGGTCGCCGATGCCGTCGCCGTTGGAGTCCTGAAAGCTGCGCGGGTAGATCTCGTAGATGACGGCGTCCTTCCACCAGTCGCGCTCGCCGGTGGAGGGGGCGCTGGCAAGATGGCGAGCGGGATGGCGGGGCGCGAGCTGCGCGCCCGCGGTAAGTGTTGCGGCCCCCAGAAATATGGCCAGAGCGGCTCGCCAGACTGCTTTTGTTTGCATTGACCTCCTCCTTGTTTGCCTTCCGCCGAGATCAGATTCAGCAATGGCGCTGAAAGTGAAGCTATCACGCCGGTGCTGGCCAAGGGAACCATGCTGCTCTCTCTATTCCTACGGGAGATCACTCATCGATGGAGTAGAAACTGCTTACTTCCGGTCAAAATCTATTCCAAACTTCGACTCCTCGCGCGTGCCCTCAATGTGGATTGGAACCTCGGTCCCCGCTCCTTCTTTCTTGAAGCGGCGGTCGACCGGCGTGAGCAACAAGCCCTTCCAGCCGCCCACCATCCT
>CAWFZU010000233.1:0-6535 GCA_963820195.1 uncultured Acidobacteriaceae bacterium | reverse complement strand
ACTCATTGATCCTCTTCGCTGAAAACAGAAAACCCGCGGCAGCTAAGGCTGCATCGCGGGCATCGGGGAAACGTGGATTCGATCTGAACTTTTAGACCCAGGTCACCTCTGCGCGCGAAGCGATGTACAGCGGCGACAACAGAGCTGACCTTGCATATAGAAATATTATGGGAGGGTCGCGTGAAAGTCAAGTGTCTCGTATTGACAAGAATCTGAATGTTGTTTAAGTTGAAAAACAGAGTTGCTCACGAGATGAAAGCTTTCTTGATCAAATTCGCGTGTTGTTGCTGTCTCCGCTAGCGCCCGCTGGCCTGTCCGCGATTTTGTCGATTCCAATCGAAGCGCACACATTGATTCTGCGAGTATAAGATGCCCGTCTCCGCACCCATCGCCGCGCACTTGTTTGAGGACTCTGGCCGCTCACTGAGCAGACCGGAAACGGCATATTGCTCGTGTTGTCTGCCCTCCTGTAGATAAAGGTCAGCCGCCTCATGAGGGCCGGGGCCTGATATACCAACCCATCCAGCCTTCAAAATTCAAAGGAGAATCCAAAGTGCCAAAAGCTCTTTATGCTGTTATCTCTGCTTCTCTGCGCCGGTTGCCGCTATCGATCTCGGCTGTGGTTTTTCTGCTTGCTATAGCGGCCGGCCTGCCCCTGGCCGCGCAGGACGACATCACCACGCAAAACGCGACGTCCGGGTTCAATGGCGCATTCATCACCGGGCCGGCCTCGAACCCGTTGAGCTTCCTGAACGGCGCAGCCTGGCGCACTACCGGCAACCCGGCGCCCTATGACTTTCACGACTTTGCCCCGGCGACCGATCTTGACGCAAAAGCTGCCCAAGTGGATCGATCTGCAGGCCGAGGAGCGGTTCCGATACGAGGCGTACGACAATTCAAGCTTCAAAGCGAAGGTCGATGACTCCTACCTGTTGAACCGCTTCCGGTTCCAGGTGGATCTGCATACGCCCAGTTGGCTGCGGGTTACGGCGCAGGTGCAGGACGCCCGTGCAGGCTTCCAAAACCCGCCGATCGGCCCGCCGAACACGGTTCGCTGGGATCTGAAGCTGGCTTACGTCGAGATTGGCGCACCCGAGAAGCACTGGTTCAGCCTGCGCGTGGGCCGGCAGCTCATCAACTACAACAACACCATCATCGCCAACTCCGAGTGGCGCAACCAGGCCCGCTCCTACGATGCGGCGGTGCTGAACCTGAACGCGAAGCGCGAGCACCTGGGCATCTTCGCCGCCTCGGCTGTGGTGCCGCAGGCCTATGGCGTGAGCCCGCATCAGGAAGGCAACAACATCTACGGAGCCTACGGCCGCATCGATGATTTTCTTGTGCCGCACTCGAACCTTGAGCCGTTCTTCCTGTGGCGCGTGCAGCCGGCAGAGGTCGTGGAACCGGCCGTCGGCCAAGACCACCGGCAAGGAGAACGAGAAGGTTGGTGGCGTGCGCTTCAAGGCGCAAGCCCACACGGCGCTCGATTACGGGGGCGAGGTGATCTTCGAAGGCGGCACGGTGGGACCGCAGACGCATTCGACGCCTGGGCGGCGCAGGCAGGCGCGGCATACCAGTTCCTCGATGTGGCGTCCAAGCCGCGCGTCTTTACCCAGTACGACTACGCCTCGGGCAACAGCAATCCGGCGCACAACGCAACGCACACCACCTTCGACACGATCTACCCGACAGCCCACGACCGCTTTGGCATCACCGACCTGTTCGGCTGGCAGAACATTGAGGCGGTGCGCGCGGGAGCCACCGTTGAGCCCCACCGGCGGCTCACCTTCACGGCGCAGGGGCTGGACTTTTGGGCGGCTTCGAGCGCTGGACTCGATCTACAACACCTCGGGCAGCGCGATCGTGACCAACAAGACCGACCACGGCCGCCATGTGGGCGCGGAAATCGATGGCTACTCCTGGTATGAACTCAATAAGCACTTCAACCTGGGCGGCGGCATCGGCTACTTCGGCGGCGGCCAGTTCCTGACGAATGTGACAACCAGCCACTCGTACACGTACTACTACTTTGCGCTGAACTTCAAAGACAACGGAAAGAAGTAGCCAACGCTGGTTTGGAACTCGGCGCCGGTGGCGAAGCGGTTAACGCGCAGGTCTGCAAAACCTGTATACGCGGGTTCAATTCCCGCCCGGCGCTCCAATTTTTCTGAATACAAATCATTTTGGATTGCATTTATCCAATTGTCTTGGTACTATGAGAATACACATGGTTCGCGCCTCCCAAAGCCGCGCTTTGTTGTTGCCTGTCGATGATCTTCGACGGGTGTATGCTCTAGTCTCTGATTCCCCATTCGCAATTCATCAGAAGACGCACCCCTGCTGAAAAGCCGGTGTGCGAACCCGCAGCATTGGCCTTCAGCGAATCACTCACTGAAAGAGGTTATGCATGCCGGTTGCCGAAGTCCTATCTCCTACATTGCCGCCGACGGACCTTCCCACTCTCCGGCGCCTTAGCCATCTGCGCTTGCTGGAAGCTGAGAGCATTCATATTCTGCGCGAGGTGGCTTCTGAATTCGAGCGGCCCGTCATGCTCTACTCCATCGGCAAGGATTCCTCCGTCATGCTGCGGCTGGCGCAGAAGGCCTTTTATCCCGCGCCGATTCCTTTTCCTCTGCTGCATGTGGACACCGGCTTCAAGTTTGCGGAGATGCTCACCTTCCGTGATGCAATGGCTCGCTCCGTTGGCGCGGAGCTGCTGGTCTGGCGTAATGAAGCCGCAATTGCGGCGGGAACAAATCCTATCGCGCTCGACACCAAGCGCTGCTGCGGATTGCTGAAGACGCAGGCGCTGCTGGATGCGTTGCGCCACTACAACTTCGATGCGGCCTTCGGCGGCGCGCGCCGCGATGAAGAAAAATCGCGCGCCAAGGAGCGCATCTATTCCTTCCGCGACTCGGCCGGTCAATGGGATCCGAAGAACCAGCGCCCCGAGTTGTGGAATCTCTACAACGCCCGCGTTCATCCCGGCGAGAGCATTCGCGTCTTTCCGCTCTCCAACTGGACGGAGATGGACGTTTGGCAATACATTCACGAAGAAAAAATCCCTGTAGTCGATCTTTATTTCGCCAAAGAGCGGCCGATGTATGTGCGCGGCGATGCGCTGCTTCCTGTTGAACAAGCTTTTGTCGCGCGGCTCGGAGAGAAGCCGCGGATGATCAAGTCGCGGCTGCGTTCGCTGGGTTGCAGTCCATGCACCGGCGCGATTCGGTCAGAGGCGGACACCATTCCCGCCATCATCGCCGAGCTGCTTTCGTTTCGCTCATCGGAGCGCGCCAACCGCGTGATCGATCACGACCAGGAAGGGTCGATGGAGATCAAGAAGCGGGAGGGCTACTTCTAAATGGCGACGATCATGGCACAACCGTTTTCGGTGGGCGAGTTTCTCGCCGAAGAGCGCGAGAAAGATTTGCTGCGCTTCTCGACCGCGGGCAGCGTGGACGATGGAAAATCCACGCTCATCGGCCGCCTGCTCTACGACACGCAGTCAGTCTACGAAGACCAGGTACGCTCCATTGAAGGGAAGGGAACGACGGCTCCAGGGCAGATTGATTTCGCATTGCTCACCGACGGCCTGCGCGCGGAGCGTGAGCAGGGCATCACCATCGATGTGGCCTACCGCTACTTCTCCACGCCGCGCCGCAAGTTCATCATCGCGGACACGCCGGGCCATGAGCAGTACACGCGCAATATGGCGACTGGCGCATCGACGGCAGATGCCGCTGTGGTGCTGATCGACGCCAGCAAAGGCGTGCTGATTCAGTCGCGCCGTCACGCGTATATTGCATCGCTGCTGCGCGTGCGCCATGTGATTGTCGCGGTGAACAAGATGGATTTGATCGGCTACGACGAAGCGGCCTTCCGCGCCATCGAACTGGACTTCGCATCCGTCCTCAATCAGATTGCAGCCGATACCGGCAGCCCTGTTGAAGTTCGCTTCGTGCCGGTCAGCGCGCTTGCCGGAGACAACATCGTACATCGTTCCGATGCGATGCCGTGGTACACGGGGCCATCGCTGCTGGAGCTTCTGGAGTCGCTACCATCGGCGCTCGAAACGCGCACAGAGCCTTTTCGCTTTCCCGTGCAGCGGGTTCTACGTCCCGATCACACCTTTCGCGGATTTGCCGGCCAGGTTGCTTCAGGAACGGTACGCCCCGGCGACAAAATCACTGTGCTTCCCTCGAATCGAAGCGCGCAGATCGCGCGCATCGTCACCTTCGATGGCGACCTTGACGAAGCTATTGCGCCGCAATCGGTCACGCTGGTTCTGGATCGAGAACTCGACATCAGCCGCGGCGATCTGATCGTTTCCTCGCAAGCGCAGGCAACCGTTGCCAGGCGCATTCAGGCAGCGCTCGTCTGGATGGATGCGCGGCCGCTTGTGCGCAACCGCCGCTATCTGCTGAAGCACACCAGCCAGACGGTACCCGCAGTTGTTTCATCGCTGGAGTATCGCACCAACATCGGCACGCTGGCGCACGAAGCTGCTGAGACGCTGGAGATGAATGGCATCGGCGTGGTCAACATCGATTTGCTGCGGCCGATAGCGCTCGACCTCTACGGCGAGAATCGTTCGACCGGCGCATTCATTCTGATCGACGCCGAGACCAACAGCACCGTCGCGGCAGGCATGATCACCGCGGCTACAGAGATAGCGGCAGCGGGCGATCACCTTCATGCGGACGCATGGGGCCCTGTAACCGCTGGCGAAAGAGACGCGCGCTGGGGACATCGCGGCGCGATTCTCGAAGTGAGCGGCCCAGTCAAGTTGATTGATTCCATCGAGCGTTCCCTGTTTTCAGCCGGTGTGGTTTCCATTCGCATCGAAGCCGACGATGAGGCCTTTCTTCTTCATCCCGGCCTGCTGGAGATCGTTACCCGATTGCAGCTTCAATCCGGCTTGCTTGCACTGGTTGTGAAAGCGAATGAAGGCGGAGCGTTGATTGCTCGCGCAGAAGGGCAGGAGATTGCGCTCGACGCGAACGATCCAACTCGCGCAGTCTCTGCCGTTCATCAACTCCTGCACAGCGCGGGCATCTTCATCTCTTCGGAAAGGGCTGGCCTCTAATGAGCACAACGGAAATCCATGCGCAGGTGAAGACCAGGCTGGACGATGTGCGCTCCGCGCTTGCGCGCGAAATCACCGGCAATCAGGATGTATGCCTGACGTGCAGCTTTCAGGCCGAAGATGTGCTGCTCGCCAAGCTGGCGCTGGAATTCGATGCGCGCATTCCGATTCTCTTTCTCGATACCGGCTATCACTTCGCCGAGACTTACGCCTATCGCGACCGCATTGCGAGTGAGTGGCAAATGAATCTCATCAACCTGCTGCCTGTGCACACCGTTGCCGAGCAGGAGGCGGAGCACGGGCTACTCTATCAATCCGCACCGGATCAGTGCTGCAAGCTGCGCAAGGTTGAGCCGCTTTTCAAGGCGGTTGCCGAATACCGCGTATGGATTACCGGCCTGCGCAGGGAGCAGGCCAGGAGCCGGACAAATCTTGAGGAGTCGGCGCTCTTCACGCTGCCCGGCGGCAAACAGGTGCTCAAGCTGGCGCCGCTGGCCGCGTGGACGACGCGCGACGTTTGGTACGCCTGCGAATCGCTGTCGATTCCGCTGCTGCCGCTTTATGAGCGCGGCTACACTTCCATCGGCTGCGAGCCTTGTACATCGCTTCCGCTGGATCCGAACGATGCGCGCTCCGGACGCTGGGCGGGCCGCAAGATTGAATGCGGCATTCACATCGAAGCCGCACCGAGGCAATAGGACGAGCCGGCAGTTGCGAAGGAGAGAGAATGCAGTACCTTATTGGATTCATCATTGCGTTGTTCATCGCGCTCACCGGAGTGGGCGCGGGCACAGTGACTGTGCCGGTTCTGGTATTGTTTCTCGGAGTTCCCGCGCCGATTGCCGTCGGCATCGGATTGATGTTTGCAACGGCAGTCAAATTGATTTTGGTTCCTGCGCAGATCATGCGCCGCAACGTTGCCTGGCGGACGCTGGGATTCATGCTGATGGGCGGAGTCCCTGGCGTGATCATCGGCTCGCTCTTCTTGAAACACCTGGTGAACGCCGGATCGCAGAACCTGATGAACGCGCTGCTGGGCATGATTCTGGTGACGACCGCTGCCTATCAGATCGTTGTATCCTTTCGTCCGCTGCGGCAAAACGCCAACGCGCGGGATCGCAGCTCCATGCTTTCGTGGCTGATGTTTCCGGTGGGAGCCGAGGTGGGCTTTTCCTCCGCCGGCGCGGGCGCTCTGGGCTCGGCGGCGCTGCTCAGCCTGACGCCGCTGCTGCCCGCGCAAGTGGTAGGCACGGATATCGCCTTCGGCTTTTTCGTTTCGCTGATCGGCAGCGGCGCGCATTGGTTCTCGCACGCCTCGAATCCGGAGTTGCTGATTCACCTCATCACGGGCGGCGTCGCCGGATCCATTGTTGGAACGCTGGTCAGCACCCGCGTCCCGCGCCGGCCGCTGCGCTTTGCGCTGTGGGTGTGGCTGCTGATACTGGGCGG
>CAWFZU010000232.1:0-8951 GCA_963820195.1 uncultured Acidobacteriaceae bacterium | reverse complement strand
CAAGCGTCTCCTGGGAGACCTTCGGAATCAGCGTCTCCGGTTCGCCGGGCTGGCCAAACTCCGCCATCAGCAGCAGAATCCGCGCCAGCCGCTTTTCGCTGGAGTTGAAGAGCTGATCGACCAGGTCCGCCTGGGCTCTCATGCTGCGTTCCAGCAGAAACTTGAGAAACAGATCGCTGAAGGTATGCTCCTCGTGCATCACGCGGATCATCTCCGAGCGCTCGATCTTGAGCGCCGTGCAGGGGGCAATCGCCGTCGCCGTCGCCATGCGTAACCCTGGCGTCCCGGCCATCGACTCCTCGCCCACAAAGTCGCCCGCCGCGAGCAGCGCGATGGTCGCCTCTTTCCCCTCTTTCGAGATCACAGTCAACTTGGCGCGCCCGCTCTGCAGGTAAAAGACGCAGTCGGCGGGATCGCCCTGCGAGAAAAAAGCCCGCTTGGGCTTGACCTGCACAACCCTCCGCCCGAGCCCAGCCTGGGCCAGGAAAACGGCCGGATCAAACTGCGCTTGCATCTGTTCCGTCATCCGAATTCCCCGCTCCCTCCGCGATTTTGCCGGGCTCTCTTCACGAGAGCGCCCGATGCCCACCGCCTTTCTTTGCCCGGTTTTGGCAGTCTTTCACACCAAATCCATTATTAAACTCTCTCGGCTACGAACAAAAATCTGTTCTTTTTTGCTCACTTTATGCACGTTCTTGCGGCTGGTTTTCAGAATATAAAAATACTTTTTTGTTGCATAAATCGACAAGGATGCAACTCCGTCACGCACCTCTCGGCAACGACCTCCCTTTACGGCGCCTTTTTCCGCTGAATGCCCGTCCCTGCGACAATGGCAGCAGCGCCCGGTGGGCGCGGAGGAATCTTGTGGCCAAGCTGCGAGTCCTGTCGACGCACCTCTTCATGCACCAGCGCCTGCACGCTGGGCTGCTGGAGCTAGCCGCCCAATCCGGCGCGCAGGCGGTCGAGCTCTTTGCCGCGCGCCAGCACTTCGACTACACCAGCCGCGAGCACGTCACCGAACTGGCCGCTTTCTTCCGCTCCAATCCGCTCACCGCCTGGTCGATGCACGCCCCGCTCTATCCTGACCGCGAGATGGGCCGCTCCGGCGCGCCCGCCGTCAACCTGCTGCACGCGGAGAAGAGCCGCCGCATCGCGGCGATGGACGAGATCAAACGCGCCCTGGAAACTGCCGAACAAATCCCCTTCCGCAACCTCGTCGTCCATTTGGGCGAGCGCCATGATGAATGGTCGCCGCACGCCGTAGATCACGCGATCACCGCCCTCGAACACCTCGGCGCATTCGCCCGCCCGCTGGGCGTGCGTCTGCTGGTGGAGAACCTGCTCAGCGAACCCACCACCCCCGGGCATCTGATAGAAATCCTCGAAACCGGCCACCTGGACCGGATCGGCGTCTGCCTCGACCTCGGCCACGCCCACTTGACCGTCGGCGTGCCGGAGGCCATCGCCACGCTTGGCACTCGCATCATTCAGGTCCACGCGCACGATAACCACGGCCTCAAGGACGAGCATCTCTTTCCCGGCGACGGCACCATCGATTGGCCAGCCACGAGCGAAGCCTTCAACGCGCTGGCCACCCCGCCCGCCATCGTCCTGGAACTCAGTTCCAAGCTTCCCGGCGAGCCTGCCGCGCTGCCGGAGCGCATCCGGCGGGCATTTGAGTTGCTTGGCTGAACCAAATTTTAGGTAGTGTCTCAGTTTGCCAGACCGGCGATTTCCTCATATGACCAAACGTGATCAGAGATTCCAGCGGCCATCGCGGGCGTAATGCGAAGAGTTTTATGAATCCGGGCGAAGTTGTAGTGAATGAAATGTAATGCCACAGCAGCCGCATGATTCTCGATCTTCTTTGAAAAGGCATTCGTGAGCCGGGTAAAGCGCCTCATGCTCATCCGCATCGTGAGATTCTGGCGCTCTACATAGGATGTGCTGACGTGGGCCGGGTCTGGGTCACCGCTCACCGTCTTCATATCGCAGCCGATGCACTTCGCTGGACTATAACGGGTTTCAGGCTCGTTGGACGCGCCGTAAATCTTCTGCAACTGAGCATAGTCAATGTCTGCCCCAAAGGCGTCCTCTACGGCCTCAAGATAGGCGCGGTGCTGGTCTGTCGTGAGTTGGACTCTTCCACGGATGCGGCTAGCAACGTCCTGCATGAATTCATGCGCCCACCATCCATCCCGTCCGCCAACGAGATAGCCAACGCATAGCTTGGTATCGGCATCTATTGCTGTCCACGTCCATACATCGCCCCATCCGTCAGCCTTTTGCACAGGACTGGCGTTCTTTTGCTTCGCACCGACAAAGCACCAAATCTCGTCCGCTTGAACCCGGCGGCACCGCATATTCCGCACGAACTGGTCATGGTAGGAGTGGGCAGCATCCGCCACATCCAAGAGCAGCTTTGTGACGGTATTGATTGAAACGTCCGCCATTCGGCTTGTGGCGCGAAGGCTTGCTCCCTCCACAAGCATCTGGATGATCTGGGCGCGTTTCGCAATTGGCAATCTGTTCATGTTTCCAATAGTATCGAATCCTCACCTCTTTGTCAAGCATAAAGTTCAATATAACGCCTCTAAAATGAAATTGAGTCGTTTATTGCTTGATTTAATATATCATATGCGATACTGTTACATCAATATCGCGCCTTGATATGAGATTAGAGGCGTACTTGCGCGACACAAAGAGGTCATTGGAGGCGTTTATGACAGATAGCAAAGAAATGAGAAGACTTACGGGCAAGTGGGCAACTGGTTCGGGATGGCCAAAGCGCCTTGAGTGGGTTCAGATCGACAAGGTACGCGGGTGGAATAAAGAACGCTTCGACTTGCGTTACCCCATCATGGCCATAGTCGGAGAGAACGGCGTAGGGAAAAGCACGGTGTTGCAGGCTATAGCTTCCGTATACAAGTCGAAGCCTTTCAAGATGCAAGGAAGAAGAGTCCAGGCAAGGAAAGCTGTTTTTGCTTCAGACTACTTCCCCGACACCGCATGGGACCAAGTAAAAGGAGAAATCCTGTATTCGGTTCGGCAGGGTTTTCAGACGCTTCCTATGGATGGGAGCCTGAGAAAACCGGGGTCTCGCTGGCGTGGTTATAAAGAGCGTCCGGAGCGTCAGGTCGTCTGGATCGATCTCAGCCGAATCCAGCCGATTTCCGCCCGGCCCGGATATTACAAATTGGCAAATCCTCAATTCAAAGAGGAATCTTGCGTTTCGCTTGATGACAACAGTCTTGAGAGGTTGAGTCAAATCACCGGACGAGAATATGAGGTGGCCAAGATGGCTTACTTGGACGCTGACAAATTCCGCCCCGTCCCCGTTCTCGGACAGGGAGGAAATGTGTATTCAGGATGGCACCAAGGAAATGGGGAAACCATCTTGGCTGAGCTAATGCAGCTTGAGATTCCGCAATACAGCATTGTGTTGATTGATGAAGTCGAAAGTTCGCTGCATCCCCGATTCCAAAGAAGGCTGATGCGCGATCTTGCCCGTTTGGCTCTCCAACGTGAATTGCAGATTGTTCTTACGACACATTCCCCTTATATTCTGGACGAACTGCCCGTCGAGGCCAGAGCGCAGATCACACAGACTTCACAAGGAAAGAAGATTCTGTATGGCATTACTCCGGAATTCGCCATGTCCACAATGGATGACGTACCCCATTACGAATGCGATATTTATGTGGAAGATGAGCGTGCGGAGAGGATGGTTTTGGAGATATTGGCTGAAAAGAGCGCCAGCCGCGAGACCGTACTTCGTTGCAAAACCACAAAATTTGGAGCCGCCTCAGTTGGACAGGCGCTCGGCATTATGAAATCTCAAAACAGATTTGACCGTCCCACATTCGTCTTTTTGGACGGGGATCAGGGTGAAAGTACAGGCTGCCTCAATCTTCCGGGAGAGGATGCCCCGGAACGAGTTGTGTTCGAGAGTCTACAAATTCAAAAATGGTTGCACTTGTCTGCAAGAATAAACCGAAACTTTACCGATGTTGATGATGCTTGCACACAAGCTATGTACCTCCCTGACCACCATGACTGGATCAAGTTTGCAGCGAACAAGCTAGTCGTGGGAACGGATACATTGTGGCAAGCAATGTGCTCTGAATGGGCTGCTAAATGTTTAGATCAGAAAGGAGCCGATTGTATTACGCAACCAATTGAGGATGCACTAAATGAGGCGTTAAAGAACTTCAAAGTTCCGACGCCTCCGGTTGCATCTGTAACCCCTCGCCCGGAGATGCAGATGCAGCCGGAGCACGCTAAGGCTTATTCCAACGAGTCTCTGCTGCCTTTTGAGCAATCTGAGAGCGACGCTCTGGGCTGAGTAGGGATGCTCTCGCATATCCCCCTCGCAAGCCTCCAGCTCGTCCTTTCGAGGGATGGCGTTTAGATTCGCTTACGGAGTCCTCCGTCTCGCCAGACGCAATGTCCACTACCAGCTTAGCGAGTTGATTCAGGTCGCGCGGTCGTTTTGCCATGAATCCAGTATGCCGCGCTCCCGGACCCGGCGCAAGGGCTGAGGATTTCAAACTGAGACACTACCAAATTTTAGGACCGCTTGACAAAAGGTGTCCATTGGAGTACAAAAGAAGATGCAGACCATCGTCGAGACGCCAGGTTACCTCAAGAATGCCGAAGCCATTTTCACCGAGTTGGAGCGTGAGCGGATCGTCGCGATGGTGGCGGCAGAGCCAGAGTGCGGCAAGGTCATCCAAGGAACAGGCGGCTTCCACAAGGTGCGTGTTGGTCGTGGTGGAATGGGAAAGCGCGGAGGCGCGCGTGTAGTTTACATCCTGCGCAACGAAGCGTTTCCAGTTTTTCTGATTGCGGCCTATGCCAAGAACGAGAGAGAGAATCTGACGCAAAAAGAGCGCAATGAACCGGCCAAACACGCCGATGAAATCTTTACGAAGTACAGGAGGTAATTCATGACGACCTTATTCAATGAATTGATGGCCGGACTGGATGAAGTGGATGCCTTCTTGGCCGGAAATACGGATGGTTACAAAGTTCATCTGCCCGCCGAGGTCGATGTGAAGGGAATCCGCAAGCGGCTGAAGATGACGCAGGCCCGCTTCTCCGACACCTTCGGTTTCAGCCTGGACGCAGTCAAGCATTGGGAGGGCGGACGCCGCACGCCCGAGTCCTCGGCCAGAGCCTTTCTGACGGTCATCGCAAAGAATCCTCATGCCGTCATTACTGCCCTGCATCCGAAGATGAACCCTGCGCATCACGCAGCCGAAGCATCCAGGCCTGGCGCCTGAGACCCGGAAGACACGAGCGCCCATTGTGCCGCGTTCTAGTGGAAAAACCCCAGCAGATAAAGCACCAGCAAGATCACCAGAATGGTGCCTAGCCCGATGCCTCCGCCGCCAGCGTAGCCCCAGCGGCTGTAGCCGTAGTATCCTCCGCCGCCGCCGAAGATCAGCACCAGCACAATGATCAGAATGATAAGTCCCATCTCGAATCTCCTTTCCTTCTTTTGGAGTCTTCCACTCGGCGGCTCAAGACGCTGTGCAATCGGATACACAAACCATGCAGAGTTTCCAGCATCCAGCAGATTGTTTGCGGAAAAGATTGGAGATTCCGATCTATTCCTCGGATGAGTGTCAACGGAGTCTCAATCCGTCAAGATCGAATTCCTCAGCAAATCCGCGGCAACTGCTCGCCAATCTGAGTGGGAATCACGCGGTTGGCGCCCATCGCGGTGCGCGCCACCAGCATCCGCTTGTGCTCGGCGGTGACCCGGCCGATGCGGGCGGCGTCGCGGCCCAGCGGATGCGCGCGCAGAATGGCCAGCACCTGCTCCGCGGCCTCGGGCGCGACAAAGAAAACCGCCTTGCCCTCGTTGGCCACGTAGACCGGGTCGAGGCCCAGCAGTTCGCAGGCCGACTGCACCTCGGGGCGCACCGGCAGGCTGGGTTCGTCGATCTCCATGCCCACGCCGGAGGCCTGCGCAATCTCGTTCAGCGTGGAGGCCAGGCCGCCGCGCGTGGGGTCGCGCATGGCGTGGACCGCCGCGCCGGCCGCCGCCAGCACCTCGGCGATCATCCCGTTCAGCGCCGCGCAATCGGAGCGAATCTGGCTCTCGAACTCCAGGCCCTCGCGCACGCTCATGATGGCCATGCCGTGGTCGCCGATGGTTCCGGAGACGAGAATCGCGTCGCCCGGCTGGGCACGATGCGGACCGACCGTGAATTCCCGGCCGCAGCAGGCCGATGCCCGCCGTATTGATGTAGCAGCCGTCGCCGTGGCCGCGCTCGACGACCTTGGTGTCGCCGGTGACAATCTTGCACGCCCGCCGTGGCCGCGGCCTGCGCCATGGCCTCGACAATCGCCGCCAACTGCGCCAGCGGAAAGCCTTCTTCCAGAATGAAGCTGGCGCTCAGAAACTTCGGCTCCGCGCCGGAGACGGCCAGATCGTTCACCGTCCCGTTCACCGCCAGTTCGCCAATCGATCCGCCGGGAAAAAACAACGGCTGCACGACAAACGAATCCGTGCTCATGGCCAGCGTGGCCGCCGCCGCAGATCAAGCACTGCCGCGTCGCCGAGGTTTTCCAGCTCCGGATTGCGGAAGGCGGGCAGAAAGAGGTGCTCGACCAGCTCGTTGCCCAGCTTGCCGCCGCCGCCGTGGCCCATCACGATGGTGGGATAATCGGCGAGCGGCAGCGGGCAGGACCAGTTCGGAAAAATCCGGCGAACGCCGGGTCTTCGAATCTCAGACATTTCGCCGCTCCCGTCAGCCCACTTCCCGCGCCGGCCAGCTCCTCCGCCGACAAAAACCGCCCGTAGTTGTAATAAGCCGCGCAGGCGCCTTCGCTGGAGACCATCGTCGCGCCCAGCGGATGGCGCGGCGTGCATTCCTTGCCGAAGGCCGCGCACTCGGCCGGCTTGATGGCCCCGCGCAGCACGTCTCCGGAGCGGCAAAGCGGCGACTCCTGCAGTATGAATGCCGGAGATCTGGAAGCGCTCCTCGGCGTCGAAGGCGCGATAAGCCTCGCTCAGCCGCCAGCCGCTCTTGGGAATCACGCCGATGCCGCGCCAGGCCCGGTCGGTCACCTCGAAAACTTCGGCGAGCAGCTTCTGCGCGGCCCGGTTGCCCTCGAAGGTGACGATGCGCTCGTAGGCGTTCTCCACCTCGTGGCGGCCGGCCTCCAGCTGAATCACGCAGCGGCGAATCCCGTCCAGCAGATCGAGCGGCTCAAAGCCGGTGACCACCAGCGGAACCTTGTACTTCTCCGCCAGCGGCGGATACTCCCAGTAGCCCATCACGCTGCACACGTGCCCGGCCAGCAGAAAGCCCTGCACCTGATTTCCCGGCGACTCCAGAATCGCCGCAATCGCCGGCGGCACCAGCACATGGGAGACCAGCAGCGAAAAGTTCTTCAGCCCGCGCCGCTTGGCCACATGAACGCTCATGGCATTGGCCGGAGCAGTGGTCTCAAAGCCCACGCCGAAGAAGACCACCTGGTTTTCGTGGATTCTTCTGACCGCCATCTCAACGGCATCGAGCGGCGAGTAGACCACGCGCACGTCGCCGCCCGCGCCCTTGACCTGAAAGAGATCGCCCTCGGTGCCGGGAACGCGCAGCATATCGCCGAAGGAGCAGAAGATCACTCCCGGCTGGGCGGCAATGGCCAGCGCCTTGTCGATCAGTTCCAGCGGCGTGACGCAGACCGGGCAGCCGGGGCCGTGAATCATCTCGATCCCGGCCGGCAGCATCTGGTCGATTCCGTTCTTGATGATCGAGTGCGTCTGCCCGCCGCAGACCTCCATGATCTTCCATGGCCGCGTCGTGACAGCGGCGATCTCCCGCGCCATGCGCTGCGCGATCTCGCCGTTGCGGAACTCGGTCAGGTACTTCATGGAGTGGTCTTGGCCCGCGTCAGCGTCATCTCCATGCCGGGAAAGTCTCCGCTATCGGATTTGGAGGTCAGCTTGATCGTGTCGCCGGCGATCACGCCATCATGCTTGATCGTCATGCCGTTGAAGCTCACGTTGAAGGAGATATTGTCGCCATCCACCTTGCCCTCGGTGATCTCCGTCGGATCGCCCATAGGGCTGGCGACCGTGCCGGTCAGCTTGGAGCCATCCTGCTTGAAGGTAAAGGTGATCTGCATGGAGTCGCCATTCGGGCCGGCCATATTGGTCGTCCAGGTTCCGGTCACATCGGATGCGGCAAACGCGCTTGCGGCGGTGAATGCCATCATCATGGCCGCGCAGAGACACAAAAGCTTTTTCATTCGTACAACCTCGCAGTGAATTTGTACGGTCGAACATCCTTGAATACAAGCCGCCGTACAGTAGAACAAGACGGGATGGTTTAATGGGAAGTTTCCCTGTGAGAATTT
Source organism: uncultured Acidobacteriaceae bacterium (assembly GCA_963820195.1). Taxonomy (GTDB): domain Bacteria; phylum Acidobacteriota; class Terriglobia; order Terriglobales; family Acidobacteriaceae; genus Telmatobacter. The sequence goes on along the minus strand of CAWFZU010000232.1, from coordinate 578 downwards.
GGGTGCCCCAACTCCCGATTTTGGGAGCTGGGAAACCACGAACCTCAACCAGCGGTTTTGCGCGTTTCCACCGAGCAGCTTCCATCGGGGCAAGGCGACGACGGAGCTAAAGCCGCCCGAGCGAAGGCCTCATCCTCGCTGCCCAGCTCCTCGTCCAGCATGCCCATCGCGCGGAAGTCCTCCAGCGTCTTCAGGGCCGTCTCCTCGTCGATCTTGGAGAGCGCAAAGCCAACGTGGACAATGGTATAGTCGCCAACCTGGACCTCAGGCACGTAGTCCAGGCAGACGCGTTTGACGATGCCGCCAAAGTTCACCCGCCCAATGCGGAGATCGCCCTCGGTAAGAATTTCCTCGACTTTTCCCGGAATCGCTAAGCACATAGTTCCTCTATCATGCCGGGTTCTGGAGGTGTTTGGAGTGATTTAAATCACATAAAATCGGACGCTCAGCTTTGCCCAGCCCGCGCTTGCGCCAGATACCCCAGCCACTCCTCCATGCCCGCGCCGGTCTTGGCGGAGGTCTCGAAGATGCGGATGCCGGGGCGGATCTCGTTGATGTTCTTGAGCGCCAGCTCGCGG
>CAWFZU010000231.1:0-9505 GCA_963820195.1 uncultured Acidobacteriaceae bacterium | reverse complement strand
TAGCGCTCCAGGCCGACGACGAGGCCGTCGGTCAGGCTGGCGTCGGGCGGGGCGGTCTCCGGCGTCTCCATGCCGATCCAGCCGGCCTGCATGTCCATCATTTTCAGCAGCGGCAGGTCGTTCTCGTTCAGCAGGATGGGCGCGCCGGTGAGCCGCTTGAGCTTGCAGCGCGCCGCCCACGTGGTCGATGTGGGCGTGGGTGACGAGAATCTGCTTGAGCTTGAGGCCGAGTTCGGTGAGGCGGCGGTGGATGCGGCCCACCTCGTCGCCGGGATCGATGACGATGGCCTCGCCGGCCTCCGGTCGCCGAGGATGGTGCAGTTGCAGGCGAGCGGGCCGACGGGAAAGGTCTCCAGAATCATGGTTTTATTGTAGGGCGCTCTGGCGGGTCATGCGCGCCTCTCGCGCCACGGTTGCTGCTAACCCTGGCGCGGTTTCACTCCCAGGCCATCCATCACTTCGAGCGCAAAGCGGGCCGAGACAGTAGCCGGGCCGCCGCCCATCTCGATACCGACCTCGATGGCTTCCAGCAATTCCTCAAAAGTAGCGCCATCGGCTGCTGCCTGTTCGATGTGCCACTGCATGCAGGATTCGCAATCCTTTACCACGGAGATTCCCACGGCGATCAGCTCTTACTGCTTTTTGGGAAGCGCGCCGTCACAATAGGCCGCTTTTTCCATGGCCAGAAAACCGTCGTATACCTTCGATTTGCTGGCCAGCAACTGCGCATGAGCGCGTTTCCGCCGGGAGGTAATCTCTTCGAGTTTGTTCATCGCGTAGGACACCTTTCTAAAGCGAATAACAATAGCTTAACAACTATTAATCCGGCGCATTGACTGAGTTTATTCTGGCGAAGGCAGATGACCCCACCCCACCCGGTTTGCGGAAAGTGATCGCATAGAACAGTCCGCCCTTGATCATCTCCAGATGAATCTCCTGCATCTCGGGTGGCACTAGGTCAATAGGGATTTTCACGGTCGTAAGGCGGTTCTTGTAATAACTGCTGGTAATCGGAATTTTTTCATAGGTTGCCTTCGCATACTCCTCGGTTTCATCGGAGATGAGCAAAAGGCTGCCCGGCTTGGCCACGCGAATCATCTCCCGGATCGCCTTAGCCTGATCGTTAAAGAAGCTGATGCCCCCCACGTGAAAGACAACATCGAAGCTGGAATCGGCGAAGGGCAGGCTCTCGGCATTGCCCAGATAAAGGTCGGCGTCCATCTTCCAGCGGCGCAGGTTGGTCTGGCAGTTGGCCAGCATCTCGGCAGAAAGATCAAGGCCTGAGAGTTTCACTCCACGTGGCAGGTATTTGAAACTGAGGCCGGTGCCTACCGAGGTTTCCAGCACCGAATCGCCCGGTTTTGCTTCGAGCATACGCATGTAGGCGAGGAAGTATTCATCCCTGTCTAGTCCCTTGAACGCGCCGGCGACGCGCTGGGTATCGTCGTAGAAGCCGCCGATGGTTTCATACAACTTGTTGTATTTGCCGTTGTCGCCGGTGAGGTCTTCGGGCTTGAGGAAGGCTGGAATTCCGTCGCGGACGGGAAAGCGCTCGCCCGATGAACTGACCAGCGCTTCACGGCCCTGCTCGCTGACCACATGCAATGGCTCGTGCGTAAATGGGCTTTGCAAACGAGCAATCGTCTGCGGACGTTCGGCCCAGGATTTGGTTTTGAGCGGATGGAAGAGCGCCCATACGCTCAGGAACAGGGCTGCGCCAAGGCATTCCCAGGAAAACGTCGCGCCGGTAAGCAGATTGACCGGCAGCGCGACGCCGCTGTAATGGCGGAAGAGCCCGAAGCCGCCTACAACGATAACGCCCGCCCCGAAGACAAATTCGGTGGCGTGGGATTCCTGGTTCCACAACCACACGACCGTCGCAGCAAACCAGAAGATGAGGAAGGTGGATGGTCTGATCATGGAAGCTGCGCCAATGTGAAGTGCCAGGGCAAGCGAAGGAATCGCCACGGCCGCCAGCGGCAAGGGAAGTGTGGAAAGGAATCCAGGCAGGCGCGGACTGACGAGCCGGTGGAAGGTGAAGGGCAGAACGCCGAGTACAGTGGCCAGCAGCGTCCATGCCAGGTATTCGAGCGCCGGCACAGGGCCGGTCAGCGGGAAGTTGCGCCAGCCAAAGATCAGGCTGGGAATGAAGCTGAAAGCCAACATCCACAGGAATCCGCGCCGGGGCTTTTGCGTGCCCACAAACCACGCGCCCAGAATGGGGCCGGTCCACGCTCCCACGGAAGAGAGAAAAAAGCCGAGGATAAAAAGGCTGGTGAAGAACCAGGCCATGATCTGCGAACTGCGGCTGGATTTAACGTTGGTAGGCATTTGCGGTTCTCCTTTTCTTGCTGTTGATTTGGACCATTTGGCTAAATCGAGAACGACATAAGCAGGAAGAAAAGCAGGTTCTTTGGCTCCCCTTCGCTGCGCTTCGGGTTGCTCAGGATGACAGATTCGCTGGACTAATGGCAGCCTCCACGGCAGCAAGCTCAGCCAGCGCGGATTCGCCCCAGTCGAGTGCGGCGCGGGTCAGCGCCATTCCCAGGCCCAGCGTGAGCATCCAATACGGCTTGTTTGGGTTATTCGTTTGAGTTTCGTGCGCCATTTTATCGATCCCTTCCAGCGTGGCCAGCATATGCCGGTTGCGCTCGTTAAGTTCGCGGACATGCGCGATTGCGACGCCCGGTGCTGCCTCCCGGCCAAAAAACAGCTTGAGCAGGAATTCATTGCGGGGAGGATCGTTTTGGAAGGGCCGGGCGAGCCAATCCCGCAGGCAAGCGCGCCCGGCATCGGTCAGCGCGTACTCCTGCCGCCGCTTCTTGGGCGCCGTGGCTAACTTGCAGGCCTCGATCAGGCCTTCGGCTGCCAGGCGCTTCAGGGTGGGGTAGATTTGCCCGTAGCTCTCGCCCCAAAAGCTGCCGAAGTTCTCTTCAATGGCCTTGTGAATCTCGTAGCCGGAGCCTTTCGGCGCGATGGAGAGCATACCGAGGATGACGTAGGCAGTACGGTTGTTTTTCATATAGCTGTAAGATATATCTGAAAGATATTCTTGTCAACAGAAATCTTTTAGAAATTTTCGGAGGCAGGCGCAGACACAAAAAAAACGGCAGACCAGGCGGCCTGCCGTTTCTTGCAGATCTGAGAGGAGGAAAGGGTTACGGCCTACTTGCCGGATTTGGCCGGCGCGGAAACTGGCGCGGGTTTGGAGCTCGTCCAGCACTGAATGCGAGCCTTTTCCGGTGCGCACCATGAGCACAGTCAGAGTGATCGAAGTGCACATGAAGACGATCGCCGCGTAAGTAGTCAGCCGGGTAAGCACGTTGGCCGCGGCGCGTGGGCCAAAGGCGGTCTGCGAACCCTGGCCGCCGAAAGCGCCGGCCAGGTCAGCCGATTTGCCTTGCTGCAAGAGAACCACAAAGATCAAAACAACGCATACTGCGATATGCACGGCGACTACGAAAACCAGAAGAATATTCATTTTGAAAGCTGCTTTCCAGGTCAGTCCGGCTGACCCGGACGCGAGAGATTTGGTGCGGAAGAGGGGACTTGAACCCCTATGCCTTGTGGGCGCCAGCACCTCAAGCTGGTGCGTCTGCCAATTTCGCCACCTCCGCACACAGGTGAACTCTACGAGTATAGCAAAAGTCGGGGATGGAAGGAACAACTTCCCGTAGCGCAACTTCGGAACGCTTCGGTAGTGTCTCAGTTTGAAATCCTCAGCCCTTGCGCCGGGTCCGGGAGCGCGGCATACTGGATTCATGGCAAAACGACCGCGCGACCTGAATCAACTCGCTAAGCTGGTAGTGGACATTGCGTCTGGCGAGACGGAGGACTCCGTAAGCGAATCTAAACGCCATCCCTCGAAAGGACGAGCTGGAGGCTTGCGAGGGGGATATGCGAGAGCATCCCTACTCAGCCCAGAGCGTCGCTCTCAGATTGCTCAAAAGGCAGCAGAGACTCGTTGGAATAAGCCTTAGCGTGCTCCGGCTGCATCTGCATCTCCGGGCGAGGGGTTACAGATGCAACCGGAGGCGTTGGAACTTTGAAGTTCTTTAACGCCTCATTTAGTGCATCCTCAATTGGTTGCGTAATACAATCGGCTCCTTTCTGATCTAAACATTTAGCAGCCCATTCAGAGCACATTGCTTGCCACAATGTATCCGTTCCCACGACTAGCTTGTTCGCTGCAAACTTGATCCAGTCATGGTGGTCAGGGAGGTACATAGCTTGTGTGCAAGCATCATCAACATCGGTAAAGTTTCGGTTTATTCTTGCAGACAAGTGCAACCATTTTTGAATTTGTAGACTCTCGAACACAACTCGTTCCGGGGCATCCTCTCCCGGAAGATTGAGGCAGCCTGTACTTTCACCCTGATCCCCGTCCAAAAAGACGAATGTGGGACGGTCAAATCTGTTTTGAGATTTCATAATGCCGAGCGCCTGTCCAACTGAGGCGGCTCCAAATTTTGTGGTTTTGCAACGAAGTACGGTCTCGCGGCTGGCGCTCTTTTCAGCCAATATCTCCAAAACCATCCTCTCCGCACGCTCATCTTCCACATAAATATCGCATTCGTAATGGGGTACGTCATCCATTGTGGACATGGCGAATTCCGGAGTAATGCCATACAGAATCTTCTTTCCTTGTGAAGTCTGTGTGATCTGCGCTCTGGCCTCGACGGGCAGTTCGTCCAGAATATAAGGGGAATGTGTCGTAAGAACAATCTGCAATTCACGTTGGAGAGCCAAACGGGCAAGATCGCGCATCAGCCTTCTTTGGAATCGGGGATGCAGCGAACTTTCGACTTCATCAATCAACACAATGCTGTATTGCGGAATCTCAAGCTGCATTAGCTCAGCCAAGATGGTTTCCCCATTTCCTTGGTGCCATCCTGAATACACATTTCCTCCCTGTCCGAGAACGGGGACGGGGCGGAATTTGTCAGCGTCCAAGTAAGCCATCTTGGCCACCTCATATTCTCGTCCGGTGATTTGACTCAACCTCTCAAGACTGTTGTCATCAAGCGAAACGCAAGATTCCTCTTTGAATTGAGGATTTGCCAATTTGTAATATCCGGGCCGGGCGGAAATCGGCTGGATTCGGCTGAGATCGATCCAGACGACCTGACGCTCCGGACGCTCTTTATAACCACGCCAGCGAGACCCCGGTTTTCTCAGGCTCCCATCCATAGGAAGCGTCTGAAAACCCTGCCGAACCGAATACAGGATTTCTCCTTTTACTTGGTCCCATGCGGTGTCGGGGAAGTAGTCTGAAGCAAAAACAGCTTTCCTTGCCTGGACTCTTCTTCCTTGCATCTTGAAAGGCTTCGACTTGTATACGGAAGCTATAGCCTGCAACACCGTGCTTTTCCCTACGCCGTTCTCTCCGACTATGGCCATGATGGGGTAACGCAAGTCGAAGCGTTCTTTATTCCACCCGCGTACCTTGTCGATCTGAACCCACTCAAGGCGCTTTGGCCATCCCGAACCAGTTGCCCACTTGCCCGTAAGTCTTCTCATTTCTTTGCTATCTGTCATAAACGCCTCCAATGACCTCTTTGTGTCGCGCAAGTACGCCTCTAATCTCATATCAAGGCGCGATATTGATGTAACAGTATCGCATATGATATATTAAATCAAGCAATAAACGACTCAATTTCATTTTAGAGGCGTTATATTGAACTTTATGCTTGACAAAGAGGTGAGGATTCGATACTATTGGAAACATGAACAGATTGCCAATTGCGAAACGCGCCCAGATCATCCAGATGCTTGTGGAGGGAGCAAGCCTTCGCGCCACAAGCCGAATGGCGGACGTTTCAATCAATACCGTCACAAAGCTGCTCTTGGATGTGGCGGATGCTGCCCACTCCTACCATGACCAGTTCGTGCGGAATATGCGGTGCCGCCGGGTTCAAGCGGACGAGATTTGGTGCTTTGTCGGTGCGAAGCAAAAGAACGCCAGTCCTGTGCAAAAGGCTGACGGATGGGGCGATGTATGGACGTGGACAGCAATAGATGCCGATACCAAGCTATGCGTTGGCTATCTCGTTGGCGGACGGGATGGATGGTGGGCGCATGAATTCATGCAGGACGTTGCTAGCCGCATCCGTGGAAGAGTCCAACTCACGACAGACCAGCACCGCGCCTATCTTGAGGCCGTAGAGGACGCCTTTGGGGCAGACATTGACTATGCTCAGTTGCAGAAGATTTACGGCGCGTCCAACGAGCCTGAAACCCGTTATAGTCCAGCGAAGTGCATCGGCTGCGATATGAAGACGGTGAGCGGTGACCCAGACCCGGCCCACGTCAGCACATCCTATGTAGAGCGCCAGAATCTCACGATGCGGATGAGCATGAGGCGCTTTACCCGGCTCACGAATGCCTTTTCAAAGAAGATCGAGAATCATGCGGCTGCTGTGGCATTACATTTCATTCACTACAACTTCGCCCGGATTCATAAAACTCTTCGCATTACGCCCGCGATGGCCGCTGGAATCTCTGATCACGTTTGGTCATATGAGGAAATCGCCGGTCTGGCAAACTGAGACACTACCAACGCTTCGCCCATCTCTGCCGGGATGTTTCATTTGTGGTAATATGGAGCCTCTAGGAGCCGGCAGCCCCCTTACGCCCTCGCCGGAGCCATCCCGATGAACCTTTATCTAATGCGCCATGCCAATGCCGGATTGTCCCGCGGGAATCCAACTCTTGACGCCAAGCGCGCCCTGATCAAAGAGGGCAAGGAGCAGTGCATCCTGATGGCGCGGCTTCTGAGCGCGCTCAAGGTGCAGGTGGACGTGATCGTCTCCAGCCCCCTGAAGCGCGCCCTGCAAACCGCGCAGTTTGTGGGCACGGAGCTGGGCTACGAGGCCAAGGTGGAGATCAGCCCGGCGCTTGCGCCGGACGCCGATTACGCCGACTTTCAGCAGATGCTGGCCAACTATGCCGGCTACGAGGGCGTGCTGGCGGTGGGACACAACCCCAACGTCTTCCAGTTTCTGGGCCGCCTGATCACCGGCAACGGCGGCGCCGCCGATCCGCATGCGCAAAGGCTCGGTGGCCCGCGTCGATCTGGACCGCCATCCGCCGCTGCTTGCAGTGGCTGATCGATCCGCGCATGGCGCGCGCCATCTACGCCAGCGTGCAGAAGAGCTCGCGCCCGAAGACCTCGCGGAAGTAGTCCGCCTCCTTGCGCAGCGACCACAGTTCCAGTTCCGCGCCCGTCCGCCCCGGCTCGCACCTCCAGATAAACCCGCTTGGGATAGACCTTGACCGCGACGCGCAGCACGTCGCTGGCGCGGTCCTGGTTGAGCGCCACGGCCAGGCGCAGCAGCACCACGGCGCGCTGCACGTGCTTGTGCTCGTCGGCGGGAATGTTGCGCAGGGCGCGGTCGCCCGGCTGCGGGCGGCTCTTGCCCAGGTAGCGCGCAATGGCCGAAACCAGCGTGCGCTGCACCGGCGTGTAGCCGTAGATCTCGGAGCTGGAAACAATGTACTGCGTGTGCCGGTGATGGCCCTGGTGGTTGATGAACTTGCCGGTGTCGCGCAGCATGGCGGCGGCGGCCAGCCAGCTCTCGTACTCGGGCGGCAACTGGTGCAGCGCCTTCAGCTCGCGATAGAGTTGCACCGCGTGGGCGCGCACCGGCTCGGCCTGCTTGCGGATCGACCCCGTAGCGGCGCGCCGTGGCCAGCACGCTCTCCCAGCGCTCGTGCTCGAACTCCCGATGGACGGCGGCGCGGGCGTCCTGCTCGGCCAGCATCTGGGCCAGGATGCCGTCGCGCAACCCCAGCGGGGAGTAGCGAAAGCCCTCCAGCCCGAAGCTCTCCAGCAGCTCGGCAAAGACCTGCGCACCGGCCACGATGATCTCTGCCCGCCGCGGCCCGATGCCCTCGACCGCCTTGCGCTCGGCTAGCGACATCGGAGCCAGCTTCGCGGCCAACTGACGCACCTCGCGCGTGGGAGCAATTCCCTCCGGCTCAGCGATGCCGGCTGTCTTAAAAGCAGATTTCTTGCCTGCCTTCGCTCTGGCCTTCCCCTCCGCCGCAATCGCCTCGCTCAGCGCCGCGGCTGTGCCCGAAGTTCCGATCACCAACGAAACCTTCTCCGGCTGAATCTTTTGGTGGGCCAGGCGCAGTTCGCGGTCGATGAACTGCCGCATCCGCGCCAGACCCTCAGCCGGGGCCGGATCGGCGGTGAGAAACTCCTCGGTCAAACGCACCGCGCCCAGCGGCAGGCTGACAGTCTCCAGGATGTGCTTGTTCTCGGAAAGCGTGATCTCGCAACTTCCGCCGCCCAGGTCCACCAGGAGCACGCGGCCCGCCACTCCGGACTCGGTTTGCGGCTCGGCTGCGGCTTCGGGTTCGGCGGCGGCCAGCCCCATCACGCCCAGGTGAATCAGCCGGCCCTCCTCCAGGCCGGAGATGATCTCCATATTCCAGCCGGTCTCGGCCTTCACCCAGGCCTGAAAGGCAAGCCCGTTGCGGGCATCGCGCATCGCCGAGGTGGCTACCACGCGAATCTGATCCGCTCCATGCAACTGCACCGCCCGCTGAAAGCGCTTGAGCGTCTCCAGCGTAGCCGTCATCGCCTCCGGCGAGACCATTCCGGTTTCGAAGACGCTTGCTCCCAGCCGGGTCACCTCGCGATCCTCGTGCAGCGTCTGCAGCTTGTGCGCCACAACCTTGGCAATCTTCAATCTGCAGGAGTTGGAACCGATATCGATGGCGGCAAAGGTGGGCATGAGGGGAGGCTCCGTACAATGGAATTGGCTCTGGGGACAAGATACACGACCGGGCCGGATCACCGTTGTTGATTCAGGCGCAAGCAATAGCTTTCATCCCGCGGCAGGAAAAATGAATTGAAAACCTACGCGCAGTTTCCCGCCCGCTACCTTTCGCTGGTCACATCGAATCCCGGCAGCATGTTGCTGCAAACCTCGCGCTTCGATGACGAGAATTATCGAAGTTACCTCTTTACGCAGCCTGTACGGACGCTCTCGATCAGCAACGGCTTGTTCGACGAGATCGACCAGGCATTGGCGAGCGGCGCTTATGTAGCCGGTTATCTTGCCTACGAGTGCGGAGAGAGCCTGCAAAAAATCGATCATTGCGGCCGGCAGAATACGAAGTTGCCTCCCGGCTGGTTTGGCGTATATTCCAAAACCTGCGTCTTTGACCATAGAACGGGTGAGTTTGAGGGCGATGCGCCGGATGATTTTCCGGCGGAAGATCCCAAGCCAGGCGAGAGTTTTGCAATCCAGAATCTGCGCCTCGGCATCGACGAGAAAAGCTACGCCCAAAAGATTGCGGCGATCCAGGAGTACATACGCGCGGGCGACACCTATCAAGTGAACTTCACCGATCAGGCACGGTTCGACTTTTCGGGTTCTGCGATGGCTCTCTTTGCAGCGCTGGTCGAAAGCCAGCCGGTGCAGTACAGCGCCTTCCTTCATGGAGAGAACAGCAATACGTAGCAGGGGCGGGTTTTGCCAACAGCTCAACA
>CAWFZU010000230.1:0-16345 GCA_963820195.1 uncultured Acidobacteriaceae bacterium | reverse complement strand
AACAGAGCGATGTCGTCTTTCTCCGCCATCGGCATATCTCCGTCGCCCCTCATGCCGAGTGTGATCACGCTTTCATAATTCTTATTGCGCTCAATTCCCTCCTCCCAGAACGCGTCGAGGGTCCTTCGCATTGACAGTGTAATCCCACGGACCCGAGCCGTGCCGTTTCCATTCCTGCTGCGCGCGCAGCATCGGCTCGTGGTGTGACGTGCCCATCACAATGCCATACTCATCAGCGAGTTTGGGGTTCAAGGGATCGTCTTCGTTGAAGGCATTGTCCCACATTGCCGGCCAGAGGAAGTTTGCCTTCAGTCGGAGCAATAACTCAAAGACCTTTTCATAAAACTGGTGGTTAAGTCCGCCGAACTTCTCCTTGGCCCAGCCGCTCAGCGAGGGAGCCTCGTCATTGAGAAAGATGCCGCGATACTTGACCGCTGGTTCGCCTTGCACCCAGCGCCCCGCCTTCACATACAGCGCATCCTTATGTTCCACGGGAACATCCGCCCACCAGTACCAGGGCGAAACTCCGATCTGCTCGGAGAGATCGTAGATCCCGTAAATTGTCCCGCGCTTATCGCTGCCCGCGATCACCAGGCCACGAGCCACGCCCGGCAAGGGATGTGAAACCACCTGAATCAGCGTCGATTCCCACTTGCCCTCGATCTGACTTACATCGATCTTTCTCTCGCGAATGAGCCGGTCGATGATTTTGCTTTTGCCGATCGTGCCGATAAGAACCACGTCACCGGAGAGGGACTTGCCGTCCTCGTTAAGCAGCGCTTTGCAGCCGCTCACACGGAAGATGTCCGCCTGCAGGTCACGGGCCGCGCGCGCGACGCCGGGATAGTCGCCGACATCCACATAAAGCTTCGCCGCGGCTTTCTGATTCACCAGCCGAAAGCTGTTCGCGTCCGGTGTGGTCTCCACATAGCGGGGCTGGCCTAACGCCAAGGCGTGCAATGGGATGAGTACTGGCGCCAGCAGCAGAAGCCAGGGAGCGATCGACAGAAAGCGAGTGCGCCCGAAGTGCATCAGGCGCTGGAGGTTGCAGCGAAATCGAAGACAAATAGGCATCGGGGGCATGGAATGTTGGCAGTGCGAACAATAAATCTTGTAAGAGGGGGATGTCAAACAGGCTATCTCCGGCCGATGTGTTCTGTATCATCGCTACGGCCTGGCCGCCTGAGATGCTGCGGCAAAAACATAAAACTGCCTCCGAGTTAAGAAATCCTTCTCTCAACGCATTCGGATGTAAATAAGGCGAGAATCCCGGTGAGATTGATATCCCCCGGGAGCACCTGGGGGATATCAACCATCAAACGAGTAAACGCTTGCACCGAATTGTTATCAGAGGAAGTTTTCAGTTACTGCGTTGACGAGCGCCGGCTGGATCTTCTCAGCTCAGCAGGATTTTGCGAACTTCGCCCTCAGGGTCGTCGACCATGCGGCATTCATTGTCCCACACCATCGTCTGGCAGCGCTCCGGGTGGTTGGCTCCCAGGTCAGGCCGGGCTGGCTGGGATTGCCGGTGCGGGCGAAGTTGGCCCAGGCCGTGGCCATCTTCTTTGCCAGCGCCTGCGCCTCGGGCGTGTTGCCCGTGCCCTGTTCGCAGCGCTTGGTGTTGTCGAAGCAGAAGGCCAGCTCGGCGGTGTGCCATGCGCCCGCATCCTCCAGCATCGGCGACTGCCAGGTGAAGTAGTAGGTGTAGATCGGCGCCGCTTTCTGGGCGCACTTCAATTTGGCCATGCGCACCACATTGTTGCGTATGGAGATGCTGTTCAGCATAGAGCCGCCGCACATATAGGAGAGCGTGCGAATGCTCTTCTCCGGATGCGCCTTTTTCAACGCGGCGACAAGGGCGGTTGCCTTGGCTTCGCCATAGACGCGGGCGAGCGCGGCATGCCACTCGGCCTCGGTGGGTCTGGAGCGCATACTGTTGCCCTCTTCGCTGACCGAGCCGAGCAGCATGGGGATGTTCTTTGAGATCTCCGGGGCGGCTTCATTGAAGGAGCGCACGGTGATGATGCGGCCGTCCACGGTGGGACCGAAGCCGGCGCGCGGCGGCATGCCCGGGGCCGAGAATGGACCCATCCCCGGCTTCATCGGCGGGTTGATCTTGGCGACGGCTGCGTTGCCGGCCGCATTCAGCTTGGCCCAGTCCATCTTCTTCAGGCTGGCGATGTCGTTGGGCTGAAGGCCGAGCTCGATCATCACCTGCCTGGCCAGCGCCTTGGATTGCTCCGCGCTGGGAGGATTGCCTCCGCCGCCCGACTGCACCGAGGCGCGATGGAAGAGTCCCGCGGCCGAGGGCATGCCCATCAGCGTGGTGACCTTGGAGCCGCCGCCGGACTGGCCGTAGATCATCACGCAGTCGGGATCGCCGCCGAAGTTGGCGATGTTGTCGTGGACCCAGCGCAGCGATGCCACCAGATCGGTCATGCCCACGTTGACCGAATCGGCGTAGGCCGGGCCGCCGATCTCCGAGAGGTCGAAGAAGCCGAGGATGTTGAGGCGGTGATTGACCGAGACCTGCACCACGTCATGATGCCGCGCCATCTGCGCGCCTTCGTGCGAGGGCAGTTCGTAGGACGAGCCGAAGCTGAAGCCGCCGCCATGGAAGTAGACCATCACCGGGCGCTTGCCGGTGAGGCTGGGCGTCCAGACGTTCAGCTTGAGCATGTCTTCGCTCATGTAGCCGTCGTCCCAATCCTGAATGAAGGACTGCTCGATCCCCGTGAAGTCGTGCAGATGCTGGGGGCAGTTGGGGCCATAGATCAGGGCGGGGTACTCGTCCTTCCAGGGCTTGGGAGGCTTGGCCGGCAGCCAGCGGTTCTCGCCGCCTGTGTCCTGGCCGTACGGAACGCCCTTGAAGGTGAAGCACGCCGCCATCGACGAAGCCGCGCACCTTGCCGTACTTTGTGTTGGCCACTGCCGTTTTAGGCGTTGAGCAGTTGCCCGGCTCCTGCTGGTGGGCTGCGGTTTTGGTGCTATCCATTGCAAGAGCCGCCGGTCCCAGTGCGGCGCTCATACCTGCCGTTGCCCCTAAGAGCAAGGCCTCACGACGATTCATAAGATGATGATTTCCAGATTGCGGCATAGAGATTCCATCTCCTTTTTTGGTTGATCAAGTCGATACACACAGGCGGACGTGACGGGAAGGACGGCTCTAGCATATGCTCATAAAGACGCGCTGGCAGCCCTCGTTAGGAAAACGTATACCCGTGCAGCACAGTAGAACCCGTGACCATTCGCTGTCAAGTTGATGCAGTGTGAAGGAGAAAAAACCATGTTCATGACCTTGTTGCGTAAAACGCTTTCTGCCGGAAGTCCCGGCGCAGTGCTGGCTGTTTGTGTATTGATCGGATGCTTTGCCCACGACGGCAAGGCGCAGCAGGCATCTCCCGGCGACGGATCTGCAATTACAGCCAGCATCAACGCCAGTCAGACAGCACCGCCGGTCTCGAAGAACTTGTACGGTCAGTTCATCGAGCACATCGGCAGCACCATGTATGGCAGTCTGTGGGCTGAGATGCTCGATGACCGCAAATTCTACTTTCCGATCACCGCCAAGAAGCCCGAAGCCTCAGCCCGGCCGCAAGGTGGTCCATTCCGCATGAAGCTTCGCGAATGGCATCCTGTCGGTCCCGAAGATGCGGTTGTGATGGACAAGGAGCATCCGTTTGTGGGCGACCAGAGCCCGCGCATCACGCTCGACGCCGCCACGCCGCACGGCATCCAGCAAGCGGGCCTCGCTCTGGTCAAGGACAAGAAGTACACCGGGCGGATTTATCTTCGCGGAACTCCGGGCAGCAAGGTCAAGGTCTCGCTGATCTGGGGCGCGGGCGAAAACGACCGCCAGACCATTACGATTCCGGCGCTCACCAATGAGTACAAGAAGTTCCCGCTGGCGTTCACAGCGAAGGCCGATGCCTCGGATGCCACCATCGAAATCACCGGCACGGGCGCGGGCAGCTTCCACATCGGCACGCTTTCTCTGATGCCGGCCGACAACGTGCAGGGATTCCGGCCCGACACAACATCCCTTCTGCGCCAGATCAAGATGGGCTTCTGGCGGTATGGCGGCAACTACACCTCCGGCCTGATCTGGTACCACATTGTTGGCGACATCGACAAGCGTCCGCCGGACTTCGACTATGCGTGGAACGCGATGCAGACCAACGATCTGGGCCTGGACGAGTTCATGACGCTGTGCAAGCTCATCAACGTGGAGCCCTACATCAGCGTCAACGCGGGCTTCGGCGACTCGCACTCGGCGGCCGAAGAAGTCGAGTACATGAACGGGTCGGTCAACACGTACATGGGAGCGCAGCGCGCGAAGAACGGCCATCCCGAGCCTTACCACGTCAAGTTCTGGAACATCGGCAACGAGCCCTGGGGCGCGTGGCAGCTTGGCCGCACGGATCTGAAGTACTTCATGCTGAAGCACAATGAATTTGCCAAGGCGATGCGCCAGGTGGATCCCGTCGATCACTCTGATTGCCTCGGGCTTGATGCTGCAGAACGATAACGTGCCGCCCGAACTGCGCGCCAAGTATGTCGGCAATCTGGGGCCTCTGTATGGGACGGATTCCGACTGGGACGGGCGGCTTTCTGAAGAGCTGCAAGGGCAACTTCGATATCATCGCCGAGCACTGGTACGCAGGTGGAGGCCACCACTGGGATATTGAGAAGGCAAAGGCTCTTCGCGCCGGATAAGAACACGGACGACGCGTAATGTAAAAATCGACCAGACGCTGCTCGAGTCGGCCCGTTATCCAGCCGATACCGTGCGCCTGAAGGCCGAAGAATGGCAGGGATACCAGCAGCGCTTCCCGTGGATGGTCGAGAAGAATATCCCACTCGCCATTGACGAGTACGCCTACTTCAACTTCAGCGGCGGCGGCGGCCCGTTTGGAGGCGAGAATCTCAAACAGGCCCTGGCCTACGCGATGATCCTCAACGAGATGGCAGCGCTACACTGATTTCCTTACCATGGGAGCGCAGACCACCGGCGTCTCATTGATCGACTTCAACCGCACTGCCTCGACCATGAACGGGCTGGGACTCGTCTACAAGATGTACGGCGATCACTTCGCCGGAGCGATTCCGGTCGCCCTCACGGGGAATTCGCCTCAGCCGGCGCCCAAGTATCCTGCCGGCAGTCCCGATCAGCCGGAGAAGAGCTCCGGCAGTCCGACCTATCCTCTCGATATGTTTGCGGCGCTTAGTCCCGATCACAAGTACCTGATCCTCTCCGTCGTGAATGCGACCGAGTCGGAGCAGAAGGTCGATCTGAGCGTCACCGGCGCGCATCTGGCCGGGCCATCGAAACTGTGGCAGTTGACAGCCAATAAAGTCGACGCCCTCAACCGCGTTGGACAGGCGCCGCAACTCGCGATCAAGGAGTCATCCATCGGCAACGCTCCGGCGACGATCACAGTTGCGCCGATCAGTATTAACATTTATCAGTTCCCGATCGCTCAGCCCGCGCAGTGAGATTGGCGGCAACACAATTAACCAGGAGAAACGACATGAAAAGCCGTATAACGCGAATAGTTGTTCATTTTGCCGCATGCACAGGGATTCTCTTCTTTGGATCAATACTGCAATCAGCAGTTGCCCAGGAAGCAGCGAAACTCCCCTACATGAATCCAACTCTGTCACCGGAGCAGCGGGCCATTGACCTGGTGCATCGCATGACTCTTGCGGAGAAAGCTACGCAAATGTACAACAATTCCGCGGCTGTTCCGCGGCTCAATGTTCCTGCATACCAATGGTGGAGCGAGGCGCTTCACGGAGTGATCAACCAGGGCGTGACGGAGTATCCGGAGCCGATCGGCCTGGCCGCGACCTTCGATACACCGGGAATTCATTTGATGGCGACTCAGATCGGCGTTGAGGGACGCATCAAGCATGTGCAGGATACGCGCGCCGGGCACGTGGGCATCGGGGGAGGCCTGGATTTCTGGGCCCCGAATCTGAATATCTTCCGCGACCCGCGCTGGGGCCGCGGGCAGGAGACCTACGGCGAAGATCCATTTCTTACCGGCCGCATGGGCGTTGCCTACGTGACTGGAATGCAGGGCAACGACCCCCGGTACTACCTGACGATTGCAACGCCCAAACACTACGCCGTGCACAGCGGACCGGAGCCGACGCGGCACTTTGCGGATGTGGACGTGAGCAAGCACGACGAGGTGGATACCTATGAGCCTGGATTCCGCGCCGCCGTCGTGGAAGGCAAAGCCGGTTCAGTGATGTGCGCTTACAATGCCATCAATGGCGCGCCGGCATGCGCAAACCCGTTCCTGCTGCAGGACCAGTTGCGTGGGAAATGGGGCTTCCAGGGGTATGTGGTCTCCGATTGCGAAGCGGTTCGCGACATTGCCACAAACCATCGCTACCGTCCGACGCAGGCGCAAGGCGTGGCCATCTCCGTGATCCGGGGCATGGATAACGAGTGCGTCGACTTCACGTTTCAAGGTTTGGCGAACCGGCTGAAAAGGCCTATATCGACGCCGTGCAGCAAGGCTACCTGCCTGAAAGCACGCTGGACACGGCGCTGATTCGCCTGTTCACCGCGCGCATGAAGCTCGGCATGTTCGACCCGCCGGAGATGGTTCCTTACACCAAGATCGATGAGAAGGAACTGGACAGCGCCGAGCATCGCGCCCTGGCTCGCAAGCTGGCGAATGAGGCCATGGTCCTGCTCAAGAACGACGGCCTGCTCCCGCTTAAACCGGGGATCAAGAAGATTGCCGTCATCGGCCCGCTCGCCGACCAGACCCGGCCGCTGATCGGAAACTATGCCGGTCAACCAACGCATATCGTCTCCGTGCTCGAAGGCCTGAAGACGGAGTTCCCGAATGCGGCGATCACATATGTTCCGGGAACCCAGTTCCTTCATGCCGATGGAAACCCCGTGCCGGACAATCTGCTGACGACTCCCGACGGCAAGCCGGGCCTGAAGGCGGATTACAGCGAGTCCATGGGCAGGCCGGGCAGAACAGCGAACCCCAACGTGCTTGTCAGCCGGACTGAAACCAATGTCAAACTTACTGACAGCAATCTGCCCGCGGAGGTTGCGGGAAAGAAATCCATCGGCGTGCATTGGACGGGCTTCATCACCTCGCCGGAAACCGGCGACTTCCTGGTCGGCGTGCGTGGCGTGGGCTTTGCAATGCTCACGGTCGACGACAAACGGGTGGCGATGATGTTCAGTGGCGCGGAAGCCGGCGCCGGTGTCGGCCGTGTTCATCTGGAGAAGGGCCAGAAAGCCGCGCTCAGCATCATGTACGGCAGCATGAACGGCAAGCCGCGCACCGAACTGATCTGGGCCAAGGTCAACAACGCGCCTTCACCGGAGGCGATTGCGGCGGCAAAGAATGCCGATGCCGTGATTGCCGTTGTAGGCATTACCAGCGCGCTTGAAGGGGAACAAATGCCGGTCACTGAACCCGGTTTCCTCGGTGGCGATCGTACTAGCATCGATCTTCCCGAGCCGGAAGAAGCACTGGTTGAAGCTGTGGCCGCTACCGGCAAGCCGCTCGCCGTGGTTCTGGTGAATGGCAGCGCGCTGGCCGTCAACTGGATCAGCACGCACGCCAATGCGGTTCTCGAAGCATGGTACCCCGGCGAGGAAGGCGGCGCGGCTATTGCTGAGACGCTGAGCGGCAAAAACAATCCCGCGGGAAGGCTGCCCGTTACTTTCTACACGGGCGTCAGTCAGTTGCCCAACTTTGAAGATTATTCGATGGAGGCCAGAACCTACCGCTACTTCAAGGGCAAGCCGCTCTATCCGTTTGGCTACGGGCTCAGCTACACCACCTTCCAATATAGCGGCCTCACTCTTCCGGCGCAGGCTGTGGCTGCGGGGCAACCTGTTGTCACTGATGTAACTGTAACCAACACAGGCAAGGTCGCGGGAGATGAGGCCGTCGAGCTCTATCTCAAGTTCCCCAATGTGAAGGGCGCGCCTCAAATCGCTCTGCGCGGCTTCCAGCGCATTCATCTGGAAGCGGGCGCGAGCCAGAAGCTGCACTTCGAGTTGAAGGACCGCGATCTGGGCATGGTCGCCGAGGATGGCACTCCGATGATCGCTTCAGGCGATTACACGCTCGTCATCGGCGGAGGCCAGCCTGATACTGGAGCGCCCGGCGTGAGCGGGCGCTTCCACATCGATGGCCAGTTTGTCTTGCCTGAATAGCGGATGCGCGCCGATGCCTGCATTACAAGAATAGGGAAATGATCCGATCGCATAGATAGGGAGCAGAATGAAACGGCGGGATTTTCTGAAGACGAGTACCGCGGCGGCGATTGCATTGGCCGGTTCTCAGCAGGTGCTCCAGGCCTCCACGGTTGGCGAAGGTACTCCAACAGTGGGAGCCATTCCCGGCCAGAATATGGCGAATGCTCCGGTCGGCAGCACTCCTGAAAGCAACTTCCCGCCAAAACCGCCGCTCTTTGCGGCATCCCGCCTGTCGCCCGATATAAAGCTCTCGCCGATGACCTTCAAAAAGCGGCTACGGCGCGGTATCGTTCCGCGGCGGGGCTTCTGCAGCACGCTTCCCGGCACGACGGTCAGCGAGGGGCTCACCTGCGGCAATGGACACATGAACATCGAGGTGGCCTGCGATCCGTATTCGGAGCAAATCCTTTTCCACCACGAAAGCCTGCTGGTGCCGTGGAAGAGGCCCCTCGAAGCTCCCAAGGCCGCGGAGGTATTTCCGCAGGTGCGGCAGATGGTATTGGACGGCAAGTATCAGGATGCGATTGAACTCGCCTTCAAGGAGATGAACAAGGGCCCCATCAAGCAGAACACCGGGCCGCACCCCGTACTCCCGGCTTTCCTGATGCGTCTCGATCTTCCGAAGACCGCGTCGGTCACGAATTATCTGCGCACCGTCAATTTCGACAGCAGCGAAGTGAAGGTGCATTGGAGCGATGAGCACGGCGTCGTGGGTTCGTCAGGCCTTCACCTCGCGGCCCGACGATGTTGTGGTCCAATTGCTGACCGCCCCGCAGGGGCAACCGGTGAATGCCAGAATCGCAGTGCAGAAATACTCGCGGGGAAGGCGTCCGGGAGGATTGTTCGGCGGAAATATGGGGGAGAGCGAAGTTCACACGGACTTCAACGAAGAGCGGCTTATTTACAAGTGCCGCCTGGATCCCTCGGCAGATAACAGCGGATACGCCGGGATGGTCCGCGTGGTGCGCAACGGCGGCTCGGCACGGATGGATGGAGACACACTGGTCGTCGAGAACGCGGCGTCCGTGATGCTTCTCACTCGCATTGAATGGTTTGCCGACTATAGCGAAGACCAGGTCGAAGCGCTGCGGCGGGCTGTCGAGCAGTTGAGTCCGGACTATGCCGCGCTCCTCGAGCGCCACCGCAAAGTCCAGTCGGAAGCCATGAGCCGCGTCACAGTGGACTTCGGCGGCGCATCTCAATATGGATTGTCTTCAGAAGAACTGCTGGCCGATCAGCGGTCGCGGCGCGACTACTCGCCTGCGCTGCTGGAGAAGATCTTCGAGATGGGACGCTACTGGTTCATGTACACCAGCGGCAAATATCCCTCCATGGCGGCTGAGACCAACGCCAACATCAACCTGCAAATTGCGCCTGGCGTGCAGGCCGATCTGCGCGAAGGCATGGATGCCTACTTCAATTGGATGGAGAGCCTGGCCCCCGACTTCCGCGTGAACGCAAAGAAATATCTTCGGGATGCGCGGCACGCATTATTCCCTCTGCCCGCAACAAAATGTCGGTGTCTCGTTCCATTACTCCTGGGCCGAATCGACCGGAGAGATCTGGCCTCATCCCTATTGGCTTTCCGCCGGAGGCTGGTGCGTCCGCCCGTTCTGGGATCACTATCTGGTCACCGGCGATGTCGAGTTCCTGCGCAACCGCATAGTGCCGGCATATAAAGAGCTGGCGCTGTTTTACGAGGATTTCCTGACGGTCACCGGCAAAGATGGAAATTACATCTTCGCCCCATCCTTCTCGCCGGAGAACAATCCCGCGAACACCGGCCCAGGAGCCATGATTGCGATCAATGCCACCATGGACATTACGGTTTGCCGGGAGGTGCTGACCAACCTGATCGACGCGTGCGAGCTGCTGGGCACGGACGCCGACAGTATTCCGAAGTGGAAGGCCATGATCGACAAGCTGCCGCCGTACTTGATGGAACCGGACGGCACCTTGAAGGAATGGGCATGGCCTACGCTGCAAGAGCGTTACAGCCATCGGCATATCTCACATCTGTATGGAGTCTGGCCCGGCGACGAGATCGATCCGGATCGCACGCCGAAACTGGCTCTGGCCGCGATGATGGCCGACCGAAGGCGCGTGCCGGAGAGGCTGGCCGCTCATGGCCGTTGCCATCGCGCCCTGGTTGGGGCGCGGCTCAAGGACTGCTACATGGTCGACACCGAACTGCGGCAACTGATTGAGCAGGGCTACGTCGCCACCACGCTCCGGTGTTCTCACGACCCCTACGCCTGGCCCATGCCCGATGCGCAGGGCGGAATTCCCACCATCATGATGGAGATGCTCATCTACTCGCGCCCCGGCGTGATCGAAGTACTTCCAGCTCTTCCGGAGACGCTCGTCAAGGGTTCGATCAACGGAATGTTGGCGCGTACCTTTGCCAGGATCGACACGCTTGCATGGAATATGCAGGCAATGACCGCGGACCTCACGATCACATCGCTCAAAGATCAGGACGTGACGTTGATTGTCAGGCACGGAATCGAAAAGATCTCTGCGCCGGCCGGAGTCTTGAAAAAAACGCCCGCGCCCGATGCGGTCTCGTGCGAGCTGCGCCTGAAGAAAGGCGAGCCGGTTAGGCTGCAACTGATGCTTGGCCGACACAAGCCGCTGGATTGGGTTGCGCAGGCGACCTGATTCCAATTGGAGTACCCCTGACACAAAGACATTTCTGAAAGGTGGTAACGCGGCGATGAATCGCAGGTCAGTTCTCACCGGCGGGATTTCAATGCTCGCCTTCTCTCGCTTGGCCCACGCATTTGGAGACTCACCATTCTTTCATGGAGATTTTCCGCAAGGGCCCTTTCTGCCATTTTGGGAGTCGTTGAAGGCCTATCGCTGCCCGGATTGGTTTCGTGACGCGAAGTTCGGTATCTGGGCGCATTGGAGTCCGCAGTGTGTCCCCGAGCAAGGCGACTGGTACGCGAGGAATATGTACATACAGGGTTCGCCTCAATATGAGTATCACGTCAAGCACTATGGCCACCCGTCGCAGTTCGGATACAAGGACATCTGCCATTTGTGGAAGGCGGAGCGATGGGATCCCGAGGCCCTTGTCAAGCTGTACAAGCGGGCCGGCGCTGAATATCTCGTCTCCCTGGCTACTCATCACGACAACTTCGATTGCTGGAATTCGAAGCAACAACCCTGGAATGCGGTGAATGTCGGACCGAAGCGCGACATCGTCGGCGCCTGGGCGAAGACCGCCCGCGCGAACGGGCTGCGGTTTGGCGTCAGTTATCATGGAACCCCGCATCGCACCTGGGATGAGTTCCTCCCGGTCCGCTACAAGAGCGACGCCACCGGGCCGTTGGCCGGAGTTCCCTACGACGGAATGCAGACGATCGCCGACGGCAAAGGCAAGTGGTGGGAGGGAATGGATCCGCAGTTGCTCAACGGCAAGCCCCACCTGAAGAACACACCCTGCCCGGAGTTTGTTCAGCAGTTCATGCTGCGTGTGCAGGATGTAATCGACAGTTACAATCCTGACATTCTCAACTTCGACGACGGAGCAAAATTCACCTTTGACGATGGAGGCCCCTGGGTTCCGGATCTGAAGGTTTGGCTGGGCATCCCGGACCTGGCGCCTCAGATCATGGCTTACTACTACAACAAAAACATCCTGACTCACTCAGGCCATCTGGAAGGAGTGGTCGATCTCAAAGAGGTCGAAGAACCGATATGGGGCACATTGACCCGCGACTTCGAGATGAACCTGGCAGACAGCTTGCAGGAGAAGCCGTGGCAGACGGAGGCCTGCATCGGGCAGTGGCACTATATGCGCTCGCTTTTCGAAAACCATACCTATCAGAAAGCCTCGCTGATCATTCCGCTGTTCGTCGATATCGTCAGCAAGAACGGAAACCTGCTTCTCAGCATTCCCTTGCCCGGCCACGGGGAGCCCGACAGCGACGAACTTGCTTTCCTGGATGAGCTTGCCCAATGGCAGCAGGTGAACAGCGAAGCCATCAAAGGCTCACGCCCCTGGAAGATTTATGGAGAAGGGCCGTCGACAGAGGCCAAGGGCGTTGCGTCCTATCAGCTTTCCAAACACAGCTTCGACTCCAGGGACATACGCTTCACGACCAAAGGCGATGTGCTCTACGCGATCGCTCTTAGCTGGCCGACGAACGGCCAGTTGCTCATCAAGTCGCTTGCCAGCGCCTCGCCGCACTACCAGGGCCAGATTGGCAAAGTGGAATTGCTGGGAGCGAAGAGTGAGGTTCAATGGACAAGAGCCGCTGATGGACTCAGTATTCGCGTCCCGCAAGAGCCGCCCTGCCATTACGCCTATGCCTTCAAGATTATGCCGGTATGACGACAGCCTCTTCGGCTCTTGAACGCGGGTTAGCTCAGGCATGCTTGTTTGGACACAAGCCTGTTAGGCTGACCCAGGAACACCTCTGAAGGCAAGTACCTGCGCAGCTCTCCGCAGAGTGGGCAAGCCACCACGGTGGGCTGGAATGGGAACTCCCTCACACCTGCCGGAACATCCCGCCGGCACCGTTTGCAAGCGACAACGAACTGCTTACGCTCCGGGCTTGGGAAGCCAAAACTCATTGACTAAGTATAGGCGAACAAATGGCGAATATTATCCACAGGGGCAAGCGACTCAGCGATGGGCAGTCCAGAGTATGCGTGTGGCTTCCCGGCAGACGGGACATCGCCGCAACGGCAATCCCGTCCCGATCATCACAAAACTCCGATTTTTCTTGCTCTACCTAACTCCGGATTGCCTCACTCCGCCGGGTCGTCGGCGGTAAACGGTGAGCAGCAGGGTTTTTCGCTGGCGTGGAAGTTCATCAATTCCAGGCGTATCCCGTCCGGGTCGTAGAGGTTGAACTGGCCTTTGCCGTCTCTGCCGATCTGGGTATGCGCGTCGTGAACCCCGGTGAGGCGGTTGCCGGCTTCAAGCGTCATGTGAGCCATTTCTACAGAGTTGACGCCGATGGAGAGGTGGTCGAGCACTCCCAGGTCATGCAGCGACATGGTGGCCGGAATGCCTGAAGTTGCGGTGTCGTGCACCAGCATATATTCCATCCAGTCGTGGCTGTCCGGGGTCTGCTGGCTTACCCAGTCGATTCTCTCCTCCTTCATGCCACCAAACCAGTAGGGGCGGAAGCCGAGCAGGTCGCGATAGAAGGTGTCCTCGACGGCCCGGCTATGCACCATGATGCCGATGTGGATGATGTGGCGGCCGATGACGCTGGGCGCGACGATCTCTTTGGGATCTGGCGGCGGCTCGACAAACTCCACCTTGTTGCCTTCCGGATCGAGCACCGTGAACCAGCGGCTGCCGTCGGCGCCTTTCTCCACCTTTGCCGGGGTCTTCCATGCCTTGGCGGCCAGATACTTGCGCATACCTTCCGCGTCGTCTGGTGTTATAAGCGGAGTGGTCCAGCCGGTTGATTCCCTGGCCGGGAGGCAGCGGCAGAACTTCAATAAACTGCGTGGCGTTGAAGGCGTAGCGAACGCCCTTGGGATTCTCCGGGTCGGGCAGTTTGGCCGCGCCGATGATCTCGCGATAGTAGTGATCGGTGGCCGCAGGGTCCGAGGTGTAGACGGCCAGGTGGGAGATGCCTGTGATCTTTGGACGAGTGATCGGCGGATCAGGCATTTGAGCGGTGGTGGCGGCGGTGAAGGCAACGAGAAGAGCGGCGGCAAGGAAGCTGGAATGCATTCTGCACCTCGAAAGTAGTAGCAAACCTACCTTAAATCGATTTTGCGGGGTGTGCAAACATGAAGATTGTGAATGTTGAAGGAAATCGCAGGGATGCGGAAAGGCGTCTCGCCGGGGTCGGCCAGAGAATCGCCCGCACGGCAACCTCCAAAGAATCAACGCCGGACGAAGAACTATACTTGGTGAACCTAAGAATTCCTGCCCCGAATCGGGGGTAAGCCTCGTCACGTGGCGGGACGCTCCATGGTCCAAGCGCCGTAGAATGAAGACAGGACGTGTATTAGGAAAATAATTCCCTGGAGGAATAATGGCAACTGCATTACAGCACCCGGATGTCGGTTCCGGTAGCGGTTTCGTCAGCGAAGAAGCTCGGCGTCAGATCCAACAGGCGCGCGCAGTTCGCGAGCGCCAAAAACAAGCGCTGCTTTTGCAAAGAGGGAATATCCTCTCGCAAAATACCTCGAATCCGGCGCGGCGCGCGGCCCTGGCGGCGGCGCTGGCGCAGATCGAAGGGCAGATTCAGGCAATCAACTAGGCGGGCCCGCTTCAAGCGGGCTTTTTTCTTCTCCGCTTACGGGCTTTTCCCCGTCCGTCGCTAGGACTCGCGGTGAACCATCATGGAGTTGGCCTGTTGCACCGGGGTCAGCAGCACCCGCGCGATGTTCACGTGCGCAGGCCGACTCGCGGCCCAGACGATGACCTCGGCCACGTCTTCCGCCGTCAGCGTCTTGATGCCCTTGTAAAAATTGGCGGCGCGCTCGCAGTCGCCATGAAAGCGCACAATACTGAACTCCGTCTCTACCATGCCGGGGTCCACCGTGGTCACACGGATCGGCGTGCCCAGCACGTCCTGCCGCAGGCCGTCGTTGATGGCCCGCTCGGCGGCCTTGCTGGCGCAGTAGACGGCGCCGCCGGGGTAAGTCATTTCGCCGGCCGTTGACCCCAGGTTGACCACATGGCCGCATCCCCGCTCCACCATCCCCGGAACCACGGCGCGGGTCACATAGAGCAGCCCCTTGACGTTGGTGTCGAGCATCTCTTCCCAGTCTTCGACGTTGCCCAGGTAGAGCTTCTCCAGGCCGCGGCTAAGGCCGGCGTTGTTGACCAGAACGTCAATCTCCGTCCACTCCGCGGGCAGCGTGACGATTGCCTCTTCCACGGCCTTGCGGTCGCGTACATCGAGGCTTATGGCGTGGACGGCCTCGGCGCCCCTTGCCAGTGCCTCAGTGGCTACAGCGGCCAGCTTGTCCGTGCGTCGAGCGGCTATCAGCAGCCGCGCTCCCTCGGCGGCGAAGGCCAGCGCCGTAGCCGCGCCAATCCCCGAACGAGGCTCCGGTAACGAAGACGATCTTTCCCTTGAGTGTCATGGTTCTATCCTATCCAATTGTTGCTGAGGTTTGCACCCCCCGCCGCGGCTACCGGAACGCTTCGCCGGGAGTCAAACGCCTTAGTGCTATACTTTAGCCCTAAGACTGCTGTTTCAGGCCGTTTTCAAGCGTGAGCCGCGCCGCAGTCTGGAGGTCGTTTTTGCCTATGACTCCCCGCGCCCGCCGCGCCTTGTTCACCGTGGTTCTCTTTTTTGTTGTCTGCGCCATTGCCGGCAGTGTTTTACAGCGCAAGGTGGGAGCGCAGTCTGCGGCCGGCGAAGGCCAGGTCCGCGACAACCTCAAGGAGTTTTACGACGTGTACGCGCTGGTGGAGCAGAACTACGCCGAGCCGATTGAGGGCGACAAGGCGGACACGGCTATCTACGACGGGGCGATTCCGGGGATGCTGCGGGTGCTGGACCCGCACTCCAACTTCTACGATCCCAAGGCCTACGCCAAGATGCGCGAGGAGCAGCATGGCCGCTACTACGGCGTGGGCATGACCATCCAGCAACAGAACAGCAAAGTCTATGTCGTCTATCCCTTCGAAGGCGCGCCCGTCGTTCCGGGCCGGCATTCACCCCGGCGACATCATCTACGCGGTGGACGGCAAGATCGTCTCCATGACGGCAAGATTCCCGACGGGCTGACCTCGTCCGACATGGTGGCCAAGGCGCTCAAAGGCCCCAAGGGCACGCATGTCCAGGCCGACCATGCTCCGCGAGGGCCAGCCCAATCCGCTGGTCTTCGACCTGATCCGCGACGAGATTCCCCACCCGTCTGTGGACCTGGCTTATGAGATTCGTCCCGGCGTAGGCTACATCCACCTGACGCAGTTCCAGGAGACGACCGCCGCAGGAAGTCACCGAGCCATCGACGGCTTTGGCAACTTGAAGGGACTGATCTTCGATCTGCGGTTCAATCCCGGCGGGCTGCTCGATCAGGCGGTCGAGGTTTGCGACCATCTGCTCAGCAAGGGGCAGAGCATCGTCAGCCAGCGCGGACGCGCCTTTCCGGACAGGGATA
>CAWFZU010000229.1:0-15282 GCA_963820195.1 uncultured Acidobacteriaceae bacterium | reverse complement strand
GATGACGGCGATGGTGCGCGTGGTGTCGAGTCGATTTGGACTGGTTTCACCGGCTTGAATCTGGCCCACGGCGACACGGCAGGGCAGATAGTAGTTCAGGTCGAGCAGGGCGGCGGTACGCTGCTGTTCCCGGGGCAGATGGAGGGCGGCTTGAGCATTTTCGAGGAAGATATGTCTGTGGTCGTGGGTGCGGTCGAAGTCCAGGAAGCCCAAATCCAGCGCGCCCCAGCCCGTGCGGTACTGCGCGGCCAGGGCTTCGGCGGTCAGCCCATGGGAGGCGGCCAGCCGCAGAGGGCTGGAATTCTCCGCATCCTGGGCCAGGAAGACCGCCACGCGAGCCACCAGCAGGGTGTGCGGCAACTGCTCGACGATGGATTCCAGCAGAGCCTGGAGATCGGTCTCCGAGCTCGAGTCCGCTGCCGAACTCGATCAGCGCCTTGCGATAGTCGTAGCGTTGGCGGTCGAAGACGCGGTCCACCCAGCTTTGAATCCGACGCTTAAGCGGTTCAAAAAAGGCGGCGACCAGAACGATAGCGATGCCCTCGCCCCAGTCGCGAACCGACTCGGGCAGGCGATAGTGGGCGAGGCTGGCGGCGCCCGCGATTACGCCGAAGTAACCTCCCAGGATGAGGCCGGTGGCCAGCGTGTAGGCCACGCCGCGCTTGAAGATCAGATCGGTGTCCATCAGCCGGTAACGGATGATGGCCCAACTGAAGGTCAGCGGCAGAAAGACGATGGAGAAGCCGGCCAGATCGGTGAAAAGCCGGGGCAGAGGCAGATCGAGGAGGAAGAAGATCGCGTAGAGGGTGAATGGCCCCACCGCCAGCCATGCGCCGCGATAGAGCCACTTCAATTGCTGGCGTTGCAAGGGGGTGTTGGCGAGCGAATAACTGCGAACGAAGAGGCAGGCGGCCAGGACGTAGAAGATGGCATCGTAGCCGGTGGCGACCTGCTCAAGGCGGTGCTTGAGCAGACCCGTGGCCTGCCAGAAGTTGATGGCATAGAGCCACAAGCCCAGCAGCACCGCGCCGGGCGCGTAGATCAGCGGAAGCAGAATGCGACGGCTGAATTTCTTCAGGCGTTCCTCGGGGAAGCTGAGAGCAAAGTGCAGAAAGAGCGCCGGTTGCAGGGATTCAGCCAAAACGTTGGACCAGAAAACGATCCAGTCGAGCGTGTTGAACGTGCCGGTGTACTTGAGCGCATAGAGGGCGAAGGAGACCAGGCAGAAGAGGTAGAAGTGGGTGGCGCGCGGCGCTGTCCAGCGACGGAAGAGAACGTAGATGCCGATGGCCAGGTAGATAAGCCCGATGACGCGCTGACCCAGCTCCAGACTGCGGTCGAGCGGCTCCGGGATCACTTCGACCGGCCGGCCCAGCGAAGTTCCGTTTCGCATGATCCGATAGTCGATCTGGAAGTAGCTTCCGGTGTGATAAAGGGCGCGCTCCAGATCATCCACGCGCTTGACGGGGGTGTATTTGACCTCGGTCGCCGGCAGGGCAAGCGGCTCTTCACTCGGTTGCTGGACGGCTTCGTCCGGCAGACTCCTTGACCGCTGTAAGAGGAACCTGCGGCTTGATGCTGCTATGCAGCCCGGCGACAGGCAGAACACTCACGCCGGTCAGCAGATCATTGGCTTTGATACCGGCGCGTTCGCCGGGAGTGTCGGGCAAGACCTTGTCGGCCAACAGGCCGCTGCCGTTGGCCGCCTCGCGCCACCAAACGCCGTCGTCGGGCAGTTGCGAGTGCCGCTCCTGCCAGAAATTCAAACCCGCAAGCGCCAGGAGGACGAGCGTGACCAAGGCCAGCAGCGTCAACTGCAAACGGTTGATGAGACTTGTCTCCATGCGCGGGGAACACCTTACATTCTTCTGCTCTTTGTTCAGTAGCACGTCGGTTGCCATGGGTAAAGATTCTGTCGAAGACCTGGAAAAAATGGCAATTGGTTGAGAATACGCAAGATAGGGACGTTTCGTTCCGGAAAAGGTCAACCGGATTCAGCGACGGCGCTCAAGAAAATACAATAAATAGCATACAACCTACGGCGAAAAGGATTGACCTACTAAAATTTGTAGCAATGAAATATCCCGCACTTCTGAGTCAATTGACACTTCTGGTCGCCCTCCGGCGGAAGGTCATGCGGCGTCGCGCCCTTGATCGGCGGCAATAAATAGAGAAGATGCGAACGCTTTGCCCGCTGGGAAACTCTTTACCGTGTAGTAGTGCCTAACGCGGTTTTCGTGGTGTATTCTGGTTCGGATTCCGGTTTATTTCTATTTCCGAGGGAGTGTTTTATGCGTCGAGTCTTGTTCTTAAGTTTGAGCGGGTTTGCGATTTGCGTGCTGTTTTCTACGGCGGTGCTTGCCGCGCGTAATCTGGCTGAATATCCATTGCGTGTCCACATCTTTCAGTTCAACGGGTATTCGCATTACTACCATGGGGGTGGATACGGCGGGATAACGTCTCTGGACGTCGTGGACGGTGAGGGCCGGGCGAATCTCTTTGAGAACGGGGAGCCGCGCGGCTTCGACTTCAAATATCGTTGCGGAGAGCGGCTGCGGGGAAACCCAGGCTTTGAGACTTACCCGGCGAAGTGGAAGAAGCAGGGCAAGGAATTGGAGATTCTGCTGCCGCAGTTCGGCAAACCGGATTCGTTTGACACGTGCGATCTGGTGGTCTTGATGAAGAGCGATACGGTCTATCACCGGCACAATGGTTTGCTGGGTGAAGAGCCGGCCGCAAAGTACAAAGAATGGATGGTCAAGCACCAGTACGATCCGGAGCATGGCAAGAACGAACCGGTGGTGGCGGCTCCTGAGCCGGCGGCCGCCGGAGCGCCTGCGGGGAGCGCGCCCAAATAAACCACGCCACAAAGGATGGATCCGGCCTATTCGGAAGAGCAATGCCAAACCCGCCTTAGCCGCTGTAACGAAAGAGCGGCGAGGCGGGGCAACAAGTTTCTAATAATTTATATCGATGAGAATTGCCGCTCAGGCTGTAAACTTGCAGCCGGTGCGGGCGTCTACCTGAGTGATGGCAGCCGGCACAGCATTGGAAGCGATGACCATGGCCACG
Organism: uncultured Acidobacteriaceae bacterium; assembly: GCA_963820195.1. Classification (GTDB taxonomy): domain Bacteria; phylum Acidobacteriota; class Terriglobia; order Terriglobales; family Acidobacteriaceae; genus Telmatobacter. The sequence continues at coordinate 12,210 of CAWFZU010000229.1, read as the reverse complement.
GCAGAGGAGATTGCCGCGCGAGGAGTTTTCGGCTGTCGTCGACGAAGCACCGGCCGCAGATCTTCCGGTTTCTGCTTGCGTCGACGCGCGACGTGGACCTGGCCGAGACGCTGACGCAGGAGTGTTTCCTGAAGGCGCACCGGAACTGGGCGAGCTTTCGCGGCGAGTCGAGCGCGATGACCTGGCTGATGCGCATCGCCATCAACCTGCAGAAGGACCACTGGCGCAACCGGCGGATGCAGTTCTGGCGGAAGACGCAGACCAACGCGGTGGACGCTGGACGAGGCCAGCGAGTGGCTGCCGAGCGGCGAACGGTCGGTGGAGCAGCAGTTGCTGGCGCAGGAGCGGGTGGGGCAGGTGGGCAAGGCGGTTGAGGGGCTCAGCGAACGGCAGCGGACGGTCTTTCTGCTGCGCTACGTGGAAGAGCTGGAGTTGAGCGAGATTGCGCGGGCCACCGGGCTGAGTGAGGGCACGGTGAAGGCGCACCTTTCGCGGGCAGTGGCAAGAGTGCGCGCGGAATTGGGGGGAAAACGATGAGTTTCAAGGACAAGACGGATGCGGTGAGCGCGGCGGGCGAAGGAGCTGGACTCCGGAGCTGGATTTGGCGCTGAGGGACTTCCGCTTGAGCGTTCATGCCTGGAGCGAGGCCGCCTATATACGGCCGAGGACGGCGATCGCGGCAGTTCGGCGGAAGCGGGTTTGGCGGCTGGCGGCCGGATGGGCGCTGAGCGTTGTTTTGGTTGCAGGCGGCGTCTCGACAGGAGTCTGGGAGCATCATCGGCAGGAGATGAGGATGGCCGCGGCCCGCATAGCCGAGCACGAGCGGCAGGCCGCCGAGCAGCGGAATCAGCAGCTTCGGCAAGAGGATGAGGATTTGCTGGCCAAGGTGGACAGCGATGTATCGCGAGAAGTTCCCAGCGCCATGGAGCCTCTGGCTCAGATGATGGCCGGGGACGAGACCCGGCAAGAGAGATAGGGAATCAGAAAAATAACCTCGACGAGATCGAGGAAAAGGAGCAAATGATGAGGGTATTTACGGCGATGGGGTTGGCGATGGCGGGAGTCTTGCTGGCAGGAACGGCGCTGGCGCAGGGGCCGGGCGGCGGAATGGGGCCTGGGCCGGGAATGGGAGCGGGAATGGGAGCGGGAGCAGGATTCGGAGAGCATCGGCCGCCGATGGAGCGGGCCTTCGGAGCCCAGAGCGATCATGGGCGCTGGTGGAACAACCCCAAGGTAGTGGAGCGGTTGAAGCTGACCGATGAGCAGCGAAAGGCGTTTGACGCCATTCTGCTGGAGCATCGGACGAAGCTGATTGACCTGCGCGCCAGCCTGGAGAAGGCTGAACTGACTATGGAGCCGCTGATGAGCGATGATTCGCCAAATGAGGCGAAGATTCTGGCGCAGATCGATAAGGTTGCGCAGGCGCGGGCCGAGCTTGAAAAGGCGAATGCCGGCTTTCTGCTGGCGATCAGGGCCAAGCTGACGCCGGAGCAGTGGAAGCAGATGCAGGCCTTCCGCGCCGACCATGAGCGCGCGGGCCGCGGACCGGACGGGCTGAGACCGAACCTGCCGGGGCCGGGCGGCTGGAAGCAGGGCGGCCTGGGACCGGGTAGTCAGTACCACCACCAGATGCCGGCTCCTCCGGCTGCGGTTCCTCCTGCGCCCCCAGCTCCGGGTTCGGCTCCGGGAGCGGGAGCTGAGCAATAAAAGGCATTTGAGCAAGTTTCAAGCAGAGAGCAAATGCGGTTGCAGCAAAGACCGGTGGCGGCAGGAGGCGATCCTCTTGCCGCCGTTTTTTTACAATGGTTAGGAAACAGGGATCAGGGCTGTGACTCGCAAGACACCGGCTATTCGTATTCAAATAGTGACCTGTCGAGGCCCGATTGGCGGATGATGCTCTGGAGAGTGCCGCGCATGAGAGGATCGTGGAGCGGGACGGGGACGGTGATGGTTGTCCCCTCCGTTTGCAACTGCATGATTCGGTGACTGCCGCGCTGGCGCACAGCGATTATCCGCGCCCTTCCAGGATCTTGCAGGCTCCGGCGCCTGAGAGAACCCGTAGTCTACCCAACGGGCACCTCAACCTGTGTGACAAAGACCTCGCTGTGCAGCCTCCGCGCAATTTCGGAAGAAGAGGCGGTCTCAAAGAAAAGCGTCAAGGCTTCGACGAGGTTGGCGCGCGCCTCCTCAATCGTGGCGCCCTGGCTTGCGATGTCCAACTCGGGGCACAAGGCGACAAAGCCATCGTCTTCGCGCGAAAGTATCGCCGTCATTTGTTGCGGTCTCTGCATATTCGGATTCTACGCCATTCAAAACTACAGGGGGCAGGGCCAATCGACTGAGTACACAGCAAAGATGCGATAAGGCCCCGGCTCACCCCCCGCGAACTTTCCAGAACTGAGACTTGTTTCAGCTTCGTTGAAAGAATCAAAGAGACAATGGGCGTTTGTGTGAAGTTCCTCTGCCAAGTAGCAGCATGAGAGAGGAGAGCATTCTGGTGCGTTGCCGACACTGAAGGTTACTACGTCAAATCCTTCCAATCTCTTATGGGCTGGCAAGACAATATTGGTTCGAAATGACGACTCAGGGGAGAATGATCGCCAACTTTCACCGGTAAACTCCAGTTCATGCGCTTCGTAATAAAACAGCATCGCTCCCTGAAGATCGATAGAGTTTTCCTGCGCAACAGCTTGTATGATTTCGGGCGAGTCGAATAGCCAATAGCCGTTGTGTTTCCAATAATTGATGTAGTCGGCAAAATCATCATTGACACAACTGCCAACGGAGTAAATATCATCGACTTTCGGCAACTTGAACGCTTCAGGCTTCTTACAACTGCGCTTTGCCAGGTAGCCGACGGGAATCATATCATCCTCATGCGATTTCAAATCCGCAATCATGTTCACTGACCACTCTTCACTGTCCACTGACCACTGGTCAGGTACTCATGAATCGACGCGGCAGCCTTGCGCCCCGCGCCCATGGCGAGGATCACCGTGGCTCCGCCGGTAACAATGTCGCCGCCGGCAAAGACGCCCGGCTTGGAGGTGCGCAGTGTCTTTTCATCCGCGACGATGTAATTCCACTTGTTAGTCGCGAGATCGGGTGTGGTGCTCTGGATCAGCGGATTGGCGGTGGTGCCGACGCCGATGATCGCGACATTCGCAGGCAGCACGAACTCTGAGCCCTTGATCTCGACCGGCCTGCGCCTTCCGCTTTCGTCCGGCTCGCTCAGTTCCATGCGGACACATCTCGCTCCTGTGAGCCAGCCGTTTTCGTCGCCGAGGAACTCGACCGGGTTGGTCAACAGATGGAATTCGATGCCCTCTTCGCGGGCGTGCTTGACCTCTTCTTTGCGGGCCGGCATCTCCGCCTCGGAGCGGCGATAGACGAGTGTTGCCGTCCGAGCGCCCAGCCGCCGAGCGGTGCGCACCGCGTCCATCGCGGTGTTGCCGCCGCCCACCACGATCACGTCCTTGTCGCGGCAATCGTAGACCGGCTCGTCGAACTCAGGAAATTTGTAGGCGCGCATCAGATTGACGCGTGTTAAAAATTCGTTGGCCGAGTAGACGCCGTTGAAGTGCTCGCCGGGGACGTTAAGAAAGACCGGCAAACCCGCGCCGGTAGCGACGAAGACCGCATCGTAGTGTTCCTCGGTCATCAACTCGTCGAGGGTGACGCTCTTGCCGACGATGACGTTGGTCTCGAACTCGACGCCGCGGCGGCGCAGGTTATCCACCTCTTCTTTCACAATGGATTTGGGCAGGCGAAACTCCGGAATGCCGTAAACGAGCACGCCGCCCAGTTCGTGCAATGCTTCAAAGACGCGCACCCGATGGCCCTTCTGAATGAGGTCTCCGGCGGCGCTCAGCCCGGCCGGGCCGCTGCCGACGATGGCCACGCTTTTTCCAGTCGCGGGCGCATTGGCCGGCAGTCCAAGCTGGCCACTGGCGCGTTCGTAATCGGCGACAAAGCGCTCCAGGTTGCCGATAGCCACCGGCGCGCCCTTTTTGCCCAGTATGCAACCGCCCTCGCACTGATTCTCCTGCGGGCAGACGCGGCCCGTGATAGCCGGCAGCGCGTTGTCCTCGCGCAGCTTCGCCGCCGCACCCAGATAGTCGCCGGCATGGATCATGGCCACGATAGTCTTGATCTGCACGCCCACCGGGCAATCGACGATGCAGCCGGGTTTGGCGCATTCGATGCAGCGCGAGGCTTCGGTCATGGCGTCCATGACATTCAGGCCCAGATTCACTTCCGCAAAGTTGCGGCTGCGCACCTGCGGGTCCAGCTCCGGCATGTGCCGGCGCAGGATCTTCATGCGTTCCTTGAGCGGGAGAACATTCATTGCGGAGCGGGGCAGAACTCTATTCTCAGGCATAATGTCTCTCCCCCGCGGCCAATTCTTCACGCAGCTCGGCCACTTGCTCTTCCTTGTTTTCCTGAAATTGCTTGAGCGATGCGCACTCCTTCTCGCGATACATGGTGTTACGCTGCATCAAAACTTCAAAATTAACCATGGAGGCGTCGAACTCCGGCCCGTCCACGCAGGCAAATTTGCTCGCCTTGCCCATCAGCACGCGGCAGCCGCCGCACATTCCCGTGCCGTCCACCATGATGGAGTTCAGGCTGACCATGGTCTTGATTCCCAGCGGCGTGGTCATCCGCGCGACGGCCCTCATCATCGGCACCGGGCCGACGGCAAGCACAAAGTCGATCTTGCGCCCTGCCTCGATCAGTTCGTCGAGCTTCCTGGTGACCAGCCCCTGTTCGCCGTAGCTGCCGTCGTCGGTCATCATGTAGGTTTCGCTGCTGGCCGCGCGCACCTCGTCTTCGAAGACGACCATTTCCACGTTGCGCGCGCCCTCAATGAAAACGACGTGATTGCCGGCCTGCTTGAGCGCGTAGGCCGTAGGCAGCGCCATCGCCGTGCCTACGCTGCCCGCCAAGACCACAACCGTGCCGTAGTTTTCGATCTCCGAGGGTTTGCCGAGCGGGCCAACGATGTCCAGAATGGAGTCGCCCGTCTCCAGGCTGTTAAGCAGCGAGGTGGTCTTGCCGATGGCCTGCACCACGATGGTTACGGTGCCGGCCTCAGGGTCGGACGATTTGATGGTGAGCGGAATGCGCTCGCCCTTCTCATGAAGGCGGAGGATGATGAACTGGCCTGGCTGATGCTTGCGCGCAATACGCGGCGCCTCAATCACAAACTGCTTAATGTTGAGGCCAACGCTTCGGGATTCCACAATCTTGTACATAAAGGAAAACTCCAGTTTAGGCGGGGTGAAAGGCCATTCGCCCAAGCGCGGTCGAACTATCGCCATTATTCAGGATTATTCAACAATTGGGAAGGATAGCCTTGTGATGCGGGTCACCGGGGGGTCGGAGAAAAAGAGGTTCCCTGCGCCGCTTCGGCCTCCATGTTGGTGAGGATGGCGCGCATCCGCTCGAACTCCGGGTGGCCGTGGAGAGCGTTCAGGCGCGGATCGGCCAGCGTCTGGAAGAACCAGGGACAGCGGCTTTCGTTGGCGGCTTGAAGCTCCACGATGGCGGCATCCGGGTCGCCAAGCGCGAGATAAACCGCGGGAGTGAACGAACGAAGGAGGTAGCGTTCGCGGCTGAGCCATTGCATGCGCTCGAGGATGGTGCGCGCTTCGTCGTTGCGGCCCGCACAGGCCAGGGCGTAGGCATGAACGGCAGTGGCCAGGTCGAAGAAGGGCACGCGCTGCACAAGGTTCTCGGCAAGCTCTGTGGCGCGCGCTGTCTCGCCATTGAAGGCGAGGATCAGCGCCCCGTAGAAGATGGTGAATTCATGTTCGGGAAAAAGGCTGAGAGCGATCTGGATTTGCCCCAGGCTTTCGGCGGCTTGTCCATTCAGGTGGAGCGCCCAGGCCAGACGGCTGTGCAGCCAGGCAGAATAGGGGTCCTGTTGGATGGCGGCGCGCAATAACTCGATGGCTTCGGCAAAGCGGCCCCGGCTGAGCGCGAACATGGCGCGGATACGGGTGGTCCAGGGGCTGTGGGGTAGATGCGTGCTGAGGGAAAAGGCGGTGAGGGCCGCGGGCAGATTGCGGTCGAAGTGGAAGTTCACCCAGCCCAGCGCGGGCAGGATGGCCTCCGCCTGGATAGGTAGATCCGGGATGGTCTCGGCCGTCTGGTGCACGTGCTCCGCGGCCACCGCTGGGGACATGAAGCCGTAGAAGCTCTGAGCAACGCAGAGATGCGCCAAATCAATCTTGGCGGAAATCAGCGAGGGATCGACTTCGATGGCCCGCAACAGGTGCTGCAGCCCGTCCTGCATGCGATGGCGACGAAGCGACTGCCACTCGTGGCGACCGCGCAGGAAGCTGTCGTAGGCCTCTCGGCGCTGCGGGCCGTCCTCGTGTTCGGCTGGGATCGCGGCTTCCGCTGATATGAACAGCCCGCGCTTTCTCGACCTTGGGCGCAAGGGCCGTCCGCCGGGAATTCCCGCACTCCTCCCCGGCGATAAAGCCCCACCACTGGGGACGCCGGCGCCCAGACGCCAGGCCAGCCGCTGCACCAGCTCCGACTCCAATCCGGCGATCCGGTTCTGGTCCACCAGCATATCCTCCACCCAGATTTGCGTGCCATCCTCGACGCGGATCATCTCCGCGCGCAGCCGGTATTGCGAGGCAAGGGCGCGGAGGGATCCGGTCAGGACCAGATCGGCTTTGAGCGCCTCGCCAATCTGCTGCGCGGTAAACCCGCGACCGACCAGGGTGAAGACGGAATCCCGGGCCAAAACGGAAAGAGCCGGAGAGCGCGCATTCGAGAGCCGGACGATGGTCTCCTCGGCAATAGCCGGCCCCAGATGTTTGGGAACTGCGTGCAGGGTGGCGAAGGGCAGGATGGCCAGACGGGGAAGCGCACCGGCCGGCGGGAGGCCCTGTCGCAGCACCTCGGCCGTGAAGCGGTATCCGCGCTTGTAGACCGTCTGGATACAGTTTTCCGGCTCCAGCCGCGCACGCAGTGAAGAGAGGCTCTTGGGAACGCTGTCGGCCGTCACATGCACATCGCCCCAGAGCGCATGCTTCAGTTGCAGAGGTGAAACAATCTGCCCGGCACTGGCCAGAAGAAGCCGCAACGCCGCCAGCTCTTTGGGAGGCAAGTGAATCACAGCTTCACCGCGCCAGAGCGTTCCATCCGCCTCCAGCCGGAAGCCGGCAAATGAGCAGGACGACGCTCTGCCCCGGCGGCCTAAAGCTGTCCCCGCGGCTCCGGTATCTCCGCGCCGGCGGCCAAAACTTGCCTCCGTGGAGCCGTCATCTCCGCGCCGGCGATTCAGACCGGTCGCTGGGGACGAATCGTCCTGGGTGTTATGTGAGCCTGAGCCGGGATCGATCCTTGCAACCAACGCGCTTCCTCGAATCCTGAGCAATAGATTTGCCGATCTCTTGCCGGTCCGGACAAGAGATTGGCATCTGCCTACAGTGGTCGCGGGAATCTGCGTGGGGGACAACGCAAGGGGGGAAACAGCCATACTCCCGGCGAATCTCTGTGCTTCGATGAACCCAGTATCTTCTTTAATCATTAGATTATCCGCTTTTCGACGGACTGCGGGAAGAATGTACAAAGGTTCTTTTGTCTCTTATCATGCGCAAAGTAACCAAAGGACATTACCAACGACGAAGAGAGTTCAGAAAAACTTCATAAATTCGTCAGGGGAAAATAGACCGGCGGCTGGCAAACTGGAAAAGGAGGGTGATTGATGACCAAGACTGTTTCCTACGCGCAGTGGTCTCTGGAACCCTACTGCATCGGGATGAAGCTGCGCTCGCTGCGCACCCAGAAGCGGCTCACGCTCTCGCGCCTGGCGGCGGAGACCAGGCTTTCCACGGCGCTGCTCTCCAAGCTGGAGACGGACCGCATGATTCCCACGCTGCCCACGCTGGCCACCATCAGCCGGGTCTATGGGGTGGGCATGAGCTACTTTTTCTCCGAGCCCGCCAAGCACACGCTCTCGATCACGCGCAAGGCCCACTTGCAGGGCAACAGCCGCGGATTGGAGTCGGTGAAGGCAACCCCGCTGAACGCGCTGACGCGGGAACCGCGGCTGGTGGCGCAGATGATCGAGTTTCCCGCCGGCGGAGCCTCCTGCGCCACGGATGCCTGCTACCGAGGCCAACGGCCTGGTGTACGTGCTGGAAGGAAAGCTGCAGTTGGATGCGGGCGGAATGCACGAGGTGCTGGAGGCCGGCGATTGCGCCTGCATGGAGAGCGAGATGGCGCTGGCCTGGAGCGCGGCGGGCAAGCACCGCTGCCGGATACTGGCGGTGACGCCGGCCGGCCCGCGCGCGGAAGGCTGATTGGGCCTAATTCTTGACGCGCGCGATCAACTGGAATGAGTCGAGAAAGCGCGTGACGTCGGCGTACGGTTGCCTGATCGGAGCGGCGATCAGCGTCTGGTAAAGCGTGGTGCCCACCAGGTAGATGCGCGCGGAAAAGTGCATGGTGTCGTTATCAGCCTCAAACTCCCTGCCGGGATAGACGCCGAACGTGATTTTCTTTCCTCTGACCAGGTGGGCTTTGACGTTGTCAATGGCTCCCTGTTGGGCGCCGTCCAGCACCTGGTCCGGGGTCCTGTCCGAGATAGCGGTGCCGTAATCGCAAACCCCGACGAACAGTGCCGCCTGGCCTACCTCCACCATATAAGCGCGCAACTCGAAGCTGCCCTTATCGGTGGGAACGTCTCTCTTCGCGAATTGAGGCTCGCCCGGGAACGAGGCGCTGAATCCTTCCGCCGGATAGGTGTAGGTCTTCCAGCTTGGGATAGGCACAGCGGGCGTTGTTGCAGGCGGCGCGGTGGTCTGCGCGCCGAGCACGGCGGCGAACGAGAGCACCGCCATGGAAACGGCCATTCTGCATAAGAAAGTGCTGCGCATTCTGTTGATCATTCCAATTCTCCTTGTCTGCGGGGGGAATCTATGTGCGGTTGGCTTATCTCGTCGCAGAAGGCTCCTCTGGAATCAGGACAACCTGCTGTATAAAAATCCGGCCGTCCAATCGCAAGCCCTCAGAGCATCCGATTATAGCCCTTTCTCGCATGAATAAGTTGTTTATCTTCGTTACGGCGCCGGCGGGTTTGCCCGTACTGGGTCTGGCCTGTAGGATGGTTTGGAAATCAAGGAGCCGCGCGCCATGCGACCCAACCTCAACCTGATGAAGGCAACCCTGACCGGCGCTCTGGGCGGCCTGCTCTTCGGCTTCGATACCGTTGTGATTTCCGGCGCCATCGATGCGCTGGTGCGGCTCTACGACCTGAGCCCGCAAAGCAAGGGGCTGGACGGTGGCCATCGCGCTGATCGGCACGGTGGTCGGAGCGCTGGGCGCGGGCCTGGTGGGGCAGAAGCTGGGCGGGCGCGAGACGCTGCGCATCACCGCCGTGCTCTATGTGGTCTCGGCCATCGGCAGCGCGCTGGCCTGGAGCTGGCCGTCGCTGATGGTCTTCCGCTTCGTCGGCGGGCTGGGCATCGGCGCATCGTCGGTGCTGGGGCCGGTGTACATTGCCGAGCTGGCCCCGGCCAAGTGGCGCGGGCGGCTGGTGGGCGCCTTCCAGTTCAACGTGGTCTTCGGCATCCTGGTGGCCTACACCTCCAACTACCTCATCCGCACGCTGCATCTGGGCGCTGCGGAGTGGCGCTGGCAGGTGGGCGTGGCCGCGCTGCCCGCCCTCGGCTTCCTGGCGCTGCTCGTTCGGCATTCCCCGCAGCCCGCGCTGGTCGGCCTCGCAAGGAACCGCAACGACGAAGCCCTGGCCGTGCTCAAGCTGATGGGCGACCCAGACCCCGAAGGCCGAGCTGGCCGACATTCGCGCCGCGCTGGCCGAGGAGCACGCCACGGCCCACGAGCCGGTCTTCCAGTGGAAGTACCGCTATCCGCTGTTTCTGGCCATCTCCATCGGCGCATTCAACCAATTGGCGGGCATCAACGCCATCCTCTATTACCTGAACAACATCTTCGCCGCAGCCGGGCTTCAGCCAGATCTCCGGCGACCAGCAGGCCATCGCCATCGGCTTCACCAATCTCGTCTTCACCATCGTGGGCATGAGCGTGATCGACAAGCTGGGCCGCAAGACGCTGCTGCTGATCGGCGCGGCGGGCACGGCCAGCTGCCTGGCGGCGGTCTCGTGGCTCTTTGCCACGCAACTCCCACCCCGGCGCGCTGGTCTGGGTGCTGATTACCTACATCGCCTTCTTCGCGCTCTCGCAGGGCGCGGTCATCTGGGTCTACATCGGCGAAGTCTTTCCCAACGCCGTCCGCTCCAAGGGCCAGGGCGTGGGCAACGCCAGCCACTGGATCATGAACACCATCATCGCACTAGAGTTTCCCGGTGCTGGTGGCGCAGATCGGCCGCAGCGCTCCGTTCACCTTCTTCGCCGTCATGACCGTGGTGCAGTTTCTGGTGGTGCTGTTTGTCTATCCGGAGACCAAGGGGCAGACGCTGGAAGCGTTGCAGCGCAGGCTGGTGCGGGCGGAGTAAGGGCTGATCGCCCTGTTCGTTCGTGACCGCAGTCACCGGAGCCGGCCGCGAATGGCGCTATATATAATCTGAGGAATGGGCCAGCAATTGCCGAAAGCTGGTCTTGCAGTACCCGCGTGAGGTCATCCATGGAACAGAGTTGGTTTGCGCTTGAGGAGCAGCGCGGAGAAGCGGCGCAGGCCGCGGGGGAGAGTTCGCGCTCGGCGCCGCCCGAGGCGGGCTCGCCGCTGGCGGCCGCGCTCCTCTTCGAGGCCGACGCCCTGCGCGAGGAGATCATACTGGTGGGCCGCAAGCTGTGGGAGCGGCAGTACGTGGACGGCAACGGCGGCAATATCAGCGTTTGTCTGGGCGAGAAGTACCTGCTCTGCACGCCGACGATGATGAGCAAGCGGGATATGACGCCGGCCGACATCTGCCTCTCCGATCTGGACGGCAACATCCTGGCCGGCGACCGCATGAGAACCAGCGAGGTGCTGCTGCACCTGGCCATCTACAAGGCCAACTCCTGAGCCCGCGCCATTGTGCACTGCCATCCGCCGCACGCCACGGCCTTCGCGATGGCCGGCATCGCGCCGCCTATCGGGCTAATCTCCGAGTACGAGACCTCGATTGGCCCGGCAGCGGTGGCGCCCTATGAGACGCCCGGCACCAAGGCCTTTGCCGAGACGGTGCTGCCCTTTGTCCAGGATCACAACACCATCCTGCTCAGCAATCACGGCATCGTCTGCTGGTCCGACACGGTCACACACGCCGAGTGGCTGGTGGAGACCTTCGAGACCTATTGCAAGACTTACCTCATCGCCCAGCAGATCGGCCGTCCGCTCAACTTTATTCCCGACGGCAAGATCGATGAACTGCTGCTCGTCAAGCGGCGGATGGGTATGCCCGACGCTCGCATGGGGCGCGTTTCCTAGATGAAACAATGTTACGCAGAATCGATGCGCATACAATAACGACCTCAAATGGTATTGAGAGGACAATTGAAATGAGGTTACTAGGAATCGTGCTCGCGGCACTCATGATGAATGTTGTTGCAGCCAGCCAAACAGTGAAGGACTCCGGGAAGCAGCAAGGGGAGATTTCCTATTCCGCAAGTAAGCACAACGAGGACGTTGTCCTTGACATTCTTCGGCCCGTGCTAACGTTAAGCGGATATGTGGGGCGACTTTACTACGCAGGCCGGTGCGCGGCAGTTGTTCCTGAATTTGTGTGCTTCCCGGCAACTGAAGTTCATCAGCCGACGGGCAGCGGATTTCGGGCAATTGAGAGCATATTTCGAGGCGACAGTAGTGTTACAGTCTCAAAAGATTCGAACAATATAGTCTCGATAAGGATCGGCCAGCCTTCTACCACAGTCCTGCGGACTAGAGTTCCCATGTTTAGGCTGGCTCCGCTGGGGCAATATAATCCTAGCTTTGTAATTGGGAGCCTCCCGAATACTCCCGAGGTCAAGGCCGTGATGGCCCGGCTGCGGCTACGTGTTCCGTTAACTCTTTATGACATGCAAGTGGTTCAGCCAGGAAAGGGGCGACCTCATATGCCGAGCATCTTGAGTAATATGACGGCGGATCAGATTCTCGATTCTGTAGCTGTTACCTTTCAGGGTATCGTTGTGTATGGTATTTGCCCGGAACCTTCGGGAAGAAAGATGTATACTGTTGATTTTGTCGGCCATGGCTCGGAATTTTTACTGTATTTTACTGGTTGG
>CAWFZU010000228.1:0-10625 GCA_963820195.1 uncultured Acidobacteriaceae bacterium | reverse complement strand
ATTGTTAGCACCCGCGCAATACGCGGTTCTCGCCAGTTACTACGACGCGCAGAAGGCGGACTATCTTCGCCAGGCCGACGAGGCGAAAAAGGAGTGGGTGCAGAGGAGCAAGAACGTCACCGGCCACTTTGGCAAATACCCCAGACCAGTAGACTCGTCACGCAATCTTTACGAGTACTATCTGTTCAAGGCATCCAAAGCAGAAACGCTCGAAGCAAAGTACATTCAGCTCGCGGCGCCGAATGCGCCAGTAAACGCCGATTAACGCTTTACACCTCTGTACTTTGCCAGAGGAACACCCTGGCAGGCGATCGCAGGCAGGGAGCCGGGTTAATGGACCCGCTCCCTCCTCCGTTTACATACCATACAAATAAATTTCTTATATTATCTTCACGCCAATCCAGTTAAGCTATAGCAAGCTTGCCTGGAAATCCAGTTCAGCAAGGTACAACTCAGATGGCAAATCCAGTCGGCTTGGAATCGATGCAACTGAAGCAAAGACTACGGACTCTGGTACAGTGTCTGATTGCGAGTGTGGTCATCGCTCTACTGACCTACTTCGGGTTTGTTCTGCAAATTAACCTGTTGACAATCGGTCTCCTCTATTTGTTGATTGTCATGGCCGTAGCTTCGCTCTTGGGTTTCTGGCAGGCATCGCTGATTTCACTTCTTGCAGTAGCCTGTCTGGACTTTTTCTTTTTACCGCCTATTTTTCATTTTGATGTCGCAGATCCGCAGGACTGGGTGGCGCTTGCAACATTCGAGGTCACAGCGCTTACGATCAGCAGATTACATGGGCGGGAAATGCGGGTTGCAAGAGAGGCCGCCAGACACCGCGCAGGGATGGAGCAGTTGTATGAGTTGAGCCGCAATTCGCTTCTGCTGGATTTACGCCAGCCGCAGGGACCGCAGCTTGCTGTTTTAATTCATCGGATATTCAATGCCCGAGCGGTGGCCTTGTACGATGCGAACCTGAGCCGTCAGGACAGAATGGGCGATTGGGAGGCAGGCGAAGAGGATCTGGCCAGAGAATGCTACTTGCTCGATGCTTCACAGGATGACGCGAGCACTCAGACCTGGCATCGCATCCTGCGAGCAGGACATGGGCCTGTGGGCGCTTTGGTGGTGCGGGGGAAGCTCAGTCCACTTGTGGTCGATGCGTTGGCATCTCTTGCCGCTATTGCGATAGACCGGCACCAGTGGTTCGACAAGGAAGAAAGAACTGAGACGGCGAAAAAGGGAGAGGAGTTGCGCGCGACGGTGATGGATACACTCGCGCATGAGTTCAAGACGCCGCTGACTGCGGTTCAGACTGCCAGTTCCGGCCTGCTTGAGCTGGGAGGATTGACGGAGCCGCAACGAGATCTGGTGACGCTGATCGACGGAGAAGCAGTCCGATTGAACAAATTGTGCACGCAGCTTCTGAAAACGGCTAAGCTTGAGGCGAAACAAGCGGGCCTTGAGACAGCCGACGTGAATCTCTTTGATTTAGTCACCGAAGTATTGGCCAGCCACCCGGCGGAAGCGGAAAGGAACAGCATTCAGGTAGCGGTGGAGGATCATTCATTGACTGTGCGCGCGGATCGCGAATTGCTGGCGATGATTCTGACGCAGTACATCGACAATGCGCGGAAGTATTCGACACCCGGGACGCCAATTGAGATTAACGCGCGCGCGAGCCATTCCGAGATCTTCATTTCCGTCCATAACTTCGGATCGATGATTCGGATTGAAGACCGGGAAAGGATATTCGAACGCTTTTACCGGTCAACAGAGTTGAAAGATGCTGTTCCCGGCACTGGCATCGGGCTCTCCGTTGTAAGGAAGGCAGCCGAGGCTCATCATGGGCATGTGTGGGTCATCAGTGATAATAAGGAAGGAACGACATTCTTTCTTTCCCTACCCATAGACGCAAGGAGGACGCATTGAATACGGAGCAGTCGAATGCTGGGCAGGGCACGATACTTGTGGTAGATGACGACAGTTCCACGCGGCGGGCATTGCGTGTGACATTGACTGGCATGGGCTTCACGGTTGTGGAAGCGGCTCGCGGAGAGGAAGCGCTGTCGCTGGCTCGCGTGACCTGGTTCGATGCCGTGCTGCTGGACGTGGATATGCCGGGCATGGGCGGAGTCGAAGCCTGCCGCTGTATTCGGCGCGCGGTGGCGCGTTTGCCGATTCTGATGTTGACAGTCATGGATAGCGAGGATGACAAGGTGCTCGCGCTGGATGCCGGCGCCGACGACTACATCACGAAGCCGTTTCAAGTGCGGGAGTTGACGGCGCGATTGCGCTCGGCAGTGCGCAGAAGAAATGCTCAGGATACCAACCGCGACGCACCGATTCGCCATGGCCAACTCGAATTGGACCCGGTGAAATACCGGGTGCTGAAGAGTGGACGCCCGATTCATCTGACGCCAAAGGAATTCGAGGTCCTGCATTACCTGATGATGCACGCCGGCGAGCCGATTCCACACGCCCGCTCTGCTGAAATCTGTGTGGGGGCCGGAGTATGGAAACGAATTCGAATACCTTCGAACATTTATCCGCCAACTTCGCAAGAAAATCGAAGACGATCCAAGGAATCCGCAGTATTTGTTGACAGATGCTTATGTCGGTTACCGGTTCAATGAACCGTCTTCGTAGGCTTTGGATACCTCAGAAAATCTATTTTCGATTTCTTGAAGCTTACTTATGGTTTCTTATTGCCAGGTGGACAATAATAAGCTATGTACTTTCGTCTTAACCGGACCCACAGGGTCCTTCCGTTGATTCTCGGTGTGGTCACGCTGGCAAGCGTCGTTGTGCTGCTCGCATGGGACGTCTTTCCGCGCCTGTTTCCTGCCGGATCTCATAACTATCTTGGTGCATTCCCACTTGCCATGATCGCGTTCGCATACATCGTATATCAGTGTGCGCGCCGGCCTGCGCGCATGGAATTCGCTAAGGCGATCATGCTGGCATTTGCTTTTCTCTTCTGGGCAGCCAATCAACTGTTGCCTGGTATGCGACTTGCGACATTCTTCAACGACATTGCCATTGCGCTTTTTGTCCTCGATGTGTTTTTGGTCATGGCTGGTTGGCCATCGACATCGCCGGACGAGTCCTTTGCTGAAACCTACGCAGAGTCGTCTGAAGAAGGGCGATCATAAGCGAAGAGTTGTAAATTGTGCCGTTCCCCGCCCGATTCTCTTGCTCGGCAAGGTGCCTATTTTGTCCCAACTGATGGGCATGAGTACCCCGGCGTCCGGGGCGATTCGAACACAGCCGATTCAGCAGCCAGATTCACCGCCTGTTGGAGTCTTGCAGAGATCCCGGAGTACCTAAACCATAAGAGGCCATAGCTAGAGCTTGCTATGAGAGAGTGAGATCATGAGGTGTTTCTCCGCGTCTTGTTGCAGAGGAGAGAGATCTGCCTCGCCGCGACAGCCATCAATCTCTGGTGAATTCTCGAAGGGGGTACTTTTGGGGTATTTTGCGGATGCGATTTATCATCTCTTTACACTGCAATGGTTTATGTATAGATATGAATCCCTCCCTCTCAATAGAAAGACGTAAAGCCTAGCAAATACTAGGCCTTACGTCTTTATGCGTTCATATGCATCCAAGTACAGCCACGCTATACAGGGGGTACTATTGGATGCAAGCACGGTGCAGGAGGATGACTTAATCAGAGGTTCCTTAAGTCGCTTCTCAGTGCGTAGTATCCTTGCGACTCCGCCAAACAAGAAAGTCCGAAGTTTTCTATACACGCATTGCTGGAAACTCACACTCGTTCACGCCCCGTTCGAGACTATTTGGGGTTGACCACGAAACACTGATTTGCTCAGTTCGCAAACGATGGCGACGCCCGAATTCTAGACTTTTCCGAGCGTGTGGAGGAGTTCACGCAGGCCTGCCGTCTCCTCTTCCATCGAGAGTGTGGAGAGCCGAAGTAAGTGCGCTTCGATGGCATTCGTTTGGGGAGCTTTCCCGAAATCGGCTTCGGTTGGTTCAAGCTGTATCGGCGGCAGTTTCTCGAGGAATTTGCCAGCAAGTTCGTTCGGACATGGGTTATCTCTCCTCAATCGAACAGCAATGTCTGTGCCTTCTTCATGAACTCCCGTTGCGTATCTATGACTCTGCGGGCGTGATCTTGTAGTTCTTGAGTCTTAGTACGGAGTTCCTGCGCAAGATTCTGTAACTCGTCATTCACAGTACCAGAACCGCCCGGGTCCAGCTTTTTCAGTTTTTCCTGGAGCATCGCCGCTCGTGTAACATACTCTGTCACGGTCGGCTCCTGCTCCCTGTCTTCGTCCATCTCGATGCTGCCTCGTCCGATGAACACCTTATCCTGGCCCATGTTTTTCATGCGGCTGATCATCTCGTCTTGCATTCTCTGTCGTTCCTGACGCGGAACGGTGGTGGAGCGCAGGTATTCTTGAAATACGTGGAAATACATATCGCGCGCCTCTGAGCGGCTCTGTTCGGCTGACTCCTGGCTCTTGATCGTCTCGGAGACGAATTCGGTGCTGACTCTCTCCTGGGCGCGCTTCAGCAGTTCCAGGCCCTTGGCCCGATCGGCGGGTCCGCCAATGTAGCAATAGAGGAGACCCAGTAAGGCCGCACCTTCAGGGAATGTGGGCGATACTTCAAGACTCTCCTCGAAGGAACGCTGCACGACTGCGAGAGTGCTCTTCCAATCAGCCTTGCCGTGCTGCCCCAACTGAAGCCTAAGAGCGTTTAACTGGGCGATGCCGGCCAGAAAGCTAATGTCGCGGGCGAAAGCGGGATCGACCGAATTGGCATCGCTGCGTTTACGCTGCGCGGCGCGCAGCAATTGAGCCAGTAGATCGTCTTCTCCACCGAAGATACGGCCGTCTTCGATCATGCCAGAGATGAGCTCACGGGCATGCTGAAAGGCCTTCTGTGCGGCTGCGGGACTCTCTCTTTTCAATTCTGTGACACCGTAGCCTGCCTCACAAATGGCCTGCAACTTGCGGGTTTCCTTGTCATCGCGATCTACCTGATCGAGCGATGCAAACTTGCGGCCCGCAGTTTCGAATTCGCTTCCCGCGGCCTGCCATTGCTTGCGTTGCAAGAACTCCGCGCCGCGGCGGCAGTGCGCTCCTATCAAGGTCTTGGCCAGCCCCTTGTCCATGGTTCCGAGTTGGCTGATGCGCGACAGGATCTCCGCTTCGGCGTCAGGCTGATCCTTCAATTTGGCGGCCTTACGGTAGAGAGTGGCGGAAAGGTAATAGGCGGCGGAACGGTGAGCATCGCCCGAAACCGGGCTGCACGCCGGGTCTATGGCGCAGAGCCGGCTCCATAGGGATTCGGCCCGGTCGAGGTCTCCGGTTTCGAGTGCGATGTATCCGGCCAGGTAAAGGCCATCGCGATGCTCCGGAGAGAATTCGAGCAGACGGTCTAACGGCTCTTGCGCACGCGCCTGTTCGCCCGACATGCGTTGCGCAAATGCCAGGCAGAAGAGCGCCTTGCCCTTAACGACGTGATCCTGCTCGCGTTCGATACGGAGCGCTCCGAGCACGGCAATCGCCCGGTCCCATCGCTCTGCTGCTAACTCAACCGCCGCGCGGGCCAACGCTTTGTCGGGGGTATCCCTTCCGGTTACGATCGAAACCAGCGTCAGCACTACGAAGAATCCGAGGGCGGCGAGGGGAGTCCAAGGAGGAGCAGAATTGAACCAATCCGAGAAGACCTGCAAGTGCGCTCGAGCAGCACCTCCAAAGGCGGTGACGCTGATAGTTCTACTTTGGATGGCTTCGGCGGCGAGGGAGGCACCTGTCCCGGCCAGCGCAATGCTGAACATGACCAGGCCGAAGCCTGCCCCTCGCGACCTGGAGGCGAACCATGGTAATGCCAGGAACCAGATCCCCAGCAAGATGCCCAGCCCTGTCAGAATTTGGATCGACGGCACTACCTCAGGCTGCGCCCACGCACTGAAAAGAAACAGCACCGCAGCAACGCTCAACACGCCGGAGATCGCAGTTCCCCAAGAGTAGCCGCCCTTCCGAGTTCTGTAGGACCCTCCCACGGGCAACGGTGTGATCTTCAGATTCATTTGACGCGACAGAGTGGTTACGGCAGCGGCATCTTTCGCCAGATTCAAGGCCTGGTAGAGCGCCAGCGCTTCACTTGCATGCGCCGAGGCGCGGGATACATTGCCAAGCCTTCCCTGTGCGATGGCTGAGAGGTACTCGAAGAGGGCTTTTTGGATCATCGATGCTTCCGCGCCCCAAGCAGCCTCAGCCTGCTGCAATGCGAGGAGAGCCTGGCTCACCTTGGGCGGATTTGCTGTCAGCGCGGCATTGGCTCTCCGAAGCGCAATATCTCCCTGAGTGGAGCTTCCCAAGAAGATGCTGGTCAGGACAATGAAGAGGACTAGACCGGTGGCGGACGCCACGTTCCAGGTAGTATGCGCATAGGAGTGGAACCACGTGGTGGCGGCGATCGTCAGCGCAGAAGCGGCAAGAAATTGGACACCTCTGGCGAGCCGCTGGCGGCCTCGACAAACATCGAAGAATGCAAACACAACTCGCAGAGTCGCGAGTATGACCAGCGTGATGAACAGCCAGTCGACGTGCATTTCGCGGAATCTCGATGCGCCAGCGCCCCCGAGCAGCGCAGCAATCACTAGCAACACAAAAGCCACTACACGTTCCATGTCATCCTCCCGCTGGTCCTCCACTGGTTTTATCTGGCCCATCGGTATACTGGCTCAAGAAACGGCCCAGAGCGGCAACAATCCCTTCCGCGCTCTCAGGGCTCGCCTGCAAGGTCTCTACAAAATGCTCGATTGCTTTGTCAATCTCACCTGTCGCTCTGTAAATCCCGGCGAGCAGACGATGACTTTGGGTATGCTCCGGGTCGAACTCCAGAGCCTTTTCGGCCCAGCGAACCGCATGGTCATTGTGTCCCAGGCGTGAGAGGACAACGCCGCGCAAGTAGTAAATCTCAGCGACCTCGCTGGGGTTCAGATTGCCCCGTTTTACCACTTGCGAAACTCTGTCCACGGCGGCGCTGGAAGCCTGTTCGGCATCCTGCATCAGGCCCGCTTCCAGCGCGACGCGGATTGCGGCGATATGCGCCGGAAGGTGGTATGGATTCTGTTCCCGCACTTTGCGGAGAATATTCAGGGCGGCTTCGGGATTGCCTGATGCGAACAGAACGTTGGCATATCCCGTGAGCAACTGGAAATCGTCCGGCCGGACCGCCAGCATCGACTCGTACTCGCGCTTTGCCATAGGGTAGCGCTTTTGCCGCAGGTAGATTTCGATTAATGCCAGTGGCGCGCTCTCCAGGTCCGGACTGGATTTCAGCGCCCGGCGCAGACTGACGATGCCAGCATCATAGTTGTCGAGGTCTAAACCCAGCGTTTGACCGAGAAGCACGTTGGCCAGCGTCGCCTGTGGTCCCGAGGCGGCCTGCTCGAAAACCGCCGCCGCCTCAACGAATCGCCGTTCGCGGCGCAACCGCTGGCCCACGGCCATGGGACCCATTCGCCGGGAGAGTTCCTCGATTGCCTGCCGCAACTCTCCCACAGTCAGGTAGCGAGCAGCCGGATTTCTTTGAATGCCTTTGGCGGTCACCGCAACCAGTGTTTCCAGTTCCAGGCTCAATGCCTCGACAATCTTGGAACTGAGACCGTCGAGATTGGCTGAGAAAGGTGGGACCTCCCCCCAAACCGCGCGCTCGGCGCGCTCGTAGCCCGACAGTGCCTCTACCGGCTCCGGTTTCCCGAAGGCGGTGTATACCAGCTTCGCCAGGGCGTAAATATCGGCTTGAAAACTCCCGCCCCCGCGAAGCTGTTCCTGTGGGAGATAGGACAGGTAGCTGGGAAAGGCAATATAGTCGGCCGCATTTTTCGATACGAACCGGTCGGCCAGAAGCAGCCATCCCTGAGACTGCAACTCCGACCCCAGAACGACGCTGCTCGGGTTGATCTGCCCATGGACGATGCCCGCCGCGTGCAGAGCTTCGACCGCTTTGCAAATATCCACGATCGCGTTCAGCAAACGGTGCCGTCCCTGGATCCCCGTGGCGAGGAGTTCAGGAAGACAGTGCTCCAAGAGTTGGCCGCCTGGGTCCGGCATGATGGCGTAAGTGGCGCCTCTTCTCGAGATGGAATCCGTGGAGAGCAGCAGGTTCGGATGTTTGAGTGCGTGCCAGCTTTGGAACTGGCGGTCGATGGCGCCCTCCTCGTGTTTCCCCGAGAGCGCCTTCACGTAAACAGGCTTCCCGGACGCGGTATCGACACCCCGGAAAAGTTGCCCAAAGGCGTCCGCCGCGACGGCGTCTGTCTCGTAGCGATATGTACCGATGGTCACACTGGACATTTCGGGCCTTTCTAGTCTACGACTTCACGTCCAGCAGGGCATCTTGCAGCAGGAAGGCCTTATCCTCGATAAGCTGCGGATTCTTCGCCAGGACCCCCTGTGCGAATTCCGACAAAGCCTTGACCAGCATTGTGCGTTTCGCGCCGTCTACCGTCTTCAGGCAATCTTGCCCTTCCTTCCAGTACACGAGCCATTCCTTCGGGATCTGGTCTTCGGAGATGTCCGGCACCGCTGGAGCAGGGGCGCCGTCTCCGGTTGGGGATGGATTCGCACTGGTCGTCGTTCCACCAGGCGCCATCATCTGCGCGACCGCTTGACGCCTCTTCTTGATTTCGTCGGCGTTCATCCGGGTAATTCCGTCGAACATGAATGTGCCGGTGTACGTCTTCTTGGAACGCAGATCCGTGCACACCGTGGAGAGGGTTCCGCTGACGTCGAGGGAAAACTTGACCTCCAACATCTGCTGCCCTTTGGGCAATGGTTCCAGTCCCGTGATGCTAACCTCGCCGATCTTGGTGTTCGCCTGAACGAAATCCTCCTCACCCTGAAAAACCTCCACCATGAGCTCGGTTGTGAAGTCTGCCACATTGGCGAAGGGGCCATGCGTCATGGAGATGGGTATCACGCTCTCTTTTTCGATGATCTTGTGAAATTTGTTGCCGGCCGTGGCGATGCCAAGAGAGTGCCCGGTGACGTCATAGATATCGAGTTTGGGCGCCTGGGCCGTCATGGCGGCCGCGGACTGTCTCTGCGCCTCATCCTTTTGCGCGGCAGTCATGGTCTCGACCTCTTCGGGTGCGCGGCCGATGGGCGCCAGTCCGCGAGCCACGATGGCAGCGCCCATAGCCACAACTTCATCGGGATTGTGATCGCACTTGAGATCGACTTCGCGGCCCGGGCAGCGCTCGCGCAGGTGTTCGCGGAGGATCTCGCGAATTCGTGGCAAACGGGTTGGGCCGCCAACGAGCAGTATGCCGTCCACCGCCTCCCAACCGCGGCCATTCTTATCCTCGGCGCTTTTGACTGCCGTGTCCACCCAACTGAGTGTCCGCGTGAGCAGCGGCGCAATCAGCATATTGAAGCGCGCCCGCGTCACCTCCAATTTCACGTTCAGCGGTTTACCGTTCACCATCGTCAGAAAAGGTACATTCAAGGTGTAGCTATCGGAGGCCACGAGCGCCTTCTTAACCTCTTCAGCTTCGACTTTGAGCCGCCGTTTGGCCGGCTCATCGTTATTAAGATCCACTTCATCTTTAGCCTTGATCTCGCGCACCGCCCAGCGCATCACTGCTTCGTCCATGTCGAGCCCGCCCAGCCGCGGGTCCCCGCCTGTTCCGATCACGGTTACGTCATCCGGAGTGATCTCAATGACCGATACGTCGAAGGTTCCGCCGCCCAGGTCATAGACTGCGTAAACGTGGTTGCGGTCTTCGGCGTGGTCTACCTGATATGCAATGGCGGCCGCCGTCGGCTCGTTGATGAGCCGGTGCACATTAAGGCCGGCGATCAGGCCGGCGTCCCGCGTGGCGGCGCGCTGCACGTCGTTGAAGTCCGCTGGTACGGTGATGACGGCATCGTGAACAGGCTCGCCCAGGTAGTGCTCGGCACACATTTTCAGGTATTTGAGGATGAAGGCCGAAATCGTCTGCGGATTGTATTTCTGGCCTTTCATCATCACCCAGAAATCATTTCCCATTTCGCGCTTAATCTGCGAAACGGTATTCTCCGGGGCAGCCCACAGATTCTGTTTGGCATCCTGCCCCACAATGACCTGGCCGCTATCGTTCACGCTCACCACCGAGGGGGTCGTGTTGGCGCCGCGCAGGTTGGGGATGATTATCGGCACTTGCCGCTTCTCGTCCCAAATCGAAACCGCCGAATAGGTGGTTCCCAAGTCGATACCGATCATCTTTGCCATGTCACTTGTCTCCTATGTTCACTCTTTGTGTTCGTTGCTAAGCTTTCACCAGAACCTCGGGAGTGCGAAACACCTTGCCGCGAATGACGTAACCCGGCCGTTTCAAGCCGATGATTGTGCCGGAGGGAAGGCTCTCTCTCCGATCCGCGGATGAGCTCGTCACGCGACTCCACGGCCTCGTGGAGTTGCGGATCGAAGTGTGTGACGCCAACCTCGACGGGGATCTCCTCCAGCCCGAGCATCCTCAGCCCGGCGAGGATCTTATGATGCACCTGTTCCATGGCCTCCATGAAGGGATCCTCGCGCCCCTCGGCCGCGAGCAACTCGCGTTGGTGCTCGAGCACCCGCACCATATCGTCAAGCGCCGGAAA
>CAWFZU010000227.1:0-14014 GCA_963820195.1 uncultured Acidobacteriaceae bacterium | reverse complement strand
TCGTCCGACATGTCCTTTACGCCGGAGGTGGTGGCGACCAGGGCCAGCGCGGAATCCCTGTCGACATAGGTGCGGGCATGGCCGCCCAGGGTTACAACGCCGTTTTCCACGCTGACGGTGATGGCGTTGAATGCGTTGCCGTAGCCCACGCGATCATAAGCCAGCTTCTCGGCCAGTTTGGCTTGCAGGTCATGGTCGGATACGCGGGGGCCGGCAACCTCGATCAGGTTACGCACCGCGGTGACGCCCTTGGCCTTGCGCACGCGCTTCTCGGCGTCGGCCTTGTACTCATAAAGGCTCACTGTACCGGTGAGGGTGGCAATGCCGTTGTCCACGCTCACCTTGATATCGCGATATTGTTTTTTGTCGAGCCGGGCCGAGGCGCTGCTGCCGGCACTATCGTCCGCCTGCGTTGAGGCATTGGGGCTGTAGGACGGCGACTGGGAAAGAATCGCCTGAGGAAAGCTCAGAAGTACTCCGGCGAGCGTAGCTGCTACCATCCCTGCGCGGGACCTATTTATTGTCCAAATCATTTGAAATCCTCCTTGTTGCTCGCGTGCGCATGGTCAGGCCAGCCGAGAGAAAACTTCCCGGCCACCGTGCCGCACACCGGGAATAGACACAGATTCAGGGAAAAGGTCGCGGATTCAGAGAGGCCAGCAGGATCAGGCGTCAAGCATTCTTGCTGAACCTTGACCCCTTACTTATACCGTCGTGTAGCCTTGAGCACAACGGAGAAGACGCCGGACTCGTCGCGAGCCAACTGCAGCGAGACATGGCGGTTGATGGCGATTTCGGCCTGGATCAACTGCTGGGCTGTGGTGTTGACGTTGGTGGCGTAGGTGAGGGTGACGTTGGAGCCCAACTGCTCCTCGACGATGATGCGGGAGGTGGAGTTGCCCAGGGCGCCGAGGTAGTTGGGGTCCACCTTGACGGAGCCCGCGCCGAAAAGCTTTTGCACACGGGAGCTGACGGTGGCGTTGAGCGCGCCGCCGAGCAGGGCGTCGGTGGTGGGATTGGCGCCAGGGCCTCCTGTGCTGCTGGGTGTAAAGGCGCTGCTGGTTTTCGGTGCGGCCCAGTGCCAGCAGCGCCACCACGTCGGCCTCCGGCAGCGGAGGATCGGAGCGATAGGTAACCGCCAGTTTCTTGCGGAGTTCCGTGCAGGCCGAGGGTAATGTCGTAGTCCTCGACGCGGGCCGTGGCGTTCAGGTCGATGGAGGGTTGAATGCGGACCGGGTTGGTGAAGTAGATGTCGCCGCGCTGCAACTCGTAGCGGGTTCCGGCGATGATGCCGCTGCCCTCGGTGATGGAGATGCGGCCCAGCAGCGAGGGCGAGGCCAGGGTGCCGCGCAGGCGCAGATCGACGTTGCCGGCCAGCTTGGCATAGGCGTTCTGGAAGTTCAACTGCGGCGATGAGGTGATGTGCACGTCGAGGCGGACGTGGTTGGACGGAGCATCCGGGGGCGCGATGGTCTCAACGGCGTTGGCCTGCGCGGCCAGCGCCGCTATGTCCAGTTCAGAACTCACCGTGAAGCGGGTGATGAGCACGTCGCCGGAGAGCAGCAGGTTGTTCTGCATGCCTTGCAGGTGAAGCGAGGCGTTGGCCAGGGAGCTGACCCCTTGCGGATAGCGGATGCGAATTCCTGATCCCCGGTAACCGTCAGATCCGCATAGATGCCGTGCTGGTAGGCCATATAGCCGCCTACGCTGAGCAGCCCGCCGCCGCTCATGGCCGTCAGCGACTTGACCTCCAGCCGGTTCTGGTTGAACTCCAGCGTTCCATGCAACTGGCTCAGGCCGTTGGGCAGGTCTTCAAGGGAGAGCGCCGCGTCCTGAAAGTCGATGCGGCCCTTTCAGATTGGGATTCATCAGCGGACCGTGCGCCTCCACC
Source organism: uncultured Acidobacteriaceae bacterium (assembly GCA_963820195.1). Classification (GTDB taxonomy): domain Bacteria; phylum Acidobacteriota; class Terriglobia; order Terriglobales; family Acidobacteriaceae; genus Telmatobacter. The sequence goes on along the minus strand of CAWFZU010000227.1, from coordinate 12,123 downwards.
TGGAAGCTGGTGATGCCGCTGGCGGTCAGGTCGGGATCGAGGGTCTCGGCCAGCTTTCAGATTGATCGCGCCGCTGGCAGCAAAGTCCAATTGTTGCTTGTCCTTGAGCGACAGGCTGCCCTGGGCGCGCAGGTCGGTCTCTGCGCCGGTCACGTGCAACGGATCGAGATGGATGAGGGCATGGTCGAGCGTGGCGTGGAGGCCGCCTTCGCTTTGCAGAGTGAACGCCGGCCACTGTGACCGCCAACTGCTGGAGGCGCGCCTCGCCTCGCATTTCATCGGGACGCGCCAGCGGCCCCTCGATGGTGACCGTACCGGCCAGCGCGGACTCCCCGCTGATGCCCTCCACATGAGCCAGCTTGAAGAGCACGCCAATGTTCAAGCGCGAAAACTCGACTTTTGCATGGGTGTCATAATCGCCGGTGAGCGCCGTCTGGCCGTGCGCGCTGAAATCGGCCGCCTCCAGCCGGGTTGTCAGGTCGTAAGTGACGGCGCGGTTGGCAGTGTGGGCCGCCAGTTCCAGATTGCCCAGTGATTCTCCGCTCAACGTCAGACCGGGCAGGGTTGCATGAACTTCAAGGCGTGGGTCTTCCGGCGTTCCCTCGCCCTTCACGGTGAATCCCAGCTTGCCGGTGACAGCCAGGCCCATACGGCGCAGAGCATCAATGCGAGCCACTTCGATCCCCGCGCCGGAAGCGTCCAGCCGGAAGAAGTGGGATGAGAGGTTATAGCTGCCACTGGCCGTAATCTTGCCGGCCTCTTGGCTCACCGAAACCGAGGTCAGGTTGATGGTCTGGTTGGCCAGCGTGCCTTGCGCCCGGATGCGGTCCACCGGCTCGCTGAAGACGCTGCCCTTGTCCATCTCGACCCATCCGGAGCCGCCCAGCGAATGGATCGGTCCGTCGAGTTGAAGCTGCGCATCCAGAGAGCCCGCCGCGGGCAGCTTCGGACCGGTGAAGGGCCGCAGATCGTCCAGGCCAACCTTGCCGGCAGTCAGGCGAAGATGAAGTACTGAATTGGCGTCGAAGGACGGAATGGGCGCAATGCCACCATGCGTTGCAGGAAGCGAAGCCGCGGTCAGGCTGCCGCTGAAGTCGATCGCCGCCTTCCCGCTACGCAGCTGGCCGTGGGCGAGGTCGATGCGGGCAGCCGAGTATCTGCCGAAGGCCTCGACCGAATCCAGGTGAATCACCTGGGTCTGGGTGGTATTCGTCGCGGAAATCGCCGCCAATTCGACCCCCAGTTGCGTGGCCTTCATGTCCCCCGAAAGGTGCGGATCAACGAGCGAGCCGGCCCAGAATCCATTCACGAAATCCATCCGCCCGGTGAGAGCTACCGGCAGGGCCGCGGTTCCGGTCCTCCCGTTGCGGCTCAATCCCAGGTCGCGCAACACGGTATCGTACTCCCCAAGATTGCTGGAATGGAATTCGATGGCGAAAGCCGAGGGGCTGGTGAGCGGATAGGCACCCAGATGGCCGTGCGCCACCAATTGACTGGCGGGGGTGTTCGAGTTCCAGCCGGCGCATATCGACCGCGCCGTCGCGCTGAGTGTAGGTGGCGTCGATCAGGCCGCTGGCGGGAGTTTTCCCAGTCGCCGGTGCAGCCGGCGGAGTGAGGGCGAACAAGGCTTCTACGGAGAGGGTGCGGTTATCACCGTTGATCCATAGTGCGTCCGCAGGGCCGTTGATGCGCGAGTCGAAGCCGAGATGCTGGAAGGGCGGATCGCAAAGCATCTCCAGCAGCGTGTCCAGGGCAACGTCCTTGAACTCCGCCGTCACTTTGCCGTTGACCGGGAGGGTGATCTCATCGGACGCCGAGGACGGCTTGACCGGCAGAGCGGGCTGGTTTCGAGCGCCCCGGGATTTGCCGTTGGCCGCGCTGGCTGATTGCAGGGAGGCTGCTCCCGGAAGCGTAGGCAGCCAGTGAGCCAGCGCCAGGTCACCCGCGATCTGGCCGCCCTGGCGCAGGCGGAGAACAATCGAGGTAACCAGCAACTGCTCAGGATCGGCATGGAGACGCGCATCGAGTCCAAAGCCCGTGGCGACGACGCCCGTACCGATGTAAGAGCCGTCCTCGATGTGAAGGCTGCCATCGGTACGAAAGCTCCCTGCCTCTCCGGCCCCGGTTAGGTCGAGATGAGCAAGGCCCCGCGGCGCAAAAGGATAGCCGGTGATAGGGTCGACCAGCCGCAGATCCAGATCGCCGGCCGCCTTGGCCTGCCAGCGGGGATGGGCAAAGTCTTCCAGAACGCCTGATATTTCCAGGGTCTGGTCCTTGATGCCGTGGCCGCTAGCGGTCACGCGCAGCGAGCGCAGGGTTGCCTTGGCGCGCGACAGCTCCAGCGTGGCTTGGAAAAATCCCTGTACCTCGGGCGAAGGCGCTTTGCCCGACATGGTGGGGCCGCCGCGTGCCAGGTTAAGATCACGTACTCCGGCCTCGATCCGATAGAACTCCGGATTCAAGGCTGTGCCCGGCACGTAGGCCATGTACAGGGATAGGTCGTTGGCGGCAAAGTCAAGCGGGATCTTCCGGTCCTGGAAGTCGAAGGCCGCGGCGCGATTATCGTACTCCAGGACGCCCTGCTCTACCGCAACGTAGCTGGCCTTTAGATCGAAGAAGCTGTCCAGCGCGGGCCTGCCCGGTTTTCTTGGCCTGCGGGGCTGCGGCTGGTTGGTTGAGCCGTCGGGGTAGACAATCATGTGCAAATGGGGCCGCAGGATGACAAGTTCGCGCAAGGGAAAGCTCGGAATCCAGAATCCCACCTTGCTCCACCACACGCGCACCTTCTCAACCTGTGCGTAGGGCGTTTCGCCGGGAGCTTCAAGGCCGTGGATCACCACGCCATCCGCCTCGGCCTCCAGGCTGAGAAGATGCCAGTGGAAGGAGCCGATCTCGACGCGTCCGCCGGTCGCAGCCTCCAATTTGGCCACCATAAGGCGGCGGACAAAGTTCTCAAAATAGGGCGAACTGGCCCAAAATAGAGGCCTATGAGAGTAACCGCCAGCAGAACGGTTGCCGCGGCCACCGTCAAGGGAAGATGGCGCAGGAAGAAGCGGCGCAGGCGGCTCGGGCGGGGCGCTTTTGCTCCGCACCGGCTCCGGCGCGCCGAGCTCAGGAGTCTCAGCGGGAACAGAAGGCGTGGATTCAGGTTCGCTCATGCGCCTCCCTTCCCTGCTCCGCCCGAGGCTTCAGGAGCTTCGAGCGCCGGGTCGAGCACTTCCACGTCGCCCTGCTTGCGCAGATTCCTAAGCCAGTCGTCGAAGAGCACGTTCACCTGCCGTTGCAGCAGAATCTCCTGGATGCGCGGAGCCACTTCGTCCAGCGGCGGAATCGCTTCGCCCGGGGCATACTGCGGCAGCAGCGTTTCGCGGTAGTAGGTTTCAATCTCCTCGGGGGTAATGCGAATTCCCTGTCGGAAGCGCTCTTCAATGAAGCGCAGAATCTGAATCCGGTAGCGCAGATAGGTCTCGACCCGCTCCGATGTCAGCCCATGCGCGACCAGAAAGGCCTTCCATCCCTCCTCCGAGGCGCAGTTGAGATGAACGCAGGCGGGCACTTGCTTGCGAATCTCCGCCAGCCGGGCATCGACCTCGGCCTGCGAGGGCTCAATGGCCAGTGCGTCCTCCTCGCGAATCTGCTGCTGAATGAGCGCGCGGCTGATCAACTGCTCCAGGGCGCGCTGCCGGGTGAGCACGCCAAGTCCCGTCCCGTCCGGGATCCAGCACCGACAGCCGCACCTCATCGTCCACGTCGCTGGCCAGGATGGCCTGGTTGTTGACCACGGCCACCACCCGGTCGAGCACCACGGTCTTGGCGGGCGGCGGCTGGGTTGAGCTTTGCGCCGTGCCCGCAATGGCGCCCAAGGCGGCCAGGCATGCCACGATCGCGCCCAGGCAAGCGGCTCCGGGTTTGCTCTTGAGACGAATTGAGAACCGCTTGCCCATCAGAAGCTCTGCCCCAGGCTGAAGAAGAAGTTGAAGTGCGTGCCCTCGCCGACATGCGGGTTTGAGTAATCGGGGTTCGAGTGAGTAGTTGATATTTACCGGGTAAATGGGCGGATTCAGGTTGTAGCTGAAATCCAGCCGGATGGGTCCGACCGGGCGTATGGTAGCGCAAACCCAGCTCCCGGCGCATGGGAGAAGTAGTTGAAGCTGCATCTTCCCTGCCAGCCGGTCGAGGTCACGGGGCCGGGTGGTGTGCTGGTGCTGGCGGGTCAGCGGTCAGGATTCCTTGCAATTATCGCGATCCGGCTGGCGAACGCGCAAAGCGCTGGCCCAGGCATCGCCGGCGTTGGTGAAGACATTGCCCATGTCGTGGAAGAGCACGAAGCTGACTGTATTGCCGAGCCAGGGCAGCGTGGCCGGCGGCAGGCGCAACTCGGTGCTGTTGATCAGCGCGCCCGCTCCGCCGATGGGATAGCCCGTCTCAGGATCGCGCGGCCCGGCCGCGTTCTGAGCCGAAGCCGCGCAGCGAGGTGGCCCCGCCGGCATAGAGCCGCTCGGGCAGGGGAATCAGCTCGTCCTGGAGCTTGCCGAAGGCCCGCTCCTGCCCGTAGCGCGTGTTGCGGGCCAGAACGATGCGGCCCTTGTCGAAGCTGGTAATAACTCGAATTCGACAGGTCGAGGCGGTTGAATTCGGCCTGCGCGCCGAAACCTTCGCCGGAGAGAAACTCCTGGAAGCTGGTGTAGGTGCCGCGATGCGCATCGAGGGGCGAGTCGCGGGTATCGCGAATCCAGGTCAGCGCCGGACCCGCCACGCGCACCGCCGTGGACAACTGCGCGATCTCGCCGGGGCAGACCTGCAGGCTGCTGGCCTCCACCTTGACCCGGCGGAAGTTGAATTCGTAGACGAAGGTGTTGGCCTTGGAGATGCGCGACCCCGGCGTATTGAAGTGCTCGGTCCAGCGCACCCCGGTCTCCAGCTTGGAGGCCACGTAAGTGGTCACGTCCAGGCTGTTGGCGTAGCCGCCGGAGAAAGTCAGGCCGAAGTTCCGGTTGCCCTCGAAGTGCGGATTCTGGAAGAGCAGATTGATCTTCTGCTCCAGCAAGCCGTAGGTGCCGCGCAGCGAGACGGATTGCTCCCGGCCGAAGAGATTGTTGCGGGTAATGTCGGCCAGCACACGGGGGCTTACGCCGGTCTTGCCGTTGGGGTTGCAAGTGGCGCCGCTGGCGATGATGCCGCCGCAGTTGTATTGCGGCGTTCCGGTCTGGGCCTCGAGACCGCCGCCATAGGTCAGGGCCCAGCGCCGCGCCTCTGCCGCCTGCAGCAGCACGGTCTTATATGTCTTCGCTCGCCGGTGGGGTTCTCGATGGCCGTATCGATCTCGTTGAAGAGAGCAAAGTCGTAGAGATTGCGCTGCGTTTCCATCAGCGCCGTCTCGTTGAGCGGGTCGCCGGGATGCAGGGTGATGGCCTTGGCCACCGTCTCCGGACGCGTGTAATGCAGCCCGGTCAGCAGCACCTTGCGCACAAAAATCTGCCGCCCCTCGGTGATGTGGAAGACCACGTCCACCTTGCTGGCGTCCGCCGGCTCCATCTGCTGGGAGACCTCCACCTGCACCTGGTCGAAGCCCCGGCTCATGTAGTCGGTCAACAGCGCGTCCCGGTCTCCGGCCAGGTTCTCCGGGGAAAGCAGTTGCCCGGCGACCGTGTTCAATGTGCAGAGAGCCGGGCAGCATCCACGTGCTCATTTCCCTCCAGGCGCACCGTGCCCACGCGCAGTTGCTCGCCCTCCTCGATGCGATAGACCACGGTGAGTGGATGCCGCCTTATCAGCTTTCGCTGCTCCTGCGCTGGTCTCTGGAGTGATCCTTACCTGGGAGAAGCCGTTGTTCTGGTAGACCGATCTGCAATGTGTTGATGTCGGCGGTCACCAGCGCCTGACTGTAGGCGCCGTGGCGGTCGAGCACATCGGCGGCATGCACGCTGAGCAGATCCTTGAGCGTGGCGGAGTCGAAGTAGCGGTTGCCCTCGACCGAGACCCGCTCCACGCGCCGCCGCGGCCCCAGCCGCACCGTGTAGAGGATCGTCACTTGCTCGGCGGTCGAGGATTGCCGTTCGTGTTCGACCTTCACGTCAAAGTAGCCCTGCCGCTGATAATAGTCGCGCAGGCGGCGATTGCCCTCGTTGAGCAGATCGTCGTCCACGCTCCCTTCCTCGAAGATGGGAATCACCCGCTTCACGCGCTCTTCGCTCAGTCTGGCGCCCTCGACCAGAACCTTGACGACCGGTCCTCGATTAGCGGAAAAGCGGAACTCCGACTTTTGGCTCTGCGCGGAGTACGGCTCGGATTCGAGCTTGATCTCCGCTTCCAGCCGCTGCTTTTTCTGGTAGACCTTCAGCACTCCACCCAGGGCACGATTGCCAGTATCGTGGTCCACATGCTCACCGGCTCTCAGATGCGCATGATGGCGAAAACTCTCCACGCTCATCCCCGAGTCGCCCGTCACCTCCACCGCGCCCACTCGCGCCTGCGGCCCTTGAACCACATGAAACGCAAGGTCAACCAGTTGCTCCTCCGGGTGAGCCGTCAGGGTCTGCGTAATCACCGGCTCGTGGAAGCCGTCTCGAGCCAGCGTGGCGCGCATCTCTTCTAGAGCCTGGCTTAGTTTGGCCGGGGTATAGCGGGTGCCGGGCTCCAGTTGGCTGGCGCGCTCAAGTTGCGTATTGACCGTGACAGCCTTGGCGCCATCCACGCTGACCGCGCCGATGAAAGTGCGCGGCGTGCCGAGAAATCTTAGATATACGCCGTCCCCTATGCGTTCGCCTATCACTTCAATGGTCTCAAAGCGGCCAGTGGCGAAAAGCAAGCGCAGGCTCCGCTTCAGATCTTCCCGATTCAGATACCTGGGCATAGGAACAGGACCATGCAAGGAAACTCCCAAAATCAATATGCCCCGCACCGGCAAACCCTCCCACTGCGCGAGGGAGTCGGTAGGCGCCTCAGCCGCCGGATCGGCGGATGCGCCGGAGGCGTCTACAACGCTGGCAGCTTCGCCGCTGGGACCGCTCTGGCTCCAGCCACGGATTCCGCCGCCCCAAATCCCGAAGACAAGGAGGCCGGCCAGAAGGATGCCGTACCCCGGCCGATTGCCGCATTGCCCCGCTTGCCCTGCCTTCAAAACCATATCTCCCCAAAAAAACACGGGGATAAGCACCCCGTGGCACAACCGTTACCTGTGATCCGTCGTCGTCGATCACCGATCCCTATCCCTCCATTCTAACGAGGAATAGTGCCGGGCGCAGCGCTGCCATCAGCAAGTACTATAATCGCCAGTGACTGAGAGACTAGAGCAGATTGCCGTTGAACGATGTACCGCATTGAACGCCCGAGACGATGAGGAGGCTTCGCAAGGAGAGTAGGAGCCTGATTCGCTGCTGCAAGTTACGCCGGCAATGAACCCGCGAACTCGCTAGCTTGCGATCACTGTGAAGGCCTGCCCCTGAGCGAAGTCGAAGGGCGGTGGCTAACCTGCTAAATGGTAAACCAGTCTGAACTGCGCATGATGCTAATGGCCTCTCACACTCCAATCTCGGATGCTCCATCTCAAGCCGCTCCCTCACCGCCTCCGGAGGCTCTCTCCGAAGCCAATCTCCTTGCCCAGGCTCAGGCCGGAGATCACCACGCCTTCGCCCAACTCTACTCTTTGCACAAAAAACGCATCTATTCATTATGTATGCGCATGGTGGGCAATACGGCCGAGGCCGAAGACCTGACTCAGGAGACCTTTCTGCAACTGCACCGCAAAATTGCCACCTTTCGCGGCGACTCGGCCTTTTCCACCTGGCTGCACCGGCTGGCCATCAATGTCGTGCTGATGCAGTCTGCAGGAAGAAAGGCTTGTCCCTGATCTCAATGGATGAAGCCATGGAACCTGATCCCAAAGGAAGCCCCGGCCGGGGCTTTGGTGCTCGCGACCTGTCGCTCGTCGGCTCCATCGACCGGATGGCCCTGGAGCGCGCCGTCGGTGATCTTCCCGCCGGCTATCGCCTCGTCTTTGTCCTGCACGACATCGAGGGCTATGAGCACCATGAGATCGCCTCCATGCTCGATTGCTCCGTCGGCAACAGCAAGTCCCAGTTGCACAAGGCGCGGCTCAACCTGCGCGAGACTCTGCACAGCCTTCCGCGGCAGGAGGCGCGGCCATGACCAAAGAAGCCAACCCCATGACCTGCCATGAGTTCCAAGCGCAACTGCCGGAGATAATCGGCTCCGGCGAGAGCCTTGCCGCCCATGCGCACCTCCAGCATTGCGCGCTTTGCCGCGCCCTGCTCGCCGATCTGGAAACCATTGCCGAGGCCGCCCGCTCGATTTTTCCCATCGTGGAGCCGCCCGAGAACGTGTGGAAGCAGATTGAATCCGCAATCATCAAGGAGAAAGGCGTCATTGAACCGGAGGAAAGTAAGGAGTAATGGCCCCGTTCTGATCGATCCCGTGCAATTTCGAGCGCGAAGGGCTCCCAGCCAGGTTTAGTTCGTGTTGGCTCTTTTTGAGTACGGGGGTTTCCACGATGGCAGATTCACCCTCCGGCTCGCCCGATCCCGCTCACCTTCCTCCGGCTTAGGCCGATATATTCTTCGTGCATCCGTGCGGCTTTCGGCAGGGGAACTGCATCCTACGACTGACCGTACATCAGGAGTCCGATTGATTCGTGGAAGGAGATTTAATCACCAAAAAATGTACTTTTCCTGCAACTTTTTCGAAGTCTGCGTGGTCTAATGAAGAAAAGTTGATAAGAGGACACTCAATGTCGAACCAGCCTCCCATCCCGCCCTCCCCAAAAACCCCTTCCGCGAAGGACACACCTGCGGTGCGCCGGATTGCCGTCTTGCCGGTCCGGGATACGGTCCTCTTCCCCCACGCGGTATTGCCCCTGACGGTGGGCCGGGAGAGCTCCATCCAGTTGATCGAGTCGCTGGGCGAGGAGCGGGCAATCGTGGTCGTAGCCCAGTTGGACCCGCGGCTGGACTCGCCCAAGCCTGCCGATCTGCATGCGGTGGGAACCCTGGCCACGGTGCACAAGATTGTGCGCATGCCCAACCAGAGCCGGTTTGTCTTCACCGAGGGTGTCGAGCGGGTGCGGCTGGTGCGCTATGCGCAGACCGAGCCCTTCATGGTGGCCGAAGTGGAGACTGCTGGAGGACATGGAACCGGAGACAACGGCTAGCGCGGAAGCCCTGGTGCGCAATGTGATCGGGCAGTTCCAGCAGATCGTCACCGAGTCGCAGACCCTCTCCGATGAATTGCGGACCATTGCCGCCAATATCGAGGAGCCCAGCCGCCTGGTGGATTTTGTGGCCTCCTCGCTGCCCTTCCTGACCACCGACGACAAGCAGCAACTGCTGGAGACGGCCAGCATCGGAACCCGGCTGGCAGTTGCTCAATCAGCACCTGGCCAAGGAGATCGAGGTGCAGCAGTTGCGCAACAAGATCCAGACCGAGGTCCAGGATCAGGTGCAGCAGTCGCAGCGCGATTACTATCTGCGCGAGCAGCTCAAGGCCATCCAGAAGGAGCTGGGCGAGCAGGACGAGGGCCAGCGCGACATCGAAGAGATGCGCCAGAAGATCGAAGCCGCCGGCATGCCCGATGATGTAAAAAAGGATGCCCTCAAGGAGCTCTCGCGGCTCGCCCGCATGTCTCCCATGGCCGCCGATTACTCGCTCACCCGCAACTACATCGAGTGGCTGGCGGTGCTTCCGTGGGCCAAGAGCTCGGCCTCCAAAATCGACATCAGCAAGGCCAAGGAGATTCTTGACGAGGACCACTACGAGCTGAAAAAGGTGAAAGACCGCATCCTTGACTACCTCAGCGTTCTCGAGCTGAAGCCGGACATGAAGGGGCCGATCCTGTGCTTTGTGGGGCCGCCGGGGGTGGGCAAAACCAGCCTGGGCCGTTCGATTGCGCGCGCCCTGGGCCGTAAGTTCCAGCGCGTCTCGCTGGGCGGCATGCACGACGAGGCGGAGATTCGCGGCCATCGCCGCACTTACATCGGCGCGCTTCCCGGCCAGATCATCCAGAGCATCCGCCGTGCCGAGACCAATGACCCGGTCCTCATGCTGGACGAGATCGACAAGCTGGGCAGGGACTTCCGCGGCGATCCCGCCTCTGCATTGCTCGAGACGCTGGACCCGGAGCAGAACTACACCTTCCGTGACCATTACCTTGACGTGCCCTTCGACCTCTCGAAGACGCTCTTTATATGCACCGCCAACCAGTTGGACACCGTCCCGCCGCCGCTGCTGGACCGCATGGAACTGATCTTCCTGCAAGGCTATAGCGAGGAGGAGAAGAAGCACATCGCCTTCCGCTACCTGATTCCCCGCCAAATCAAGGAAAACGGCATTACGCCCGAGCAGATCGAGTTTCCCGAGGATGCGGTGCGCTATATCATCCGCCACTACACGCGCGAGGCCGGTGTCCGCAAGCTGGAGCAGACGCTGGGCACGGTCTGCCGCAAAGAGGCGCGGCGCGTGGTCGAGGGCAACGCGGAAAAACTGATCGTGACCCGCGACGTCGTCAAGGAGTTTCTCGGCGGCATCCAGGTGCGTGTGGACACCGAGGTCTCCGAGCGCGTCAAGCGCCCCGGCGTGGCTGTTGGCCTCGCCTGGACGGCGGCCGGCGGCGACATCCTCTTCATCGAAGCCAACAAGATGAAGGGCAAGGGAAACTTCACCATGACCGGGCAGATCGGCCAGGTCATGCAGGAGTCGATGCAGGCCGCGCTCACCTGGGTGCGCTCCAACGCGGCGAGCCTGGGGCTGGCGGACGACTTCACCAAGGAGATGGACCTGCACATTCACGTCCCGGCGGGAGCGATTCCCAAGGACGGCCCCTCGGCCGGCGTCACCATGGCCGTGGTGCTGGTCTCGCTGCTCACCGATACGCCGGTGCGCCCACAGACCGCCATGACCGGCGAGATCACCCTCAGCGGAAACGTGCTGCCGGTGGGCGGCATCAAGGAAAAATTCCTGGCCGCCCGCCGCGCCGGGATCCAAACCATCATCCTCCCCGCCGAAAACCTCCAGGATGTGGAAGAAGACCTGACCCCGGAGCTGATCGCGGGCGTGACGATCCACTACGCCAGCCGCATCGAAGACGTGCTGGCCGTGGCCCTGCCGCTGCTGAAGGCCAGGCCGGACACGCATCCCGACCCGCCGTCGGCTCCGGAAGCCGAAGTTGCGGCAGGCGCCGTGGCTTAAGACAATCCATGCCCAGCCTGTCTCAGGCCGCAACCGACTGCAACGGATCAACCTTCTTGCGTCCTGCCCTTGCCTGGGCCGCCTGCCAGAAGTCATGATCGTTCTGGAGATTGAACCAGATGTCGGGCGAGTCCTGCCCAAACGCCTCACTGATCTTGATGGACATCTCCGGCGTAACGCCAGCCCTCTCATTCAGGACGCGGGAAAGGGCGACTCTCGACACTCCGATATACGCCGCAAATCCGGTGACACTCATGGGGATAGCTTCGATAGCCTCCTTGATAATCCTGCCGGGATGGGGTGGATTGTGCATCCGCATGGTGCCCTCCTTCAAACAAATTCTTTCCTTAGTGATAATCCTGATAATCCACCAGGATTGCATCCTGCCCTTCAAACCGGAAGGTCAAGCGCCAGTTACCATTGACCTTGACCGCCCAATGACCAGCCAGTTCGTTGTGCAGCGGGTGAAGTTTCCACCCTGGAAGATTCATTCCGCTGGGGCTGGTGGCGCGGTTCAAGACTGCCATCTGGTTTTCGAGTTTCCTTGCGTGCGCAGGATTGATGCCTGCCTTCGAGCCATCCCGGAAGAGCATCTCAAGCCCTGCGTGCCTGAACGACTTGATCACCTCCTTACTGTATCGCTCATAGATACAACAGTCAAGAGAAATACCTCAACGCCCCGGCCAGCGCCGTCCTTCCCTGAAAGGATTTGTTCCGTCGCCTGTCAAAAAATTGCAGCTTGAGGAAGGAAGGGCTGTTAAAAGTACGAAGCGGCAACTACACCTGCGACCACGTTCCGCTCTTCGATTAAGATATCTCTGGCATCGAGTTCAGCGTCTTTTACGAGGACCGGTCGCGGAACCTTTGGGACACGCCCTCGGGTTCCTGTACAAGTTTCGTTGACCGCGCCTTCGTCCTCACCGA
>CAWFZU010000226.1:0-5432 GCA_963820195.1 uncultured Acidobacteriaceae bacterium | reverse complement strand
AAACTCCTCCAGAAGATTCAGTTTTTAAAGCGATACCAGAGCATGAAAGCAATCTTTGCCGCGCCCATCGCGTAGATCACCGAAATCAAATCCCAGGGGACGCGGTGCTCGACAAGCAGGTGATATTCGAGCAGGGCAAAGACAGTGACTGTACCCACGACGGCCGAGTACGAGGTGGAGCGTCGTTGATGCTCGCAGAAACGCTCGTCGGCAATTTGGTCGAGCATGAGAATGCGGCTGAGGACAGGATGGATCATGCTTTCTCCTCCAACTGAAAAATTTCATCGGTGGAACAGGCGAAGATGCGGGCGAAGACGAGCGCCAGCTCCAGGCTGGGCACGTAGCGGTTGCGCTCGATGGAGTTGATGCTCTGGCGGGAGACGCCCGCCGCCAGCGCCAGTTGCTCCTGCGTCCATTCGCGGGCGGTGCGCAGCTCTTTGACCCGGTTTGTGATGGTACGTGCCATGTAAAGTCAGCTTTCCAAATCAGAGTAGTATGAGTCGCAAAGTTTGTCAAGTCGGCTTTCCATTTTTTTCTCAGATTATTTCAATCCATCCACAGGTAAACGCCAGCAATGCACTACCACCTCAACAAAATCCTGCTAAAATTGATCTTTCCGGCCAGCAGCGCCGTCCAACAACTCCATCCGCAGAAAGCCGCACCGTGCCTGACGAACCCAAACCAAATCCGTGACCTACGCCGACGCCGGCGTGGACATCAGCAGCTGGCGATCGCGCCAAGGAGCGCATCAAGTACCTGGCGCAGAAGACCTTTAACCGCAATGTGCTGGGCGGCATCGGCGGCTTCGGCGCGCTCTACCGGCTGGATTTGCAGCGCTGGAAGAACCCCATTCTGGTCAGCTCGGCCGACGGCGTGGGCACCAAGCTGAAGATGGCCTTCGAGCTGGGGCTGCACCACACGGTGGGCGCGGACCTGGTGAACCACTGCGTGAACGACATCGCCGTGCAGGGCGCCACGCCGCTGTTTTTTCTGGATTACCTGGCCAGCGGCAAGCTGGACCCGGAGGTGACGGAGAGCGTGGTGACCGGGCTGGCCGATGCCTGCAAGGCCAACGGCTGCGCGCTGATCGGCGGCGAGACGGCGCAGATGCCGGGCTTTTATGCCGACGGCGAGTACGACCTGGCGGGCTTCATCGTGGGCGCGGTGGACCGCGACAAGATGGTGACCGGCGCGGGCATCAAGGCCGGCGACGTGCTGATCGGGCTGCCCTCGACCGGCCTGCATACCAACGGCTATTCGCTGGCCCGCAAGCTGCTTCTTCGAGGTGGCCGGCTACAAGCCCACGCAATACGTGACCGCCATCAAGGAGAAGGCCGGCGCGGCGCTGATGAAGACCCATCGCAGCTACCTGCACGTGATTCAGAAGCTGGTGACGGCGGGGCTGACCACCGGCATGGCGCACATCACCGGCGGCGGCATCACGGAGAACCTGCCCCGCATCCTGCCCAAAAACGTGACGGCGCAGATCGAGATCGGCTCCTGGCCGGTGCTGCCCATCTTCGAGCATCTGCGCACGCTGGGCCAGGTCTCGCAAGAGGAGATGATGCGCACCTTCAACATGGGCATCGGGCTGATCGCGGCGATTCCGGCGGCCAAGTTCGTGCGCGCCAAGAATCTGCTCGACCGCGCCGAGGAGAAGTTCTACGTCATCGGCCGCGTGGTCAAGGGCGAGCGCCGGGTGCAGTACACGTAAGCAGTTCTCAGTTGTCAGTTCTCAGTTGTAAGAAAAAGCAGTCCATCAGCTTTGCTAACCTACGATGGATAATTGCACTGTATCAGGGCACGACTTTAGTCGTGCCGAAAAAGCGTTAATTTAGACATTGGGCTTTAGCCCCTGAGAGAATCTCTTGGAACGCAGCCTCGAACGATCGGCCCCTTCGCCTCGGCATTCTGCTCTCCGGCCGCGGGTCGAACTTTCTGGCCATTGCCGAGTCGATTCGCGCGGGCCGTCTGCACGGCGTCGAGATCGCCGTCGTGATCTCCAATGTGGCCGAAGCTCCCGGTATTGCCGCAGCACAGCAACTGGGACTGCCACACGACGTGCTTGTCTCCAAAGGCCGCAAGCGCGCCGAGCACGACGCCGATGTGATCGCCTGCCTGCGCGAGCACCGCGTGGATCTGGTTTGCCTGGCCGGCTACATGCGCCTGCTTTCGCCGGAGTTCATCGCCGCTTTTCCCAATCGCATTCTCAATATCCATCCCTCGCTGCTGCCAGCCTTTCCCGGCCTCGAAGCGCAGACGCAGGCCTTCGACTACGGCGTGAAGGTGGCCGGCTGCACGGTCCACTTTGTCGATGAGCATCTGGACCATGGAGTGATCGTCGTGCAGCGGGCGATTCCGGTGCTGGAGAGCGACGACGCGCACTCGCTCGCGAGCGGATTCTGGCCGAGGAGCATATCGCCTACAGCGAGGCGATTGCCCGCGTGGCCAGCGGAGAGTATGAGATTCGCGGACGGCGGTTTGTGAAGCTGAGTCTTCCCGATTCGAGCAAAACGAGTGATGCAGTAGCCTGATTAGGGATGAGCCCGGTCGGCTCGATGGCCGCCAAATGCGTGGATCGTTCTGGTTCCGGCCTGCACCTCGCCACCGTGCTCGACGCCGCGCGGAATGATATATTCTTCCCCGGCCCTCACAGGAATTCGCTCGCCATCGATGATCACGGTATAGCAGCCCTGCACGACGACCATGTACTCGTCGTAATCGTGGGCGTGGGTCGCGGATGCTGCGGTTTGAGGGCAGCTCCAAAATGCCATCTGGCTTCCGTCCGCTCCATCGAAGACAAAACCCTCTACCCCCGGAGTCGCCTGATTGGATTTCGCAATCTCGTTGGCGGGGTGCTTCATGAATTCTGGAAAAGCTTTCATGGCTAACGATTCTCCCCCTTTCTCATAACCTGGATGGAAGTTCTTCTGCCGTTGAACTCTGCCTCACCCGATCTTCCAGCCAATCGATGGCCTCGGCCTGGTTCTCGATCTCGATACTCAGGCGGGCGGCGGTCAGCGGCATGGATTGGGGGAAGATCGAAACAAGATTTCCCAGCCGGACCAGGTCTTTTTCAGTGGTGATGATCGCCGAAAGTTCTTTTTCGCGAGCCGCGGTCAGCAGGCTCTTCCAGAACGCGACGGGTGTAGGTGAAGTGGTCGGGGAAGGGAAGCTTGAGAACGATTTTGAGGCTGGCGGCTTCCAGGCCTGCAAAGAACTGCTCCGGGCGGGCGATGCCGCAAAACGCGGCGACCGGACCTCTGACGGCGGGGATCTCCATCGTGCGGTGCAGCAGCCAGACCGCCCCCGTCCAGCCCCAGACGTGCAGGGCAGCTTCCAACTCCGGCTCGTTGGCGGGAATGGCGAGAACGTCAGCGCGGCGGATAGCCTCCAACGGCTCGCGCAGATTGCCAGCCGGCAGCAGCCCGTCCTGCCAATCGTTTTGATTCAGCAGCAAAATGTCCACGTCGCGTGCGAGTTGGCGATGCTGAAAGCCGTCGTCGAGCAGGTGAATGCCTTGCCCACCACCCGCTAGTGCCTCCGCCTCGGCCAGCACTCCGGCATCGTAGCGGCGGGGAGCCACATAGACCGGCACGCCTGTCTCGCGGGCAATCAGTAGCGGCTCGTCGCCGAACTCTTCGGCGCTCCCATCCGGGTGAACGCGAACGGCCAGTTTGCTCCGGCGGCCGTAGCCTCTGGAGAGCACGTCCACGCGCAGGCCGCGCGCGCTAAGCGCCTGGGCCAGCGCGATGGCGAGAGGCGTCTTGCCCGCGCCGCCGGTGGAGAGATTGCCGATGCTGACTACAGGAGATCGCAGCCGCCGCGCCGGCGCCACACGAAACCGAAGTTCTCGGAAAGCGAGCGCCAGCCGGTAGAGCGGAACCAGCGACAGCAGCAAACGGCGCGCGGAGGAGGGCTGGCTCATGCGGGCGGCTCCGATCCTGCCTGCGCTGCCAGTAACTCCTTCAGCGCCTCGACGCAGCGGCCGGTGGCTCCCGCCTGGCTGGAGAAGACTTGTCTGGCCCGGCTTCCCATCGCCTGGGCAGCGCTCCGGTCCTGGAGCAGCTCGATCAAGACCACGGCCAGCTCTTCCCTGGTGGCGATGCGCACCGCCTGGTGGGCCAACAAATCCTCTGTAATGGCGCGGAAGTTGGCGTAGTGTGGACCCATCACGATGGGCACGCCGAACTGCGCCGGCTCCAGCGGATTGTGTCCCCCGGCGGGTATCAAACTGCCGCCGACGAAGGCGACGGAGGCCAGCGAGTAGACCGAAGCCAATTCGCCGATGGTGTCCAGCAGGACGATTGTGCCGGGCTTCAGCGGCTGGATGGTTTCCTCCGACTGAGCCCGCCAATCGGAGCGCCGCACCCACGCGCCGCCGGAGTTTTCCAGCAGCGCAGCCACGGCGTCAAACCGCTCCGGATGCCGCGGCGCGAGGACCAGCGCCAGTTGCGGATCGGCTTCGAGCAGCCTCGGCCAGGCTTCCAGCAGCGCGGCTTCTTCGCCGTCCAGTGTACTGCCCGCCACCACCAGCCGCAAACCGCCGGCGAGCGCCTTCAGCAGCCGCGTCGCGTTCGGCCTCCTCCGCCGCGCGTACGTCAAATTTCAAGTTCCCGGCCACCGAAACCCGCTGCGGCAGGCAGCCGATGGCCTTAAGCCGCTCGGCGTCGGTCGGGCTTTGCGCCAGCACGCGGCTGAGCCGGCTCAGGAAAGGCCGCCACAGCCAGCGCAGCCGACGGTAGCGCGGCCAGGAGCGGTCACTGATGCGTGCATTGACCACGGCCACCGGGATTCCGCGCCGGAAGCAGCCGCTGAGCAGATTCGGCCAGAATTCGGTCTCGGCCAGCACAAAGAGCCGTGGTTGGAGGGCCTTCAAGTAAGCGCGCACCGCCCAGGGCAGGTCCAGCGGACAATAGAAGACGCGTTCCGCTCCGAAGCGCTCGCAGGCCAGCTCCTGGCCGGTGCGGGTGGTGGTGGAGACGGCGATCAGGTAGTCAGGCAGTGCTGCGTCCAGCGTCTTGACCAGGCGGCTGACGGCCAGCACCTCGCCGACCGAGACGGCGTGAACCCAGATCGTGGGGCGCTCACGGCTCTGACAGATCAGCTCGGCCGGATCAGGCCCAGCCGCTCCCGCAGCCCCTCGCGGTACTTTTGCGTGGCGGCGATGCGGAAGAGCCACCAGGGCGCGCCCACCACCAGCGCCGCCAGCAAGGCCAGATTGTAAAAAAACAGAATCATGCAGTGCGGAATTTCCTATTTCCGTGTCTAACCTCAAATGATACAGTCGAGCACGATGAAAACTTTACGGGTTTTTCTACTGATCCTGCTTTGGCTGGCGCTGCCGGCCGTGGCCAGCAACCACACTCCACCTCCCGTGCAGCCGGCCACGGCCTTTGCCGCGGTCGAAACGCACGAGGACGAGAAGGTCT
>CAWFZU010000225.1:0-9443 GCA_963820195.1 uncultured Acidobacteriaceae bacterium | reverse complement strand
CAAGGGCTGGAAGAGCCTCGAGAAGTTGTGGCGCGACGGGAAGAACAAGAAGGGCGAGAGACTCCAGTATTACGTCACCTGTTTTGATCCCGCGACCGGGAACACCAACACCGATGTCTGGACCAATCAGCTCGATGCCCTGTGGTACCTGATCTCCATCGGCGAAGAGCCGTTCATCCCGGAAGACCGCGCCAAGAAGATCCTCAAGACGATCTACCGAAACAACCGCTCCTTCATGGGCTGGGCCATGTGCAAGACCAAGGACGGCAAGCCCGTGGAGTCGGATCAGGGAAAAGACGTTTATACGACCTCCAATTACGTCTTCGCCGAGTTGCTGGATTATTACGGCATGGCAAGAGAGAGCAAGGAAGTTTACAAGGCCATGGATCGGGTAGTCTTCGATTACGCAAATTCCATGATCACACCGGACAATCTTCGGGCGGAGCTGGAAACGGAACGGGGGAGACGTCCCCCGGCCCGCACTACATCGTCGCCGCCTATCCACGGCCGGGAGCTGTCTGGACGCATCTGGTCATGAACTACATCAAGGACCTGCAGGCGAAGAAGAAAACCAAGACCATCGAGTCACGGACCTGATTACGTTCTATCCCGAGCTGCTCAAGGGGCCGGGCAAAGGAAAATGAAAGTCAACCGCCGGATGCGCATGAATTGTGACGGATAAGAGAGGGCGGGAAACGCGCGAATCGACCGGGAAACCGGTGTAACTCGTTCCCCTCTTAGGGTGAGATTTGAGACGCTCCTGTATGATGCTAGACTGTTGCACGGCAATCGAGACATCCCGGAGAACGACCAACTATGAAAGACTAGGTGGGTTTCATGACTGTTAACGGGCTGAAGAATACCAATGCGATCGAAGCTGCAAACCGCGCGGAAGTGACCGCCATCCTTATTCGTGCTGGTTATAGAGTATATCGGCCAGAAGCCGATGTATCCGGTGAGGACCTGGTGATCCGCATACCTGAGGGAGAACTCCGTTCGGTTCAGATGAAAGCCCGTCCTCTTGTTCACTGGAAGCTCTACGGAGGGAAAGATATGTGGATGCTGTTCCCTGACCCGGCTGGCGACATACCCGGGCGACCTTGGTTCTTCATTAAACACGATGAGCTATTCAATTGGTATGAGAAGCGCCATGGAACAGTGTCGGGTTGGGTGCAGCGGCACAAAGAAGGCAAGGTGGAGTGGTCCGAAAAACGTTTAGTCGACGATTTACGCAAGTTTCTACAACCGGATTTCATGCTTCCCACCACTGCCGCATCCCATAAAGGGTAGGTTGCGAGACAGTTTCCTGCCCCCTGAAAAATCAGGGTTTGTGCGTTTCAAGATTCAGTCTCAAGATGGAGGGATGAATTACGGCTATGCCCGCGAGTCCAAAGACAGAACAAAATCCCGCGCTTCCGTCTGAGTCTGTGACCATCAGTGGCCAAAAAATCGAACCGCTTGCCTAAGGAATTCATCGATATGTCCAAGAAGTACGACATCACGTTCGTCGGCCACATGTGCTACGACGAGATTATCCCCTTCGGAGGAACACCCCACATCGCCCCGGGAAGCGCCGTGTTGTGCGGCGCCATGGTCGCCGCGCGCATCGGAAAGCAACGTTGCCGCGGTGGTGAAGATGGCGAAAAAGGACGAAGAGATCCTGCAACCGATGAAGGATGCTCGGCGTCGAAACCTACGTCATCGCCAGCGCGGAGACCACCTATTCGCAGGGTCTTGCACGAGAGTGAAAATGTCGATGAACGCAAACTCACGCTCGTCAAATCCGCCGGCCTCATTTCCATCAACGACGTTCCGGAGTTGCGCTCGACGTGCGTTCACCTGGCCGGGATCTCCGACACCGAATTCGACATGCCGCTGATGCAGGGCTTGAAATCCAGGGGCTACAGCCTGTCGGCCGACATGCAGAATTTCGTCCGCCACGTCACCCCGGTGACCCATGAAATCGAGTTCAGCGACGTCGCCAACAAAAAAGAAATTGCGGCCATGATGGACAAGCTCAAGCTGGACGTCGTTGAAGCCCGGATTCTGACCGGCACGGAAGATCTGGAGAAAGCCGCCATCATCGTCGAGTCGTGGGGTTGCCCCGAGACACTGATCACGCATTCCCAGGGCGTCCTCGCACGGGTTAAAGGGAGTAACCTACTACGAGAAGTTCTCCAACAGCAACGTCTCCGGCCGGACCGGCCGCGGCGACACCACCTTCGCGGCGTACCTATCCTGGCGGTTGGATCACGATGTCCGGGAATCCCTGAAGTTCGCTGCCGCGCTGGTTTCAATCAAAATGGAAACCCCCGGCCCCTTCAAGGGAACGCTGGAGGACGTGCAGAAGCGATTGAGGGAAAAGCATTCTTCCTAGTCATCTCAGAAATCCGCGGCGAAAGCGAGTAAAAATCGATGAGCATCACAAGCATGAAACTCTCCTTCGGAGAAAAATTCGGATACGGCCTGGGCGACCTGGCCGCCAACTTCGTCTTTCAGGCCGTGATGGCCCTGCAGTTGGACTTTTACACCAAGACCTATGGATTGACGGCGGCCCAGGCGGGCACGATGTTTCTCGTGGTCGGTCTGAGTTCGGCCGTTTTCAATCCCGTCATGGGCGTGATTGCCGACCGCACCCACACGCGCTGGGGCAGGTTCCGTCCCTGGCTGCTGTGGACCTCGGTGCCCTTTGGCGTCATCGGCATTCTGACCTTTACGACGCCCAACCTGAATCCTGTCGCCAAGCTGATCTATGCCTGGGTCACTTACCTGCTGCTGCGCCTCATCTATGCCGCCAACAACGTTCCTTATGCCTCGCTGACCGGCGTGATGACCGACGATCCCGAACGAGCGCAACAGCATCACATCCTACCGTCAGTTCTTCGCCAACGGCGCCGGATTCATCGTGGGCAGCCTGGCTGTTCCCATGGTCAAGTTCCTGGGCGGCGGCAACAATGCCTTGGGCTATCAGTTGACCATGGGCAGTCTTCCTTGTGCTCTCGGTGATCTTTTTCCTGATCGCCTTCGCCGTATCCAAGGAGAGGATTCAGCCCGATGCGCGGCAAGAAGTCTCCGTGCGCCGCGATCTCGGCGACCTGATCCACAACGGCCCCTGGATCGCGCTCTTCCTGGTGACGGTCTTCTATTTCACCGCGCTGCTGATTCGCGGCAACGTCATGCTGCCCTACTTTGAGAACTGCGCCGGCAACAGGATGTACTTCAGTTGGTTCAACGGCTTCGGATTGATCGCTCTGCTGGTGGGCGTTGCCTGCTCGACGGCGCTGACCAAGCGGATGGGCAAGCGCTCGGTCTTCCTCTGGAGCATGTCGGCGACATGCATTCTCGCCGTGGCGTTGTTCTTCTTGCCGCCCACCGCCATTGTGCCAATTATCGGCTTGGAAGTTCTGCGCCAATTCGCCTTCGGCTGCTCCAACCCGGTGCTGTGGGCGATGATGGCCGACGTCGCCGACTACGGAGAATGGAAGACGGGACGCCGCGCCACCGGGACGGTCATCTCGGCGGTGGTCTTTGCGCTGTGGATAGGCGTTGCCATGGGCGGCGCAATCGACGGCTGGCTGCTCTCCTTCTTTGGCTATCAGTCCAGCGGCGTGCAGACGGACCATGCGCTGCTGGGCATCCGCCTGATCGCCTCGGTCTTCACCGGCGTCGCCTTCCTGGCCACCGTGGTTTGCCTGCTCTTCTACCGCATCGACAAGAAGCTGAATCTAACCATCGCCAACGAATTGGCCGAGCGGCGCAAGGGCTTCGAAAGCGCCTCGTAAGCCAAACTTCAATCGCTGAGGCGGGTTGGATGGCGCCAGGAATGAAACCTGGGCCATCCAACCCGCCTCATCTGTTTTCTTGAGTATCCCTGGTTTTGCTCTGGAACAGTGAGAGCAGAACAGGCTGCGAAAAAACGTTCTGCTATCGCGATTTGGCAAAGTTGGCCAATAATACTAAACTAAATCTGAGGTGCCCTTATGCCGACCCGCAATGTCAGCCTGCCTGAAAAGCTGGATCAGTTCATTACCGCAAAAGTTGAATCTGGAGATTACGCCAATGCCAGCGAAGTGATGCGCACCGCCTTGCGCCTGCTGGAAAAAGAAGAACGGGAGTACGAGGAGAAGATGGCCGTGCTCCGGGCGGCTATTGCCGAAGGAGATGCCAGCCCCGATGCCGAAGAGGGCGTTTTCGAACGAATTCGGGAGAAATATGGGTTGCCACAAAGAAATGAAAGTCCGGTTTGTATATGAAACGCTTTGTGGTTTCGGCCGAAGCGCGAAACGACATTGATTTGATTGCCGCCTATACGACTGAAACGTGGGGCTGGCAGCAGACGGATAGGTATTTGAGCCAGCTTGAAGACTCTTTTCAGATCCTCGCAGATAGTCCAAGAATGGGCCGGCTTTGCGACGCTATCAGCACCGGCCTGCGCCGGCACGAGGTTGGAAAGCACGTGATCTATTACCGGTTGAAGCCCGGTGGGGTTCGTGTCGTGCGCGTTCTCCACCAGCAGATGATCCCCACCAAGTCGCACTTCGAGAACTAAATCTCACCTGCCGAAATCCGTCCCTGAATCTCCACATCTGCACCGTTTTCGCGTCTTGCGCCTGGCTTCGGCGAGGACTACGCTTGTCCTCATGGCAGGCGCCAGCCGGCAAACCCGCGACTGCACCGGATTTGTTGCAAATCGGGCAGCCTGAATCCGCGCCCCGCAAGGCCGTTTGCGGCTTTCCACAGGCAAACCCCTTTGTTTGGCAAGTTGATGCTCAGTTTGTAAACAAAACACAAGATATTGTGGTTTTTTGTTGACAAGCACAACAGAGAGCGGTATTTTTTCATCTGCGGCTCTAAACGGTTTGGTTCGAACTCCTGTGTGATCGTTCCACAGGAAGGCCGCTGAAAGAAGAGAAATCGCGGTACGTTTCTATCCCCGATTCCCGTTCTTCGTAAGAGATTTGCCCTGACCCCTTCCAGGCCGATTCGTGCCGGTCGAGGCCAGAGATTTACCAATTTTGTCGACAGAGAGGATTCCATGAACGAGCTTCAATATCAGATTTCCACCGCCACTCCCCAGGCTTCCCACACCCAGCAGGGACTGATCTTTACCCGCCGCTTCACCACCGAGGGCGTCTCCCCCTATGACGAGCTTCAGTGGGAGCAGCGCACCGCGTCGATCACCGACCAGAAGGGCAACATCATCTTCGAGCAGAAGGACGTCGAGGTGCCGGCTAGACTGGTCGATGACCGCGACCAACATTGTGGCCTCGAAGTACCTGCACGGGCAGCTGGGACACGCCCGAGCGGGAGACCGGCGTCCGCCAATTGGTGAGCCGCGTGGCCGAGACCATCCGCGACTGGGGCATGAACGGCGGCTACTTTGCCACCCGCTGAAGATGCGGCCATCTTCCACGACGAGCTGGCGCATATGCTGCTGACGCAGAAGGTGGCCTTCAACTCGCCGGTCTGGTTCAACGTGGGCTGCGACCGCCTGGAGCCGGATGCGGAGGGGCAGAACTGGCACTGGGATCCCGTCGACCGGCGGCGTGCGCTACTCCGCCACCGGCTACCACAATCCGCAGTGCTCGGCCTGCTTCATCAACTCCGTTGAGGATTCGATGAGCGGCATCATGGACCTGGCCCGGACCGAGGCCATGCTCTTCAAATTCGGCTCCGGCACGGGCACCAACTTCAGTTCCCTGCGTTCCAGTCATGGAATCCGTCTCCGGCGGCGGCACCGCCAGCGGCCCCTTGAGCTTCATGCGCGGGCTGGACGCCTTTGCCGGCGTCATCAAGTCCGGCGGCAAGACGCGCCGCGCCGCCAAAATGGCGATTCTGAATGTGGATCACCCGGATATTATTGATTTCATTGAGTGCAAAGAGAAGGAAGAAGCCAAGGCGCACACCCTGATCAAGGCCGGCTACGACGGCAGCGGGCCGGATTCAGAGGCCTTTTCGTCGATCTTCTTCCAGAACGCCAACAACTCCGTGCGCGTCAGCGACGAGTTCATGCGCGCCTACGAGAGCGACGGCGACTTCACCACCTACACGGTCAAAGGCCACGAGCCGGTTGAGACCCTCAAGGCGCGCGATATCATGCGCAAGATCGCCAAGGCCACCTGGCTCTGCGGCGATCCCGGCATGCAGTTCGACACCACCGTCAACCGCTGGCACACCTGCAAGAACACCGACCGCATTTACGCGTCGAACCCCTGTTCCGAGTACATGTTCCTGGACAACTCGGCCTGCAATCTGGCCAGCTTCAACCTGATGAAATACGTCACCCCGGCCGGCAACTTCGATATTCCCGCCTACCGGCACTCCATCTCGGTGGTTATCACCGCGATGGAGATTCTGGTGGACAACTCTGGCTATCCCACCGAGAAGATCGCCCGCAACTCCCACGACTATCGCCCGCTGGGCCTGGGCTACGCCAACCTGGGCGCGCTGCTGATGGCCTTTGGCCTGCCCTATGACTCGGCCGCCGGCCGCGATCTGGCCGCCGCCTTCACCGCCATCCTCAGCGGCCAGGCCTATCTGCAATCCTCTATCGTGGCCGCCAACTGCCCGTCCATCACCTCGGCCACGCCACTGACCGCCGATGTTGAACGCCAGGGCGGCGCTTGCCCCGGCTTCTACGTCAACCGCGAGCCCTTCCTCGACGTGATCCGCATGCATCGCGCCGAGGTCAACAACATCGGCAGATCGCGCCAGAGCGGCGAGCCCTTCACCGTGCCTCAGCTCGACGCCCTCATCGACGCCAGCCGCGAGAGCTGGGATATGGCCCTGGTTTACGGAGAAAAGCTACGGCTATCGCAACTCCCAGACCACGGTCCTGGCTCCCACCGGCACCATCGGCTTCATGATGGACTGCGACACCACCGGCATCGAGCCCGACCTGGCCCTGGTCAAGTACAAGAAGCTGGTCGGCGGCGGCATGATCAAGATCGTCAACAACACCGTCCCCGAAGCCCTCTTCAAGCTCGGCTATGCGGCGGAGGATGTCAACGCCATCGTCAGCTATGTCGACGCCACTGGCACCATCGAGGGCGCGCCCGGCATCCGTCCCGAGCACCTGTCGGTCTTCGATTGCAGCTTCAAGCCCGCAAAGGGCACGCGCACCATCCATTACATGGGCCACATCATGATGATGGCCGCCACCCAGCCCTTCCTCTCCGGAGCCATCTCCAAGACCGTCAACCTGCCTCATGAGGCCAGCGCCGAGGAGATCGCCGAGGCCTACGCCGAAAGCTGGCGTCAGGGAATTAAGGCGGTCGCCATCTATCGCGACGGCTCCAAGGGAACCCAACCGCTGAATACCAGCATGGACGCGCGGCACGACTCCGCAGCTCTGGATGCCGTCGCCAGCCGTGTCTTGACGCAGTTGGCCGCTGGTCTGCCCGCCTCTGAAGCTGACCTCAAGGCTCTTGAAAGCAAGAGCGGCGAAAAGATCGAGGTTCCCGTGCAGCAGCTTCTCCTTGCCGACACTGCCTTCGAGCACGTGCTCGAGGAGATCAATAAGGCTGCCGCCGTGCCCACGCTTGCAGCTCTCCGGCGCGCAGGACGCCATCAACCCCGAGACGCAGGACCTGAACGGCCCGCCCCGCGCCGTCCGCCACCGCCTGCCCGACGAGCGCGCCTCCATCACTCACAAGTTCTCTCATCAGCGGCCACGAGGGCTACATCACCGTCGGCCTCTACCCCAACGGCCAGGTCGGGCGAAATCTTCATCAAGATGGCCAAGGAAGGCTCGACCGTCTCCGGCCTGATGGACGCCTTCGCCACGTCCATCTCGATTTCGCCCTGCAGCACGGCGTTCCGCTCAAGGTGCTCTGCGAGAAGTTCGCCCACACCCGCTTCGAGCCCTCCGGCTGGACCGGCAACGAGCAGATCGGCTACGCCAAGAGCCTCATGGACTACATCTTCCGCTGGCTCAATCTGCGCTTCCTCTCCGGCACGCAGCTCTCGCTCTTTGCCGGCCTGACTCCGCAGCCGACGCAACTGCCCGCCTCGCCCACCATGATTCCGGAGACCGAAGAGGAGGAGGATGAGGCCATCTCGCAGGGCCAAATGGCACGGCTGGCCGAGGAGGTCGCCAAACGGCTTAACCAGATCGGCACTCCGGCCACTCATTTTGGCAGTGACAAGGTTGGGGGCGGCATTGCGGCATCCAATGCAGCCGGCTCTTCTTCGGTCTCCGGCCTCACTCCTGAGGCAGTTGCGACTTCGGGAGCGACGCCCGCGCCCAGCCTCGCCGACCGCGGCATCTATCACGCCGCCGACGCCATGCGCGAGATGTACGAGATGGGCGACGCGCCCAGTTGCTCGGTCTGCGGCGCCATCATGGTCCGCAACGGCAGTTGCTACCGCTGCATGAGCTGCGGCTCAACCAGCGGATGCAGCTAGAGCGATTCCGCGACAGCCGGGATTCTGCTACACTAGTCAGGAGCGCAATCAAGGGGAAAACGCGCCAGGCCGCGCCCCAACGATACGCTCCTGCAACCCATGTTCGGGGAGTGGCTCAGCCTGGTAGAGCACCTGGTTCGGGACCAGGGGGTCGGAGGTTCAAATCCTCTCTCCCCGACCATATTTCAATAGCTTGCAGACAAGTGATCCCGGTCTCCTGGGATGAGTCCAGGTCTTCTACTGCCGGATGGTCTGTCACTATTGGCTTTTTCGCCGCATCCTGGATAAAACACCATTTATAAGAAGATCATCAGTCGGAAATATGAATCCATTGCACACGCAGACAGACAAGAAGAACACGCTGCGCGAATTCGATGCGCTCCGCCTGACGCCGTTGCTGAAGAGGTCGCCGGAGAAGATTCGGGCGCTGCGCGAGCGGGAAAAGACTAGCCAAACGGTCTTCGCGGCTTACTTGAATGTGACTCCAAGTCTGGTCAGCAAAGGTGAGCGAAGTGAAAAACATCCCCAAAGAGCCTCGCTCAAACTACTATCGCTGGTGGACAAGAAGGGCGTGGAGATTGTGGCGTGATCGCTAGAGTCTGTTATTAACTTCATGCGAGCAGCCTGAAGAGTTGAGCGATCATGGGGCAAGCGAAGGCGGGCGGAGTGATCACGCTTCCGGCGCTCGACTTCACCGTGCCGGGAGCGAAGATCGAACTCAAGGGCACCTACGGGCTGAAGGGCGGCGCGCTGAATATTGATGGAACCGCGAAGATGGAGGCCTCGGTCTCGAGGATGGTGGGCGGCTGGAAGGGCTTGTTGCTCACGCCGGTCGACCGCCGCTTCAAGAAAGAAGGAGCGGGGACCGAGGTTCCAATCCACATTGAGGGCACGCGCGAGGAGTCGAAGTTTGGAATAGATTTTGACCGGAAGTAAGCAGTTTCTACTCCATCGATGAGTGATCTCCCGTAGGAATAGAGAGAGCAGCATGGTTCCCTTGGCCAGCACCGGCGTGATAGCTTCACTTTCAGCGCCAT
>CAWFZU010000224.1:0-3443 GCA_963820195.1 uncultured Acidobacteriaceae bacterium | reverse complement strand
GCCTGTACTACGTACAACTACATATTGCTGGGCTATCATCAGCGTGATGCTTGCGATGCAGGATGGGTTGGTCGCTCTCTTCGTCTTCGATCCTGCTCCGCGCTACCTCATCCATTGACGGCTTGGGTTGTTTGGGCCTGGCGAGCGGCTTCCACGATCCATAGCCGACCCACGAGCCTTGCTCCTGGCCGGCGTTCTTGATCTCGAAGAGTCCTACCGGCTTGCCGTTCTGCTCCAATTCGTACTCGACCTCGCCGGCCAGGGCCATCGGCTCGGGCCGGGCCAGGTAGATGCCGCCATCCTGAAGCTGGCCGTCGTCGAGTACGGCCACGGGCATCAGGCGGCTGGTCTTGGGACTGCCCGCTTCGCCCGTCCACTCAAGCACGGCGATGGAGCGCAGTTCGGGCGCGTCCTGGCCTGTCTTGGTTACCTGCCCAGGGTATTGCGCACCCAGCGGGAGCGCAATCAGCAGACTCACGGCCGCCAGCGCAATTCGCCCCATCGGCAAAAAAACCTTCCCGTACCAGGCTTTTTGCCGCCTGCTTCGGAAATAATCGAACCTGATGGCCACCTACGGCCCTCCAATCAAGATACGAGGTGCTTCCCCATGGAATTCAACCAGAAAGTCGCCGACTTTACCCTGCAAACCGACGAGGACAAGACCGTCAGCCTCTCCAACTATGCCGGCCAGCCGGTCATCCTCTTCTTTTATCCCAGAGCGGACACTCCCGGCTGCACCATCGAGGCCTGCGGCTTCCGCGACACCTTCAAGAAACTCCAGGCGGCCGGCGCGGTGGTGCTGGGCATCAGCCGCGACACGCCCAGGGATCAGGCCAAATTCCGCGCCAAGTACAACCTACCCTACACGCTCCTTGCTGATGTAGACGAGAAAATCTGCAATCAGTTTGGCGTATTGAAGGAAAAGAACATGTACGGCAAGAAAGTGTGGGGCATCGAGCGGACCACCTTCGTCATCGGTCCGGACCAGACCCTGCTGCACATCTTCCCTAAGGTTACGCCCGCGGGCCACGCGGAAGAGGTGCTGGCCCTGCTGGAAGAATGGAAGAAGGCGCACAAATAAGGTGCAGAGGAACAGTCATATTACAGAAGCGAAAGGCGCTCCCGGCTTCCGGGAGCGCCTTTCGTGGAACAAGCCATAAGCCCGATTACTTCTTCTTCTTGGTCTTGTCGGGCTTGTCGGACCCGAAGGCGGTGTTGTGGGTCTGCGTGGCTTCGGCAAGAATAGCCTTCACATCAGCGGCATAAAGGCCGTTCGGGTCCAGTTCGAGGTACTTCTGATATGCCTCCGCGCAGCCGGGAGGGAGAATCATCTTCCCAGTGGCGGAGTCGATGGTGGCCTTCTGGATCAGCCCCTGTCCCTTGAGGTAATAAGGAAGCGCCTGTTTCGGATCGATCGCGATGGCCTCGTCGGCGGCGGCGGCCGAGGCGTCACCGTTACCCGCGTTCGAGAAGATCACGGCTTCATTCTTCAGATAGGTTGCCCCTGGAGGATTGGCCTTGACGGCCGAGTCATATGCCGCATTCGCTTCCGGAACTTTGCCGGAGCGCGCATAGATCTCACCCAGGCCGCTATAGGCAGCCCCCTGCACTTGAGGATTCGGCTTCTTCGACGCCGCATCCATCTCAAGCACCTTCTTGTAGTTCACCTCCGCTTCGTCGAACTTCTTCAGACCGAGTTGCGCCTGGGCTAACTGAGCCCAGAGAATCGACGCGTCGGG
This sequence comes from uncultured Acidobacteriaceae bacterium, assembly GCA_963820195.1. Taxonomy (GTDB): domain Bacteria; phylum Acidobacteriota; class Terriglobia; order Terriglobales; family Acidobacteriaceae; genus Telmatobacter. Next base: position 1,704 of record CAWFZU010000224.1, on the reverse strand, counting down.
CTTGGCCGCGGTGTCTTTGAGCATGAGGGTTTCGATTTCGGTATACTTCGCGGTCTTGATCTCGGCTTCCTTGGCATCCAGATCGGCTCTGGAGGCTGTGGCGCCCAGGATCTGGGCAGCTGACTGGTGTGCGGCATCGACATCCTTGAAGTCCTGGTCGCAAGTCTTGAGATCGGCGTTGAGGCTCTTGATAATCGCGTTATTCTTCAGGGCCTCGGCATTTTTCTTCCTGAGTTCATCAAGGTTCTTTCTCACGTCCGCCGGCAAATTATCGATGTACTCCTTGCGGGACATATCGATATCCTGGGTTATTTCCTGGCCAGCTACGATATGAACGTTGTCGACATGGTCGGCTTCCCTGTCGTGTGTCATATCCGGTGTGCGGAAGACGAGCTTATATATGCCGTGGATTACATCCCCTGAATAGTCGCCATTTGCATCGACCGGTAAAGTGGCGATATCAGTGAGTATGTCTGATCCGGGGCCAGCGGGCTTGGTAACCTTCACAACTGTTACCGCGCCCCTGGTCTCTGGGCGCCCCGGAGGGGTTGGTTACGTGGCCGTGAATCTTGCCCATGTCGGCGGGGGTTTGCGCAAGTGTGGGCAGGAGGGCGAATGCCAGCAGGCCCAGCCAAAGTGAAAGGTTGCGTTTCATCTTCTTCTCCTTGGGAGCGGCGGTCACTAGGCAGCTCGCGCGCTCAAAAAATTTGTTGCCAGCCTAAACACACCAGCAGAACCCCGGCGGCCGATTGCCTTTGAAAACCGGGGAGCCGCGGTACGGAAACCGGCTCATGGACAGCGATTATGCATAGAACTCAAGGTAAATCCCAACGGCTGCTCAGCACAAGAGCGCAAACCCGAATGCACGGCGCCGCGCCGCGATCAAAAACTCGCGTCCGATCCGATGGGCCATGGACCCGGCAATAGAGCACGTTCGCCTTCCGGTAGCACACTGGCTCACGCTATTGTATTCCACTTCGTATGATAGCCCGCCAGCCGAGCGGTTCGTGTGGCCTGTATCACACTGCAACGTCTCGGAATCCTATTTTCCGATGCAGAAGGTGGAGAAGATCAGGTTCAGAATATCGTCGGGGGTGGTCTGTCCGGTGAGGGAATCGAGCGCCCAAAGGGCACGGTAAAGGTCCATCAGGATCATCTCGTGGGGGATGGAGCCGGCGTTGGCCCGTGCGGCGTTGGCCAGAGCCGAGATGGCCGCAGCGATGGCTTGCTGGTGGCGCAGGCTGGTTAACATTCCCGGCTCGGCGGCGGCGCCGCCGGTGGCCAGGGCCAGAATGCGCTCACGCAGCGCGGGTATGCCTTCGCCGGTGAGCGCCGAAGTGGCCAGCGCGGGCACTCCAGCGCAATCCGGCAAGGGGCGGGCAGCTTCGATCAGGTCGCTCTTGTTCACGGCCACCAGCGCCGGACGTCCCGCAACGGTTGCCAGCAGCCTGCGCTCTTCGTCGTTGAGCGGTTCGGTCGCATCCAGCACGATCAACACCAGCGCGGCGTCGGCCAGCGCCTCGCGGCTGCGGCGGATGCCCAACTGCTCGGCCTCCTGCAAATGCTCGCGCTGGCCCTCTCCCGCCTCGTCGCCCTGGCCTGAACGCAGACCGGCCGTGTCCACCAACTCCAGCGGAATGCCGTCGAGCGAGATGCGCTCGGTGACCGTGTCGCGCGTGGTGCCGGGGGTTGCGGTTACGATGG
>CAWFZU010000223.1:0-5746 GCA_963820195.1 uncultured Acidobacteriaceae bacterium | reverse complement strand
CCACCCAAGAGGAACCTGATGACCTTCTTATTGCGGGCATTGCGAAAGGTTGAGCCGGGCAGTACTAAAGCCAAGGTCATCGCTCTGTACGCGCTGCTGATCGTCTTCAATCTTGCGGCATGGGGCTGGGCGTTCATCGCCTTTCATCGCTTTCCGGTGCTGCTGGGCACGGCCTTTCTGGCTTACAGTTTTGGACTGCGCCATGCCGTCGACGCGGATCACATTGCGGCCATCGACAACGTTACGCGCAAGCTGATGCAGCAGGGCAAGCGGCCGGTCGCGGTGGGACTGATGTTCTCGCTGGGCCATTCGACCATCGTCATCGTGGGCTCGCTCGCCATCGCCGGCACCGCGCTCGCATTGCAGCATCGCATCGACGGCGTACGCCAGATTGGCGGCGTCGATCGGCACGCTGGTCTCGACTCTCTTTCTCTTCGCGATTGCGATCGTCAACCTGATCGTGCTTCATTCGGTCTATCGCAGCTTCCAGCGGGTGCGGCGCGGAGAGCCTTATGTGGAAGAAGACTTCGATATGCTGCTGGGCAATCGCGGCTTTCTCTCGCGCTTGTTTCGCCCCATGTTCAACCTGATCCAATCGCAGTTGGCATATGTATCCGCTGGGCTTCCTCTTTGGGTTGGGCTTCGATACCGCGACCGAGATCGGGTTGCTGGGCCTGAGCGCCGCCGAAGCCTCCAAGGGACTTTCGCTCTCGTCGGTGCTGGTCTTCCCGGTGCTCTTCGCCGCGGGCATGTCGCTGATTGACGCGACCGACAATGTGCTGATGCTGGGCGCATACGGCTGGGCCTTCGTGAAGCCGATCCGCAAGCTCTACTACAACATCACGATCACCTCGGTTTCGGTCGTGGTCGCGCTGGCGGTGGGCGGGATTGAGGCGCTGGGGCTACTGGCGAACGAATTTCATCTGACGGGCGGAATGTGGGGCTGGGTGGGCAAGCTCAATGAGAACTTCGGCATGCTGGGCTATTGCATCATCGCGCTCTTTGCCGGGAGCTGGATCTTATCGATTGCGATTTATAAGTGGCGGCGTTTTGACGATCTCGAATTCGGCGCAAGGGATGCGGGCTAACTTTTCGTCTTACCGATATTGTGATATAAAACACATTCGATCAGTCCTTTGCACCACAGCGCACATCGAGGGAGCAATTGAGCACGAAAAATCCCGCATCAGCATCAACAGAAACGAATTCATTACGTCTATATGCAAAAGCGAGTAGGCGCTTTCATCTTCAGTTAAGGAGAATATGATGCGGACGAATTGGATGCAGAGAGCAGTGCTTGTGGTTGGACTGGCCGCGCTGGCTGGGGCCACGGCTTACGCGCAGACGGATGTGGGGTTGAGCGTTTACGGAGCCTTCACCGGAACCACTACAAGCAACGGCACGGCTCAGAGCCCGTCGAATGCGGCAGGCGGGCTGCTGGAGGTGCGGCACATCTCCAAGCCGTGGTTCGGCTATGAAGGAACCTACGCCTACAACCGCGCCAACCAGAATTACTCGTTTTTCCCACCTCTAGTTTTACCCTCTCCCTGTCCCACTGGCGGTTGCACCATCACATCGGGCGCGGTTTCAGCCAATGCGCATGAGGTGACGGGCGATTATATCGCGTCGCTGAAGTTGAAGATGACCAGCTTCCGGCCCTTTGCGCTGGCGGGCGGAGGCCTTCTGCTGAATGTTCCCAGCAGCGGGCAAACCTATTGCAGTCCTCTCATCACAAACTGTACGACTGTCCCTACCAGCACCACCACCAAGGGGGTCTTCGTCTATGGCGCGGGCGTGGACTGGACATTTTTACCGCACATCGGCCTGCGCCTGCAATACCGCGGCAACCTCTACAAGGCGCCCGACCTAACCAAGCTCTTCACCTCGACGAACGCTTTCACGCACACTGCGGAGCCGATGATCGGCGCCTTCTTCCGCTTCTGATTTTTTCGCGGAAGTCCATTTGCCAGAATGTAAAGGGGGCGCGATATGATGCCCTCATGTCTTTCTATCGACCCAGAAGCCTCTTCGCGCCAATCGTCTTTGTAATCCTGGCGGGAGGATTCCGGCCTGTAGAGGCTCAGACGGCCGCGCCCGCGCCGCTGACCGCGGCGCAGATTGTGGACCAGATGCAGCGCCACAACCAGGAGCGGACGGAAAAGCTGAAAGATTTGCAGTCGATCCGCCATTATCAGGTGGAGTACCGGGGCTTTTCCAAGGTGATCGATGCCAAGATGGAGGTCGAATATCATTACGACGCCGCGTCGGGGAAGAGCTTTCGCATCGTAACGCAGAGCGGGTCGAAGATGCTTTGCGAGAAGGTGCTGAAACGGGCGGTGGAGAGTGAAAAGGAAGCATGGCAAAACAAGGCGGCGATGGCTCTGACGGCGGCCAATTACCGCTTCCACCTGGTGGGGAGCGAGAACGTGGGCGAGCGGCCGGCCTATGTTCTGGAGGTAGAGCCGATCTTGCCGAGCAAGTTTTTAATACGAGGCAAAATCTGGGTGGATGTGGAGGATTTTGCGCTGATGAAGGTGGAGGCGGAGCCGGCCAAAAACCCTTCCTTCTGGATTGCGCGCACACGGATCGAGCAGATCTGCGCTCGGACGGACGGTTTCTGGCTGCCGGAGCGGAACCGGAGCGAGACCAAAGTGCGGATCGGCGGAACCGCGGTCTTTACGATCGACTATGGGACTTACCGGACGGAGTCGAAGGCGGCGCATTGAGAAGCGGAGGCCGCTTCTCTGAAGCTGCAGGCACGGCTTGCGACGGCAGGCGCTTCCATGACCATGGCGGCTGCTGTGTTACCGTTTGAGTACGGCGTCTCTGAGCCGGGCCGGTGGAGAGGCCTGTGCCGTATGCCTGTGGTTGGGCGGGAATCGGGGACGGCGGGCGAATAACCATAATGTCCCAGCAGCCGGAACAGACGTCGCTTCCCCTTGCCCCGAACCCGGCTCCCGCGCCTGGGGCGACATCCGGTATCCTGCCAGCAGTTCAGCCGGCGGCAAAGGGCTCAGGACACGCGCCGCAGCGGATTCCGCGCTGGCTGGAGCGCGCCGAGCTGTTCTTGCGGGTGCTGCTGAGGATGTACATCGGCCTGGCGATCTGCTATGCGCCGTGGTCAAGCATGTTCTGGGACCAGAACCCTTTGTTTTGCACTTTCCCGCGCTGGGGATCTATGCGGCCAACGGCGCGGTGCGCGGCCTCGTGTCGGGGCTGGGGCTATTGAATTTGTGGATTGCGTTTCATGACGCGCTCCGCCATCGGGATGGATGAAGATGAACGACAGAGAATCAGGGAACAGGGAACAGAGGAACAGGGATCAGCCAACGCCGGCAGTGCCGGCTGCGGTGATTCCCGGCAACGGAGCGCCGCCGCCGCCGCTGGAGCTCGCTCCGCTGGCCTATGAGAACCCCGGCTTTCTGAACAGCGCCGACGGGCGGCTGATCCGCATCGTCTCCGAGTACATGGAGCCGCTGGCGCGCTTCCGGCGCGAGCAGATTCAGGACACGGTGGTGTTCTTCGGCTCGGCGCGATTTCGCGGGCGCGAAGAGGCCGACCATGCGCTGGAACTGCTGGAAAACACCGGCTCCAGCGCAGCCCGCGCCCAGCCATGAGCAGCCGGCCAAGGCTCCGGAGATCGCCGCGGGCAAGGCCACGGAGTTGCAGCGCAAGCGCGCCGTGGCGGCAGTGGAGATGGCCCGCTACTACGAGGACGCGCGGCGGCTGGCGGGACTGCTGACCAAGTGGGCGAAGACAGATTCCCTCGCGGCGGCACCGGTTTGTGGTCACCTCGGGCGGCGGGCCGGGCATCATGGAGGCGGCCAACCGCGGCGCGCACGAGGCCGGCGGCAAGACCATCGGCATGAACATCCGGCTGCCCTTCGAGCAGGCGCCCCAACCCCTACATCACGCCCTCGCTCAACTTCGAGTTCCACTACTTCTTCATGCGCAAGCTGTGGTTCGCCTACCTGGCCAAGGCGCTGGTGGTCTTTCCCGGCGGCTTCGGCACGCTGGACGAGATGTTCGAGATTCTCACCCTGGCGCAGACCCACAAGCTGGCCAAGAAGATCACCGTGGTCATCTACGGCTCGGAGTACTGGAAGAAGGTCTTCAACCTGGACGTGCTGGTCGATACCGGCGCCATCTCGCCCAAGGACATCGAGCTGTTCCAGTTTGCCGACACTCCGGAGCAGGCCTTCGAGCTGCTGCGCCAGGGGCTTGACGGAGAACTACCTCGACGCCGAGGCAGCCGCGGGCACACTGGCAGAGAGCCAGGAGATGCCCCAGGGCGAGGATCTGATGGCCGGCTGGACAGTCGAGGATTTTCTCGGGCCGGAGATGGCGAAGACTAGCAAGTAGACACACTCGGCCTTTTGGAGTAACGCATTCCGGGGCAGTGGCGCAGTTTCCGGATAGGGGATCACACGACCGGAGAGCAAGTTTTCCAGGTTGGAACGTCGTTGTATACTCCTAGTAATGAATTCGTTCCGAACAGGTCGTGAGGCAAAGGAATATTTAATTCGCCGAATCCTCGCACAGGCGGATCGGGACAACATTCCTCTTTCCGAGGTCGAGAGGGATATGCTGTATTTCTCTGAAACTGACTGGACCCTGCCAAACATGATGGCGATCAGTCAGGAATTCGACCAGACTTACAACCAGGACGAGTACGAGAGTAAGATCGGTCGTCTCATCCAGCGGATTTACGATCAGCCCGGCAACAACCACGATGAGGACCGCTGGAAGGAAGCTGTACAGCATCTCCGGGATGAGGATCATTACCTTCTAGTGCTAATCGACGGCGCTTCCAGCAAGTCCGCTAGAATGTCCCGCTGGGAAATTGCTCGACTGATTCTGGCGGGGGCAGTGGTTTTTGCGGTGTCCCTTCCCATACTCTCTTTAGTCGAGTCTCACGTATCCAATCCAACGGTTTCAAAATTAATTGGCGAGGGTGCCATCTTGGCGTTGGCGGTCCTAGCGACGTTCGTGGCCACCCGGAGAAAGCACTCCTCTGAATAAGCCTGAATTTCCGGCAAACCGGAAACTGCGCGACTACTGCGTTCTGGTTATATACGGTGTCTTCCAGGGTCTTCTCGTGCCTTTCTTGATTCCTTCGCTAATTGAACCGTTATTAGTGCCACATTCATCGAGCGTTTATATCAAACCGGCAAACTTGTAGCAGAGATTCCGATTCCCCTTCGGAATTCAAGCTCGTCTTCGGAATCCGGGAGCGGAAATGGCCCATACGACGATCTCGTACCTGTGGCGCGACAAGAAGGCGGCGGAAGGTTTCCGGTGCGGCGTATCGCTGCACAGCCACACCAACCAATCGCACGAGACGCTGGACTTTCTGGCGAACTTCGGGAATCAGTACCCGGTGATGCGCCCGCTGCTCTCGCGGCTGGAGCAGCGCTCGGAGCGGATGCACGGAGTGCGCATCAACTACGCGGCCAGCTACTGGACGCCTCCGATGACTCCCAAGCTGGCCTTCGACCTGGAAACCCGGCAGATTGAAAAGCTGGATCTTGCGCCGATGGTTTCCCTCACCGATCACGACACCATCAACGCGCCGATGCTGCTGCGCACCGTTCCGAGCGCGCGGCAGATTCCGGTTTCAGTGGAGTGGACGGCTCCGTATGGCGAGCAGTCCTTCCACCTGGGCGTGCATAACCTGCCCAGCGCCAAGGCGAACGAGTGGATGGCGACGCTGGCCGATTACACTGTAACCCCCAGTGACAAACGG
>CAWFZU010000222.1:0-24964 GCA_963820195.1 uncultured Acidobacteriaceae bacterium | reverse complement strand
CCTTTACATTCTTGAGGCCGTCCTCCTTGCCGTCAGCCGCCTGGCCGCCTTCCCGCTTCTCTCTCTTAGCAGCCAATATGCTTCTACCGCCTCTGCGTCCCTTCTTGCCGAGGCGGACCGCGCTATCGCTTCCATGAACTTCGGCTACACGCTCCTCATGCTTGCCTTTTGTCCCGGCGCTCTCCTCTTCTACCGGCTCCTCTTCGAGTCGCACCTCGTTCCTCGTGCTCTTTCACTCTGGGGATTCATCACTGTCATCCCTATCTTCTTCGCCACCGCTCTCTCCATCCTCGGCGTCAACGTTCCGTTCTACATCTTCATTCCCTATATTCCCTTTGAATTCGTCATCGGAGTCTGGATTCTCATCAAAGGCGTGAGAACCATGCCTGCCTGACGCTTCGCGAAGCCAACCCGGCTAGCTCCGCTAAAATGGAGATTCGCCCGGAGTTTTCACGATGAAAGTCTTCCTTACAGGCGCGACGGGATTTATCGGCCATCATGTGGCGCGGGCCCTTGGCCGCCGAGGGCGCTAAGCTGCGCCTGCTGGTGCGCAAGACCAGCAACCTAACCAACCTCGAAGGCATTGCAGGCGAGACGCATGTGGGCGATCTGAGCTGAGCCAGAGTCGCTGCGAGCCGGCGCTCGACGGCTGCGATGCCGTGGTTCATGTCGCCGCCGACTACCGGCTGTGGATTCCCGACCCGGCAGCGATGTACAAGGCCAACGTGGACGGGACGCGCGAGTTGCTGCGGCTGGCTCGCGAGGCCAAGGTCAAGCGCTTCGTCTACACCTCCAGCGTGGCCACCATGCACTTCCGCACAGACGGCCTGGTCATCAACGAGGACACGCCGGTCTGCCTCGGCGATATGGTTGGCCACTACAAGCGCTCCAAGTTTCTGGCCGAGCAGGAGGCGATCAAGGCCGCGCAGGCCGGACAGCAGGTCATCATCCTCAACCCCACCACGCCGATCGGGCCCAACGACGCCAAGCCCACGCCCACCGGCCGCATTTTTGTCGATTTTCTGAACGGCAAATTTCCCGCCTACATGGACACCGGGCTGAATCTGGTCGATGTGGCCGAGGTCGCCCGCGCGCACGTGGCCGCGCTGACCAAAGGCCAATCCGGCCATCGCTACATTCTGGGCGGCGAAAACCTGACCCTCAAGCAGATTCTCGACAAGATGTCGGCGATCACCGGCATTCCCTCGCCGACGGTGGAGATTCCCTTCGTCGTCGCCGCGACCTATGCCTTCTTCGAGGAGTGGATCACCGGCCGCATCCGCGGGCGCGAGCCGCGCGCCACGCTCGAAGAGGTGCGCATGGGCCGCAAGAAGATGTACGCCTCGAGCGCCCACGCGCAGCAGGAGCTGGGCTTCCGCATCCTGCCCGTCAACCCGGCGATGAAGGCGGCGATTGAGTGGTTCCGCGCGCATGGCTATGCGCCCATGGCCGAGGTATGACCCGCATCGCCATCATCGCCGCCATGCCCGCCGAACTGAAGCCGCTGACGCGCGGCTGGCGGCACGAGCGCCGGAACGGCGTCGATCTTTGGCGCTGGAGCTTCGACGGCGGCGAGTGGATTGCCGCCTGCGCCGGAGCCGGTGTCCAAGCAGCAACGCGTGCCTTTGTTGAGGTCGAAAAGGCCGGCCCCGTTTCGTTTGTCATCTCCACCGGCTGGGCCGGAGCCTTGCGCGAGGAGCTAGTCCCCGGCCAGGCCTATGAAGTTTCCGCCGTCATCGACGCCCGCACTGGAGAGCGCTTCCGCCCTGGCAAATGGTATGACGAACGCTGGCTGGTGACGAACTTTCGCGTCGCCGACGCGGCCGAAAAGCAGCGCCTTGCCTCCACATACCAAGCCGCTCTCGTCGACATGGAGGCCGCCGCCATCGCGCGCCTCGCCCGGATGCGCGGCATTCCTTTTTACTGCATTAAGGGAATCAGCGACGGCTACAGCGACAATCTTCCTGATTTCAATCGCTTTATCTCTAAAGACGGACAGTTTCAATTACTGCGCTTCGTGTTTTTCGCGCTGGTGAGGCCGTGTCACTGGCGGGCGCTCATCCGAATGGGCGAAAATAGTAACAAGGCTGCTCGCGCCATCGCGGCGTCCGTGCTCGATTTGCTGGATGAACAATGTAACATTAGAAAGCCCAATGGCTACCCAAAACACTGAACCCCGGCCCGATTTGCGGATTTCGCCATCGAATATTCCCGTCTCCATGCGGGCCGTCGTCTATCACGGCGTCAACGACCTGCGCCTGGAAACGGTGCCGGTGCCCGTGATTGGCCCCGGCGAGTTGCTGGTCAAGATCGCCACCTGCGGCGTCTGCGGAACCGATCTCAAGAAGATTCACCTTGGCTCGCACTCCGCGCCGCGCATCTTCGGCCATGAGATGGCCGGAACCATCGTCCGGACCGGCGAAGGCGTGGCCAACTTTGCTGTCGGCGAGCGGGTGATGGTCTTCCATCACATTCCCTGCGGCCATTGCTACTACTGCCGCAAGCAGACCTTCGCGCAATGCTCCACGTACAAAAAGGTGGGCGCAACCGCGGGCTTCGAGCCTTCCGGCGGCGGCTTCTCCGAGTACATCCGTGTGATGGATTGGATCGTCGCGACGGGCGGCGTGGTGCGGATTCCCGATGGAGTTCCCTTTGAGCAGGCGGCCTTTATCGAGCCGGTCAACACGGTCCTGAAGGCTGTAAAGCTGCTGAATCTGGCCGCCGACGAGACGGTGCTGGTGATCGGCCAGGGGCCTATCGGCATTATGCTGGCCGCGCTCTCCCGCCGCAGTGGGGCGCGTGTATTGACCTCGGATTTGTATCCCGAGCGCCACGCGATTGCCGCCAAATTCGGTTTGCATGAACCCATCGATGCGGGCAGCGAAAACGTCATCGAGCACGTGATGGCGGCTACCGAAGGCCGCGGCGCCGACGCGGTCCTTCTGGCTGTGGGCGGCTCGGCGCTGATTCCAACGGCGATGGCCGCAGTACGCCCCGGCGGCAAAGTGATGCTCTTTGCCCAGACCCAGCATGAAACGGCCAGCTTCGATCCCGGCGCGGTCTGCATGGACGAGAAGACGCTGCTGGGTTCCTACTCGGCCTCGACGGCGATTCGAGCCGAGGTGGAAGAGCTGGTGCTGGGCGGCTATCGCAATGGATTTGATCTGACGCAACTGATCTCGCACCGTTTTCCGCTGGAAGAGGCGGTTCAGGCGATTGAGGTCGCGTCGAACCCCAAAGCCGACTCGATGAAGATTATGATTGAATCTGCGCCCGGAGCCGGGGCAGAGCGGGGAGGAGAGAGATGGCAGGCACGGTAAAAGCCGCGATCCTCCGAGGCCGCAAGACCGTCGAGACGGTTGTCGAAGAGGGCCGCAAGAAAGCCGAGAAAGTCGTCGAGGGAGGCCTTAATACTGTCGATACGGTGGTTGAGGTCAGCTTTAACACCGTCGAGACGGTCGTGGTCGAAGGCCGCAAGAAGGTCGAGTCCGCCGTCAGCCTGGGCCGCAAAACGGTCGAGCACGCGCTATTGCACGGCCGCAGCACCATGCAGGCCGCGGTCCTCCATGGACGCGAAGATATTCGCATCGAGAGCGTGCCGGTACCCGAGGCCGGGCCGGGAGAACTGGTGCTTAGCGTGGGCGCGGCGCTCACCTGCGGCACCGATCTGAAGGTCTTCCGCCGAGGCTACCATGCGCGCATGATTGTGCCGCCGGCGCTCTTTGGCCATGAGCTGGCCGGAACGGTTGTCGAAGTTGGCGAGGGAGCCGTGGGATTCGCTCCCGGCGACCGCGTAGTCGCGCTCAACTCCGCCCCCTGCGGCCAGTGTTATTTCTGCGCTCACGGCCAGGAGAACCTGTGCGACGATCTGCTCTTCAATAACGGCGCATACGCCGAATTCATCCGCATTCCGGCGCGCATTGTGGCCAAGAATACGCTGCATGTGCCTGAGCATGTGCCGCTGGAGCACGCAGCGCTGACCGAGCCGCTGGCCTGCGCGGTGCATGGCTTTGAGGACTCGCAACCCGCACCCCGGCGACACCGTGGCCGTCATCGGCGGCGGCCCGCTGGGATTGATGATTCTCCACGTGGCCGCGCTCTATGGCTGTGAGGTGATCGCCATTGTCAAGCACGACGGGCAGGTGGAGGCGGCGCGTCAGTTGGGCGCGGCCCACGTGGTGCAGACCAGCAGCATTCGCAAGGCTATACGCGATACCCGCGCGCTGACCGAGAAGAATCGCGGTGTGGACATCGCCATTGAGGCCGTCGGCGTGCCCGAGGCATGGCAGGAGGCCGTCGAGCTGGTGCGCAAGGGAGGTACGGTGAATTTCTTCGGCGGATGCGCCCTGGGCACGCACGTCACGCTCGACACCAATCGCATCCACTACTCCGACATTACCCTGCGCGCCACCTTCCATCACACTCCAGCCATCTGCCGCACGGCGCTCGACCTGATCACCGGCGGCCGCTTCCAGGCGGGAGCCTTCATCACCGGCCACGCCCACCTCTACGAACTCAACCGCGTCTTTGAGAAGCTGATGAATCGCTCCAGCGAGATCAAGACCGCCATAGTGCCTTGAGGTGAAGCCATGACGATCGATCCGGTTGAACCCAAGAACGAGACGACCAAAGAGGAAGCGTTGCCGCAGGAGGAGTTGCTCGCCCGCGGCTGGGCAGCCCTGCCTGAAAGCTATCGCATTCCCGAGGTTGCGCCCACGCTCGACGAGGCTCAGGCCTGGTGCAAGCAACTCGCCGAGTCGCACTACGAAAACTTTCATGTAGCGTCGTGGTTTCTGCCCAGGGATCTGCGCCCGCACTTTCACTCCATCTATGCCTACTGCCGCGTCTCCGACGACTTGGGCGACGAGGTGGGCGACCGAGCCGCTGCTTTAGCTCTTCTTGATTTTTGGGGGCATGAGTTGGACGCCTGCTATGAGGGCCGCACGCGCCATCCGGTCTTTGTCGCGCTGGCCCAGACGATCAAGGAATGCTACATTCCCAAGGAGCCGTTTGCTGATCTGCTCGTCGCTTTTCGCCAGGACCAGAACGTCACGCGCTACGAGAGCATCGAAGATCTGCTGGCCTACTGCCACTATTCGGCCAATCCCGTTGGCCGCCTGGTTCTTTATGCCTGCGGCGAGGCGCTCAGGAATGATTCTGACGAGATCTTCGCCCTCTCCGACTTGACCTGCACCGCGCTGCAATTGGCGAACTTCTGGCAGGATGTGCGCGAGGATTATGCCAGAGGACGAATTTATATTCCGAAAAATGATATGGATTTCTACATGGTCACAGAAGAATATATTGCCGAAGGCATTGTTACACCAGAGTTTCGCGCCCTGATGCATTGCGAAGTCGATTATGCGCGCTCGTTGTTTGAGCAAGGCCTGCCGCTGATCGGCAAGGTTCATCGCGACCTGGCCATCGATCTGGACCTCTTCAGCCGGGGCGGCCTGGAGATTCTGCGCGCCATCGAGCGTCAGGGCTACGACGTGCTCAGCGCGCGGCCCGCTATCTCGAAGAGCAGAAAACTGGCGCTGATGATGCGCGCCGTCAGGGCCAAGCTGTTGCCCTTTCTGCGCCCAGGCAATCCGAGTTGAAGGAAGGCAGCATGACGCACGACGCCAAACTGAATGCGGCCTACGCTGCCTGCCGAGCCATCGCCAGGCGGGAGGCGAAAAACTTCTACTACGCCTTTGTTGCGCTCCCCCTACCGCGCCGTAACGCCATCTGCGCCATCTATGCATTCATGCGCCAGGCCGACGATTTGGCAGACGACGATTCCCTACCCCGCGACGAGCGCCGCAGCCGCCTGGATGTGTGGCTGGCGAACTGGCGCGGCGTCTGCCATGGCGGCGATTCCTCCGACCTGGTCTTCATTGCCGTGCAGGATGCCGTCGCGCGCTTCTCCATCCCGCTGAATCTACTCGATGAGTTAGTCGCCGGCGTCACGATGGACCTGGATCAAGCTTCATCCGATGCGCCTGACACCTACGCCACCTTCGCCGACTTATATCGCTATTGCTATCTGGTAGCCTCGGTTGTGGGACTGGTCTGCATTCACATCTTCGGCTTCACAGACACACGTGCCGAGAAGCTGGCCGAAGAGACCGGCATCGCCTTCCAGCTCACCAACATTCTGCGCGACGTGGCCGAGGATGCAGCCCGCAATCGCGTCTATCTGCCGCTGGAGGATTTAGCAGCCCACAATGTTTCGCTCGATTCGCTGTTGCATCGCGCACCCAGCGCGCCGCTCACGCCCAACGAGCGTGCGCTGCTTGCGTCTATTGCCCAGCGCGCGCGGGTCTTTTATTGGTCGGCCCAGGAGTTGCTGCCCCTGATCGACATCGAGAGCCGTCCGGCTCTGTGGGTGCTGGTTTCGATCTACCACGACCTGCTCAAGCGTATCGAAAAAGCCGGATTACGATGTCTTTTCCCGCCGCGCCAACGTACCCCGGCCGCAAAAGCTCGGAATAATGGCCGTAGGCCTTGCGCGCATGGGTTGGGCGCGGTTATTGGGTTGATTCAATAGCATAGGAATGGAAGAGCAATTGACCGGTTTGCAACAAAATTCGCAGAAGACCGTCACCGTCATCGGCGCGGGCGTCGCCGGCATGAGCGCGGCCTGCGCTTTGGCCGAGGCGGGCTTTCGCGTGCAACTGGTCGAGCGGCGCGGCTACCTGGGCGGGCGGGCCAGCTCCTATCTGCATCCCGGCGTGAACGAAGTCATCGACAACTGCCAGCACGTGCTCTTCGGCTGCTGCACCAATCTACTGGGCTTTTATCGCCGCATCGGCGTCGCGGAGCGCATTCACTGGACCAGCGAGATGACGATGATCGAGCCGGGCGGGCGGCGCTCCGCGCTTGTACCTTTTCGTTTGGGTCCATTCACCCTCCCTGCGCCGTTGCATTCCGCGCCCAGCTTTCTCAACGCGAACGCCTTCACGCTCGCCGACAAACTCGCGCTGGGCCGTGCGATGCGGGCGATGATGAAGCCGGAGGCGCTCGTTGATACACGTGAGTCGCTCGGCGATTGGCTGCGCCGCCACAAGCAGACCGAGGGCGCAATCAATCGCTTCTGGCGGTTGGTCATCGCCAGCGCATTGAATGCGGAGATTGATGCGATTGCCGTGCCCTACGCGGCCAAAGTGATCCGCGAACTGTTTCTGAACTCGGCGCAGGCAGGCAGCATGGGCATGAGCACGGTCCCGCTGAGTGAACTTATACGCGGGTGTAACGCCATTCATCTGAGCAACACGGCGGCATCGTGCTGCTGAACACGCACGTCGAAGGCGCGGCCTGGGATGAAGCATTCAGCGACAGTGGCTGATTTGCACGCGCACTGGCGAGCTGATTTCCGACTACGTGATTCTGGCTTTGCCCTTTGAAGCGACGCAGAAGCTATTGCCGCACCTGCCCGCCGAGGAAGGCGCGGAGAAGCTGGCGCGCCAGATTGAGCGCCACGAGCATTGGCCCATTTGCAGCGTGCATCTATGGTTCGACCGCGAGATTACTGAGTTGGAACACGCGGTGCTGCTGGACCGCGAGATTCACTGGATGTACAACCAGTCGAAGCTGCAAAGACGCGTCGGGAATTACATTGAGTTAGTTGTCAGCGCCACGAAGAGCCTTTGCCGCGTTGCCGCGCGAAGCCGCGATTGAGCAGGCGCTCCGCGAGCTGACGGAGTTCTTCCCGCGCGTTGTTGAAGCGAAGCTGTTGAAGTCTGCGCTGGTCAAAGAGATGCACGCCACCTTCGGTGTGCCTCCGGGAATCGACTCGGCACGACCTTCCGCTGAGTCACCGTGGCCGCATCTATTTTTGGCAGGCGACTGGACGGCAACCGGCTGGCCTTCGACGATGGAGAGCGCGGCGCGGTCAGGGCATCTGGCCGCCGAGGCGCTCGGCCTGAGCGCGGAGAATCCGCTGCACTGTTTTGAGCCGGATTTGAAGCCGCGAGGATTCATGCAATTCTTGCGTTGAAACAGTCGATTCCGAGGGACAGGATGATCGCTCCCGAAAGATAAATCAGAGAAGGTGTCAGGCCGATGCGTACGAGACGCACAAAATCGAATTGCAAAGGGTCGCAACGTGAACGCGGTCAGAGCAACCGCCGCTGCATTTGGCGTTTATGCGGGGTTGCTCGGCGTGGAACATGGGTTTCTTGAGACGCTTCAAGGGAATGTCGCGACGAAGGGCCTGAAGATCATGGCCGCAGGCTCATTCGAACTGCCGTTTCCCGTTCGGGCACGAACCGGCGATGACGGTAATTCCCAACTTTCTGGTCACAGGCATTGTGGCTATGGTGATTGGCGTGGCTATCATTGTATGGTCTACAGTATTTGTTCAGAGAAAACATGGCGCCGCAGTGCTGTTTCTGCTGTCTATCGCTCTCCTGCTGCTGGGCGGGGGATTTGGGCCGATATCTCTGCTGGTTGTAGCTTGCATGGCAGCGGCCATGATCGGTAGTCCTCTGACCTGGTGGCGAATCTATCCACCGGACGCTTTGAGGCGATTTCTGGCGGCAATATGGCAGTGGTCGCTGGGCGGCGCTCTTTTGTGGGTTCCGGGCGAATTCGTCGCAGGGCAGATCTTCGGTTTGAAGAACGACCACAGACAGGTTCTCACTAACCTGAATCTGATGCTCTCTTACCCGATGCTGGCGCTCTTTGTGTTGACGCTCATTGCTGGATTTGCGCATGAGATTGAAAGGCAGCGGGAATAGAAATTGGGTACGGATATCTCCGTGGCGTGCTTTTCTGATCTCTGATCTCTGACCCCTGTCTTCAGTGCGCCAGCAAATAGACGCCGATGCAGACCAGCACGGCGGAGGTCCAGCGGCGGCGATCCACATTCTCGTGCAAAAAGAGCTTGGCGGCGATGGCATTGGTGACCAGTGTGAGCGAGGCCGAGGCGGGCGCGACCAGGCTCACGGGCAGGTGGTTCAGAGAGAAGAGCAGTGAAAAGAAGGCCAGCGCCAGAAAGCCTACGCCGGCGAAGAAGAGCGGGCAGGTGAGGACGGCGCGAATAGCGCCCTTGAGGCCGGAGTGGGCGCGAATCTCATCCAGGTCGCCGATGGACTTCATGGCCGCGGCGGTCAGCACTTCGCCGGCGGTGGAGGCAAGCACGATGGCGGCGATCATCGCGGTGGCGGCCCAGAAGCCGGGTTGTAGAGCTGGGATAGGAAGGGTCATCGCGCCCGCTCCTTCCCCAAGGCCGGTTCCGCTGCCGTGGCAAGAGCGTGTGCTTTCGCCTCCGGTTTAATGGTCAGCGACGGTCCTTGCGCCACAAAGCCTACTCCCACTGTGATGAGCACAATGCCCGCCCAGCGCTCCAGCGAGATCGAATCATGCAGCCAGAAGCGCGAGAGCAACGCGATGATCACGTTGCCAAGACCGGCCGCGGGCATCACAAAAGTCAGATCGGCCCACGAGAGCGCCGTCAGATAGCTGGCGAAGTAGCCGATGAGCAGTGCGATGCCCAGAACTATCCAGGGCGTGAAGACCGCCGCGATGAGCGTGGCGGGATGGGCCAGCGTGATCTCCGGCAGATGGCTCATGCCGCGCGAAAGGCAGGAGTCGCCCAGTGGAGTACAGACGGAAACCAGCCCCAGGATGATGTATTGTCGCGGCGAAAGTCTTGCGTGAGCCATCGGTGATTCGGTCCTGACGATTGGACGCTGCTTCGGAGTTTGTGGACTCCCATCCTTCGCAACAAACATGAAGGATGGGGCACCCATTCAATGCGTGGCGGCTACGCTTGAGCGCCTGCCGGCGTGGGCGGCTTGGCCGGCTTGCTGCGCGCATCCTTCACCATCTTGTTGCGTTGCGAGCGCAGCTTGAGGAAGGACTTGGCCTCAACATAAAGCCGGGGCAGATCGCGATTCACAAAGGCCTTCCATACTACCCGGAAGGCGGCCTTGGGCCGGAAATAGTACTCATCGTAGAAGCGATGCACCATCTCCAGCACGTAATCCGTGGGCAGGCCGGGATACTCGATATGAGCCATCTGGTGGCCACCCTCGTCGCTCATGGATTGAGCGTTCACGATGAAGCCGTTTGCCTTGGCGTAGTCATAAAATTCAGTTCCTGGGAAGGCATGGGCGATACTGACCTGAATGGTCTCGCAATCCAGCTTCTTGGCGAAGTTGATGGTGTTGCGGATGGACTCTTTGGTCTCGCCGGGCAGGCCGAGAATGAAGTCGGCGTGGATGCAGAGGCCCAGATCGTGGCAGTCCTTGGCGAAGGCGCGCGCACGCTCCACGGTGGCGCCTTTCTTGACGTTCTTGAGAATCTGCGGGTCGCCGGACTCGAAGCCCACGATCAGCAGCCGGCAGCCGGCCTCTTTCATCGCTTGCAGGGTTTTACGGTCGGTGGTTACGCGCGAGGTGCAGCTCCAGGTCAGGCCCAGCGGCTTCAGTTTCTCGCAAAGTTCAATCGTCCGCGGGCCCTGAATGTTGAAGGTGTCGTCGTCGAAGAAGAACTCCTTCACATCGGGGAAGTTCTCTTTGGCCCAGGCCAGCTCGGCGGCCACGTCGTTGGTGGAGCGCTTGCGCCAGGCGTGGCCGCTCAGGGTTTGCGGCCACAGGCAGAAGGTGCACTGCGCCGGGCAGCCGCGTGTGGAGTAGAGCGCGATAAAAGGATGCAGCAGGAAGGGCACATTGTAGCGCGTCACGTCGAGGTCGCGCTTGTAGATTTTGGTGGCCCAGGGCATCGCGTCCAGATCTTCCACCTGCGGGCGGTCGGGGTTGTGGACGACCTTGCCGTCGAGCTTGTAGCTGATGCCGAGAATCTCGTTGAGCGGCTTGCCCTGGGCGTACTCGACCACGGAAAAATCGAACTCGCGGCGGCAGATGAAGTCCAGCGCCGAACACTCGTTCAGGGCGCGATCCGGGTCTGTGGTCACCGGCGGCCCGACAAAGGCGATGCGGATTGCGGGATGGGCCGTCTTGATGGCCTGGGCGAGAAGCTGGTCGCTCTTCCAGCCCATGGTGGACGTAAACAGCACCAGAAACTCATAATCCTTGCAGATTTTGATGGTTTCTTCCGGGGAGACGTGATGCGGGGAAGCATCCAGCACGCGCGAACCTTCCAGCAATCCGGCCGGGTAGGTGAGCCAGACGGGGTACCAGTAGGACTCAATCTCGCGCGTTGCCGGCCAGCGCGAACTCGCGCCACCGTCAAAGTTCTCGAACGAGGGCGGATTCAGCAAAAGTGTCTTCAGGGGCATAGTCATCCCTTCCATTCTAACATTTCGGCAGTTTTCTCAGGTTTCGGCAGGATCTTCCGCCGTCTTTGCAGGGCTTACTTTGCGTGCAGTTCTTGCAGCCAATCTTCCATGTGGCCGAGGGCGCGCAGCAGATTGAGCCGCGCCTTGCTGAGTTCGAGCTCCGCGTCCAGCGCTTCCTGGAATTTCTGGCGCTCCTCGATGCGGGCCAGTTGCTCCGCCTTGGGGGTGAGTTGCGGCGGAGCGCCTGGGCCTAAGGCGGCGCCGTTGCCCAACTCCAGTTGGGAAAGCACGGCATGGAGCTGCTCACTGGCGATCTGCTTCTTTAGACTTGCAATCTCTGCTAAAGTATCCAACTCGCGCAGGCTTCCGGTCAACTCCGCGATCCGCACTTCGTTCTGCCGCTGGGCCTGTTCGACTTCGACTGTGGCCCGCAGAGCCTCGGCGGCGGACTCTTTGGCCTTGGCGCGGCGGCTCATGTCAAAGAGCGGAAATTGTATCTGAAATCCGGAGCTGAAGTTGACCGGCGGAATATTCTTTTTATAGTACTGATCCACAGCATTCAGCACATTCAGAATATCTGTGGTCGAGCTGTATTGCGCGTTAAAGCTGATCTCTGGTAAATACTCGCTCATTCGATCTCCTCGCGCTATCTTATGCTTGGAGTTCGCAAACATCTGCGCGGATTGAAGGCCGGATGTGGTTCGTGGAGCATCGTCGGCCTTCATGGCGGGTATCTCAGGAATGCTGGAGGGATCAGTAGTGATCGAGCCGACCGGCAATCCAGTAAGTATCGCAAGCTGTTTGTTGAGCGTATCGGCGCGCGTCTCCAGATGAATGCGCTTGAGCTTGAGTTGAGCTGCCGTCAACCGGGCCTGCAACATTTCGCTCAACGGGTCGATGCCTGCCTCGGTTCGCTGCTGCTCGATCCCGACCAAGCGTCCCGCAAAGGCCTCCTGCTGGCGCGCGGCGTCCAGTTCGCGGTTGACCGTCTCCAGCTCGATGTAGGCCGTCGAGGCATCCAATGCCACCTGTTCAAGGGCGTCCTTCAGGTTGAGTGAAGCAGCCTTCATTCCAAAGCGTGCGGCCCCAATGTACTGGTTCTGAGAAAGGCTGAACGCCATTGACTGTACAGTGCCGCTGAATGTTGCCGGTACCCCCGGCATAAAGCCAATTGTGTGAAATGCCGGAAGCCCCGAGCCGAAGGTGAGGCTGGGCACAAAAGCGTCCTGAGTCTGCGCTAGAGCCGCTTGCGCCTTCTGCAGATCAGCTTCGGCCAGCTTGACGGCGCTGGAGTTGCGCTGCGCCAGATCCACGACCGTCGTCAGCGAAACCTGCGCCGGAAGCGGCAAAGGCATGGCCGCCAATGCCGCTCCCACAAGAACGGACGCCCAGACCTTCAACGGATTGTGCCGGCTCTTCACGGGTACGCTAACCTTCAATCTTTCCTATCTTCTATCATTTCAAATCCAGGGCCGGCTTGTACTCATGCGCCAGAGCCAGCGCCGCCGCCCGCTCCCGTGCGGCAGCCGCCGTGTCACCCAACTGCTGCTTCAACCGGGACAGCCAGGTGTGCGCCACAAACGCCGGCGCATCCTCTGACTTCACGCTGCCGGCAAGATACTCCTCCAGCATTTTGGCGGCGCGCGCCTGGTCGCGCTTGGTTTGAATCAGCAGCGCAGCCCCGCTGTAGAGCGCCACGGCGGCGCGTTTATCCCGCTCCGCTGCGTTCTGGCCGCTGCGCACGGCGGCCTCCATCTCCGTCCATAGCTCCCGCCTGCGATAGAAGCTGGCCAGCGTCATCCACTGAAAGGCCGGATGCGTTGAGGCCGTCAGCGCCTGCTTGTACTCCCGTTCGGCCGTGCCGTAGTCCTTGCGCTGCTCGGCGATATGACCCCGCAGTTCGTGAGCGCGGATGGGGTCGATTTTGTCCATCTGCGCGGCCACGCTCTCTGCTTTGTCGAGACCTCCGCCCACCACCCCCGGCGCGGTGTAATAGTAGTTGCCCAGGTCGGCCAGCGCCTCGCCGCTGCGTGGATTCAGCCGGACGGCCTCTTCCATCTCGGCCCGCACTCGCTTGGCCAGTTTGAACGCGCTCAGAAACGACGCCCGGCTGGCCTGCGCGCCCAGAGCGCGGGAGAGCCATAGATGATCGTCCAAGCTTCGCCCGTCCAGCTGTGACCGCCTGCTCACAGTCTTTCGCGGCTTGATTCCACTGCTCCAGTGAATATTCCACGCGGCATTTGAGGTTATAGGCCTGGGCCGCGCCACCGGGCTGGGCAAGCGGACTCAAGATCGCCAGCGCCTTGTCCGCTTCGCCGGACTGCAAGGCCGCATTAGCTTGTGCAAGCGGCGTGCGCTCGCCGCTCAGCGCGGACGCCCAAAGGACCGCCGCTGATGCCAGCACAACTCCGGCCAATATTCTCACCGCACAACCTTGACCGGAACGCCTTCGCGCAACGGCATTCCGCTGACAGTTCCGGTGGCCACCTGGTCCCCCTCCTCAAGTCCGGAGAGAATGGCCACCTGGGTCAGATTGAGGGTTCCTATCGTCACCGGGGTCTTCAGCAATCCATCCTTGACCAACTTGTAAACGTAGGTCTTGCCGTTCTCCGAGCGCAGGGCTTCGCGCGGCACAGTCAAATCATTCAAGTCGCTGGAGATGGTCACCGTCACGGTCACGTTGGTCTCCGGCAGAAGTTCGCTGTCCGCATCGTCGATCTTCACCAGCACCTCGCCCACGCTGCGCGTGCCCAGGTTGATCACCGTCACCGGCGTCCGCTCGATGTGTCCGTTCCATATGCGCCCGGGTTTGGCGTCCCACTTGATCTGAATCTTCTGGCCCACCGCCAGCCGCCCGATCTCCGGCTCGTCAAAATAGGCCCGTATCCGCTCGTGGTGCAGGTCGGCCACCTGCATCAGCAGCTTGCCCTCTTCGACAAACTCCGTCGGCGCCGCATCGAGGCTATAGACGGTTCCCGCCGCGGGAGCGTACACCATGGTTTGCGCCACCACCTGCCGCGCCGCCGCCAGGCTGGCCTCCGCATCGGCCAGCGCCGCCCGCGCGCGCTCCATCTCCGCCGGCGAATAGCGGTTGTTCGCGCCCTGCTCCAGAGCATGAAGATTGGCCTCCGCCGCGTCCAGCCGCTGCCGCGCCTCGGCTACCTCGTTCGGCGAGGCCGCCCCGGTCGCGTTGAGCTTGGTCAGCGCATCCAGGCTGCGGCTCGCCTCATCGCGTTCCAGCCGCGCGCGCGTTTCGTCGGCTGCCGACATCTGGCGCTCCTGCTGGCTTCCGTTGTGGGTCGCCGCCTCCAGCGCCGCCTGCGCGGCCTTCACGCCGCTCTCGGCCGAGGCCAGCCGGGCGCGCGCCTGCACGTCGTCCAGCACCATCAGCAGCTTTCCCGCCGCCACCTCGTCGCCCGGCTGCACATACACCGCCTTGACGGTGGTCGCAATCGGGCTGTGGATCTCGTAGTTCACCTCCGGCTCAACGCGGCCGTTGGTGCTGATGGTGCTCACCAGCGGCATATGCGCCGCCGCGGCTACGCATGCACCTGCAGCCGATCCCGCGTCAGGGACCGCACCGTGAAAAAAACGATGATCAGGAGGACGGCCAAGCCCCTCCAAAACCAGAGCCGGGCCGATTGCTTTCTTTCTTGTGTCATTCAGGCAACCAGAGTCAGTATATAGGACGCAGAAACCGGCCTTAAGGCGTCAGGAATATTCGCATTGGATGAGTAATCATGGCAGCGATTCTCAGCTCGTACAATCGAAGCCATGGCTCCAGAACCGCGCTACACCGACGATCACGCCAAAGCCGGCCTCGATTTCGCCTTTCCCGCCATCGAAACCTGGCAAAACCAGTTTCCCGGCTACGAAATCCAGATCGACGACCCGGAACTGACCTCCGTCTGCCCCAAAACCGGCCTGCCCGACTTCGGCGTGCTGACCATCCGCTACATGCCCCGCCAGCGCTGCCTTGAGCTGAAATCGCTCAAGGAGTACCTGTTTTCAGTTACCGCAATCTGGGCATCTTTCAGGAAAACATCGTCAACCAGGTGCTGGAGGACGTGGTCAAGGCCTGCGATCCGGTCTGGGCCGTGGTGCGCGGCGAATTCCGTCCCCGCGGCGGCATCGGCACCACCGTCGAAGCCCGCTGGCCCCGGCCTTCGGCTTAGATACTTCAAATTGGATACCGTGGAATTACCAGGAGACCCTGGCGCGGCTCGTTACGCCCAAGGCCGCAAGTATAAAAATATGATGGTGCGATATTCTGTTCCTGCCGAGCCAGCTTAAGAATTATCCCCCGGCGCACGCTCAGCAATCTACAACCGCGGTGAGCTCTAAGACGTAGGATGGAGGCTCTTATGCCTGTGCCAACCACTTTTCCAGTGAACCCGCCCGGAATCCCTGGATCCAGTCCTCCGAACCACTCGACGCCGCCTCGGTGGATGGCTGTCACCCGGGGCTTAGCCATTTGGCTAATCGTGATTCCACTCGTACATGGAGTGGCTCCCTGGGCAATCTCGACACTGACGCGCCGTTATGGATGGGTAGCGGGAACTCCGGGAATATGGAATTGGATCGGTCTGATCCCAGTTATCGTCTCAATCACACTGCTGATTTGGATCTATGGCCCGAAATGGTGGTCCGCTTCTGGCCATAGCGCTGGGGGTATTCTAGCGCCAGAAATAGCTCACCCTCCCGAGCGGCCCGAACTGACTCCCTCGCTCCTGGTGGTGCGGGGCCCATACAGGTTCACACGCAATCCGATATATATCGCTTACCTGGGACTATGGCTTGCGTGGGTTCTCTTTTACGGAAGTATTGGTGTCCTCATCACATGGTTACTCTTGTGTCTGGTCGCGAAATTGATCCTTGTGCCGAAGGAGGAACGCGATTTGGAAGCGGCATTCGGTGAGGTTTATCTTCAATACAAGAACCGGGTTCCACGTTGGTTCGGAAAGGCTAAGTGTTAGGAGACACAATATTCGAGTACAGGGCCTCGCAAAAGTACGACGGTGGCGGCGATACAACGATTCATGTGTCGAAGCCGGAACGGGATGAGATCATTCAGAGACTAAAGTCCAAATAGAAGTGCATCCAGATCACCGATTGTGATATTCGTGGAACTTCTCGCACTTCAGGGAAAGAAAAATCACATTGGCCACTTCCTCCCAAGCTCTTCGCCCCCGCCTCACCCCCGCACAGGGGACGCTGCTGCTGCTCATCGGCCTCAACCTGCTCAACTATATCGACCGCTACATCCTCCCCGGCGAACTCTCGCTGATCCAGCGCGACTTCCATGCCACCGACAATCAGATGGGCGCGCTGACGACGGCGCTCTTCATCTTCTATATGTTCGCCGCGCCGCTCACCGGCTGGCTCGGCGACCGCTACCCGCGCAAACCGCTCATCATCGCCGGCGCGGTTCTATGGAGCCTTGCCACCCTCGCCACCATCTGGGTCCACGGCTACTGGACCTTCTACATCCGCCAGGCCTTCGTCGGCATTGGCGAGGCCACCTTCGGCATCTTCGCACCCGCCGTGCTGGCCGACTTCTATCCCGAACGCGACCGCAACCGCATCCTGTCTATTTTCTATTTGGCCATCCCCGTTGGCGCGGCGCTCGGCTACCTGGCCGGCGGGCAACTGAGTTTTGGCGGCGACTGGCGCAGGCCGTTTTTCGTCTGCGCGCTTCCCGGCTTCATCATTGCCGCTCTCTACGGCTTGTGGGGCCGCGAGCCTAAGCGCGGCTCCAGCGACCACATCCGGCCCACCGCCAACCGCGCCACCGTCCTCGGCCTCTTCCGCAATCCCGCCTTCCTCTGCGCAACCTTCGGCCTGGCCACGCTGACCTTCGCGATGGGCGGAATCTCCAACTGGGTTCCGGAGTTCCTGCACCGGAATTCCGGCTTCACCGTAGCCAACTCTAGCCTGGTTGTGGGCGCCACTACGGTCATCGACGGCATCGCCGGAACCCTCATCGGCGGCTGGATCGCCCAGCGCTGGCTGCGCACCAATCACCGCGCCCTTTACCTGCTTTCTTTCTGGAGCGTCGCGCTCACGCTGCCCTGCGGAATCCTGCTCTTCTTCGGCCCCGCCGCGTGGGCCGTTCCCTCGCTCTTTGCCGCCGAGTTCTTCCTCTTCCTCAACACCGGCCCGCTCAACGCCGCTATCGTCAACTCGGTCACCGGCCCGGTCCGCGCCACCGCCGTTTCCATCAATCTCTTTTGCATTCACTGCTTCGGCGACACCTTCTCGCCGCAGATCATCGGCGCCATCTCCGACCGCACCAGGAGCCTGCGCCTGGGCCTGGGAGCGACACTCATCTCGCTCGTTGTCTCCTGCATCATCCTCCGCACCGGCTCGCGTTTTGCCCCGCCGCTGGAAGAGAGCGCCTGATCCAATAACCCCATGAATCAACGGCTCTGCTACCCTGAAACCATCCGCATGGCGCTCTTACACAACTCGGCCTTCGCACGGGTCACGGCGCTCGCCGAACTGCGGCCGGTTCACGCCGCCTTCGCGTGGCTGCACGGCAATCCCAAGACCATCATGGACTGGCAGGCGGAGTTGGTTGCCATCCCCGCGCCGCCCTTTGGCGAGCAAGCTCGTTCCCTGTGGATCGCCGCCCGCTTTGCCGAGACCGGTCTCAGCTCTCCGCAAACCGACGCCGTCGGCAACGTCTTCGGGTGGCTGCCCGCTGCCACTCTGCCGCCGGAGAGCACTGGCCCGGTGGTCGTGCTCTCCGCGCATCTGGACACGGTCTTCCCAGCCGGAACGCCGTTGCATCCGGTAGTGGACGGCGACTGCATCAAGGCTCCCGGAGCCTGCGACAACGGCGCCGGCGTGGCGGGAATGCTGGCCATCACTCATGCGCTGATTGAGGCCAGAGCCGAGTTGGCCGCGCCGCTGATCTTTCTCGGCAATGTGGGCGAGGAGGGCGAAGGCGACCTGCGCGGCGTGCGCTTCCTTTATCGGCAGACCGCTCTCGCCGGACGCATCGCCGCGCACATCGTGCTGGATGGAGCGGGCGCGGAGTCAGCCGTGACGCAAGCGCTGGGCAGCCGACGTTACCGGGTCACCGTCACCGGCCCCGGCGGGCACAGCTTTACCGACGCGGGCACGCCCAACCCGATTGCCGCGCTGGCCTCGGCGCTGTCCGTGCTGGCCGAAACGCCGCTGCCGCCAATCTCGCAGGAAGACGTCCCGCGCACTACGTTCAATGTGGGCACGATTCACGGCGGCACCAGCGTGAATTCGATCCCGGAGAGCGCGCAGGCAACGATTGATTTCCGCTCCACCAGCCCGGAGCAGTTGGTGCGGCTGGAGGTCGCGTTGCATCGCGCCGTCGAGGATGCCGTGGACCACTGCAACGCGCGGGCAAAGTCACAATCCAGGCACGACCGCGGCCTGTTGGCCTTTGCCATTGAATTGATCGGCGACCGGCCCGCCGCGCAACTCGCCGCCGATTCGCCGCTGCAGGAGATGTTGCTCGCCGTGGATCGCCATTTGGGCCTGAAGACCGAACAGCGGCTGGGCTCGACCGACGCCAACATTCCCCTTTCGCTGGGGGTTCCGGCGCTCTCAATGGGCGCGGGCGGCGAGGGCGGCGGCGCGCACACGCTGGCCGAGTGGTACTCCGCCAAGGACCGCGAAATAGGGCTAAAACGGGTGCTGTTGCTGACGCTGGCAATGGTGGAGTGGGCTGCTGAACAGTAGTGTTGTTGCAGCGTACCTGAGACAGACCATCTGACGACCAGCCAGCCGGCGCAGCCTCGGCTGACATAATGAAACGAAATGAAACTACGCGCTTACCTGCTGATGCTCTTCGTGGTCGCCGTGTGGGGATCGACCTTTGTGCTGGTCAAGGGCGCGCTGGCCGATGCCACTCCCGGCAGCCTTCAACCTGGTGCGTATGACGCTGGCTTTTGCCGTGCTGGGCGTTGCCTATCACCGCTACTGGCGCGAGATTCGGGGCTGGCAGGTCGGGGCCGGAGCGCTGGTTGGACTCTGCCTGGCCCTTGGCTATCAGTTCCAGACCACGGGGCTGGCCCGCACTACGCCCTCGAAATCGGCCTTCATCACCGGGTTGCTGGTGGTGATGGTGCCGCTACTCTCGATCATTCCCGGCCTGCGCCCGCCGGGAGCCAGGCCGCCACGGTGGAACGCCTTTCTGGGAGCCGCGTTGGCATTCATCGGAATTGTGCTGCTGACCGCGCCAGCCGCACCTCGCGCGCAGGGACCTACCTCCCTGTTCAGCCCGGCTGTACGCCTGCTGCCCGACATGACCTCCATCAACCTGGGCGACTTGCTCACGTTGGGCTGCGCCCTCGGTTTTGCCTTCCACTGCCTGGCGCTGAGCCACATCTCGCCGCGCATCGCCTTCCAGCCGCTGGCGCTGCTCCAGGTGGGCTTCTGCGCGCTCTTCATGGCGCTCAGCCTGCCGCTCATCGAACATCCGCATCTCACGTGGACACCGCGGCTGGCTCTGGCGCTGGGCATTGCCGCCGTGCTCGCCACCGCTGTCGCATTCTCCATCCAGAGCTGGGCACAATCGGTGCTGCCTCCAACGCACACTGCCCTGCTGCTGACGCTGGAGCCGGTCTTTGCCTGGATCACTTCGTTCCTGGTGATGGGCGAACGTCTCGGCCTGCGCCCCGCCTGCGGCGCGCTGCTGATTCTGGCCGCCATTGCGCTGACCGAGCTGATGCCGCAGCCGCATGTGGCTACGGCGCATGAAGCGTGATAACTACAGGGACTAGGGACTAAGGGACTAGGGATTAGTTTGCAGTGCTGTCCTGGGAGTCTATGCTCCGCCGCGAAACTGGATGATCCGCCTGCGGTCGCGCTTGGAGGGCCGGTGCTCGGGCAACGGCGCGAACTCCTGCATCTGCCTTGCGCTCGGCGGCTGCTTTGGCCCGCGCCTCCTTGCTCGCCTCGCTCTCGCGATAGAGCGTCTGCGCCACCGCCGCCGGGCCGCGCATCTGGCTCAAAGTGAGAACCTCGATCTGAAACTCGCCGCCCGCGTTCTTCACTTCCAGCGTTTCGCCCACGCGAACCTCGCGAGAGGGCTTGGCCTCATGCCCGTTGGACAAAATGCGCCCCAGATCGCAAGCCTTCGAAGCCAGCGACCGCGTCTTAAAGAAGCGCGCCGCCCACAGCCATTTGTCGATGCGCATCGAATCCATGAGGCTATTGTCGTACAAGAGGCCGGGCCTGTTGCGCAAAACTCCGGCCGCAGCCCCTGGCTATATCTTCGTCCGCATTTTTTACACGTTTGTAATACATGCCAAGCGTTTTATTCCTTATACTTACCCCACTATGTTCAACGACGCTCCCTTATCCATCGAACGCGCGGACGGCAAAGCTCCCGGAACGGTGATCTTCCGCTTTACGGGCCCGGTCACTTTGCGCAATATCTTCGGAATGCAGGATCAGTTGCGCGCCAGCGAGCCGCCGGCCCTGACCATCCTCGACATCAGCGGCGTTCCCTACATGGATTCGACGGGGATGGGCGCGGTGATCAACCATTACGTCCATTGCCAGAATCTGGGCGTCCGGTTGATTGTGGCCGGGGTTAACAGCCGTGTGATGGAGCTCTTCAAGGTGATGAAAGTGGACACGGTCATTTCGCTGGTGGCAACGGTGGAAGAAGCGGAAGGCTAGGCGTAGGCGCGACCTGCCGTGGGGCCAACTGCTCGCTTTCGCTCGCATGAGGTTCCTGGATTCCCACGTCCCAGAAGCGAGACCTGGCGCACCCGGCATGAGCGCAATCATCAAACACCTTATTCGATGCGAGCGCAACGCCAGCGATAGGATCGTTAGCTTGACAGGCATCGCTGCATCGCCTGGCGCTCACCGGGCAATGCCCCCTCTGTTTCTCACCTGGCAGGGATGCTTCTGGGCTACACATGCTGAATTCCTCGCATGGTTACTGAAGATACTCTTGTCTGTTTTGAAATCATTGAAGTAAGCTTGCTCGCAACCGTGGATGCGCTCGTTTGAGCCGCGGTTTTGTTTCCCCATCTCACTCTTCATTCGGCATCATCAGGATATCTGTGTGGGCTCCAACTGTCCCGCTTGCAACAACTTCCCTGGAATTCGGCTGCATTGACTTTGGTTCCCCGCTGGCCTCCTGTTCATGCAAATTCCCCCAATAGGAGATACTCCCCCATGCGTAAATCACTTTATGCGGCTACGCTTGCCTTCACCGTCCTGGCGTTGCTTCTGTGGCGCAGCCCAGGCAACCGCCAGCGACCAGCCGTCCTGGCCGCCGAGAACCCCATGCCGGCTGCCTGTATCCCACCCTCACACGTCGGCTCCTCACCCGAGCAAACAGCCTGGCAACTCTTTGTAGCCTCCACTTGTCCTGTCAACGCAAACCAATATCCCTACGTCGTCTGGGAAAACTGGATTGAGCAGGGTCAGCTTTACGGCGCCGGCGCTGCGCAAGCCTTGGCAGCGGGCGGGCGCCCGCGCTTCCACATGAGTCCGCTGGCCAAGTTCATGCGGGAAAAGGCAAAAGGCGTGCCTCATCCCGAGGCTGTCCTGCCAACCGGCGCCAACGAAGACTGCAACAGCCAAACCTGGAGCGGGCGCACGATCTGTGAGGAGGCTCGTCTCAATCCCTCCGCGCAAGACTATGTCACCTCCAACAGTCTGACCACACTCGACGGTCAGGTTGCGTTCATCACTGCGGGAAAAGCCTTCGACTTCACTCCGCCGTCGGTTGAGCTGAAGGCCGATTGGATCCAATATCCGCTGGCAACCTGCACCAATCCACCCGCCGGAGTTCACGTGGAAACGGTGGCAGGTTCCTGTTATGCCTTGGGCGGAATCCACTTGATCTCCAAGCTCATCGACAAATGGATTTGGGCTACATTTGAGCCGCAAAACTCCTTGACCAACCCGCAGCGTTGCGTTGTGCTCGGCTGTAACGATCCCTGGGGGTCGGTCCCGGCCCGCAGCTCAGGCAAGCCTACCAAGCAGTCGCAGGTTCTGGCTCAATTGATGAAGGATGCCAATCTGGCGGCCGAATGGCGCAACTATCGCCTCGATGGCGTGCAGGTTGATTTTGTCGATGCTGCCGGCAAGGCTACCGTGTTAGGCAACTCCGTCATCGAGGGCGACAACGCTGGCAATCCCACGTTGATGAAGTCCTCATCCTGCATCACCTGCCACGACCTTTCAACCATCAACAAGAGCAAACAGGAGTTGAGTCCCGACTTTATCATCGGCCCGCCCAAGTCCATCCCTGCCGGCTACGTCCGCAGGGACTTCGTATGGTCTCTCTCCCTGGCTCAATAAATCGCAAACCACGCGCTGCGTTCGCCATCTCTTCCGGCGAACGCAGCGCATTCTTGCTCATGTAATGCCCCGCCTGGCTCCAGTAAACTTGTCCATGGAGCCAACCATGCCAAGCTTCTGGGCCAGGACGCGGACGACGCTGGAGATGATCAAGTGGGAGCACTCGATCATCTCCAGCGTCGTTTGGCTTTACGGCCGCAATCACGGCCGACACGCACACCCCATATTCCCTATTGGCACTGTATCGTGAATCCAATCTTCTGCTGGACTGGATTTGGAGAGTCGATGGTCAGGTTCACCCATCCGTGATAATCGGCGAATTGCCGCGTATTCGCGCCTAGCTGCCAATCATAATAGACAGGCACTGATTGGTTGGCCCGCGGTATATTCACACTTTGAGACCTGGTCGTATGTCCGCCGTCGTTGCGGTCAAAACGGTAAGTGACCCCGGTGGGTCCCGTGCTGATTAAGCCCCAGCCAAATTTCAGACCGACGGGGCATGAACCCGTATATTGAAAGCCCTGGGCAATCTGGCCATTGGCACGCAGGGAAGATCCGCCCACCCGAACGCTCTGCGCCATCAGGCTGACAGATCCCAGGCAGAGAAGAATCCCAATCAATACTTGCAATCTTGCTGATTTTCATTTGTCCTCCTTTGGACTAAAGCTACCGTTGTGTTCTTCCGGCACGAGCCAATATACCTCACTCGCCTTGTCACTGTGAATATTTTCTTGAGCATACCTTCAAGTACACTGGTCCCATACCGTTGGGAGCCAACCATGCCGAGCTTCTGGGCCAGGACGCGGACGACGCTGGAGATGATCAAGTGGGAGCACTCGATCTTCGCGCTGCCGTTTGCGCTGACGGCGGTGCTGCTGGCGGCCAACGGCCTGCCGGACTGGCGGCTGGTTTTGCCGATGAAGCTCGCATGGATTCTGGTGGCGATGGTGGCGGCGCGCTCCTCGGCGATGGCCTTCAATCGCTGGGCCGACGCGGAGCTGGATGCGGCCAATCCTCGCACCAAAGGCCGCGCGATTCCCGCCGGGCTGCTCACGCGCCAATTTGTGCTGGGCTTTACGCTGCTGATGGCTGGCGGTCTTTGTCGCGGCCGCGGCGGAGTTGAACCGGCTCACGCTGTATCTGACGCCGCTGGTTCTGCTGGTGCTCTGGGGCTACAGCTACTTGAAGCGCTTCACGCGCTGGTCGCATCTGGGGCTGGGCCTGGCGCTCGGCCTGGCGCCGTCGGCGGCGTGGATTGCGGTGCGCGGCTCGCTGGACGCGCGGATTCTGGTGCTGACCGCCGCGGTGACGCTGTGGGCGGGCGGCTTTGACGTGCTCTACGCCTGCCAGGACTATGAGCACGACCGCGCCGCGGGACTGCACAGCCTGCCCCAGGCGACTGGGAATTCCGGCGGCTTTCTGGACGGCGCGGGCGATGCATCTGGCCATGCTGGGACTGCTCGTTTGGTTCGGCGAACTCTTTCATTTCCATGGCTCGGCTGGCTGGGCATTGCGGCCGTGGGGCTGCTGCTAGCCTATGAGCACTCGCTGGTTTCGCCGCGCGATTTGCGCCGGCTGAATGCGGCCTTCTTCACGATGAACGGCGTAATTGCGATGGTATTTCTCGCTTTTGTGGCGGGTGATTTATGGATGCGGTACAGTAAATAGAATTGGAGAATCAGGAAGCCGATGAAGATTGCAATTCAGGGAGAGCCCGGCTCATTCAGCCATGAAGCGGCGATGAAACTGGTGCCCGACGGGGAGATTGTTCCCTGCTCGCTTTCGGCGGAAGTCTTTGCGGCGCTGGACAGCGGAGCAGCGTCGAGGCCGCGGTCATTCCCATTGAGAACAGCCTGGCCGGCTCGGTGCTGGAGCACTTCGACCTGCTGCTGACCCACGATGTGCGGGTGGTGCGGGAGACGCTGTTGCGCATCCGGCACAATCTGATCGGACTTGCCGGCGTGACGATGGAGGAGATCGAGCGGGTTTTTTCGCACCCGGTGGCGCTGGCGCAGTGCCGGAAGTTTTTGGCCGCGCATCCGCGCATGGAGGCGATCGCTTTTTATGACACGGCAGGCAGCGTGAAGCAGTTGGTAAAGTTGCGCGACAGGCACGTAGCGGGAATCGCCAGCGAGGCGGCGGCACGGTATTATGGCGCGGAGATTCTGGAAGCCGGCATCGAAGACAACCCGGAAAACTATACGCGCTTCTTTCTGGTGCGGCGCGCTGCGGAGGCCGTGAGCGATGCGGAGGCGAACAAAATCAGCCTGGCGTTTTCGCTGGAGCATCGTCCGGGATCGCTGGTTTCGGCGCTGTCTGCGATGGCTTTCATGGGCATCAACCTGACCAAGATCGAGTCGCGGCCGGTGCATGGCAAGCCCTGGGAGTACATCTTCTATGTGGATTGCCAGATTCAATCGGCCGAGG
>CAWFZU010000221.1:0-3383 GCA_963820195.1 uncultured Acidobacteriaceae bacterium | reverse complement strand
CATCATCTTTTTGACGGCGCGCGCCAGCGAAAACGACCGCGTGCTGGGCCTGGAACTGGGAGCCGACGACTACATCACCAAGCCCTTTGCCACGCGCGAACTGGTGGCGCGCGTCAAGGCCGTGCTGCGCCGATTTGAGCGGCCCGACACGCCCTCGGTCATCCGCTTTGAAGAGGTCATCATCGATGCCAACGCCATGCAGTTGACGGTGCGCGGCAAGTGACGCCCACCACGGCTACCGAGTTCCGTCTGTTGGACTATTTGGCGCGTCATCCTGGCCGTGTCTTCAGCCGTGATCATTTGCTGGATGCTGTCTGGGGCGATGCCCGCTTCGTCACGCCCCGATCGGTCGACGTCTATGTGAGCCGCATCCGGGAGAAGATCGAGGCCGATCCGGAAAACCCGCGCCACCTGAAAACCGTGCGCGGCGCCGGATACCGCTTCGAGTTTCCCAAGAGCGAGTAGGGCGCCTTGAAATCGAAGATTTTCATGAAGCTGCTCGGCCTCTTTCTCCTGCTACTGGTCTTCCAGGCGGCGGCGATGGAGTTTGTCGTCATTCCTTTTATCGCACGGAGGGTATTGGAGGTTCCCCCCGGCGGGACCAACCTTATTCTGGCAATGAGATTCTCTGGGCCAGCTTGATCGCGCTGGCCGTGGCGCTGACTCTGGCCGTATGGGTTGCCAGCCGCATCACCACTCGGCTTGATCGGATCGTCGCCTTTGCGCGCCGCATTGCCGCGGGTGAGCCGAACGCCCGCCTTCGATTACGACGTCGAAGATCACTCTCCTCCATCGAGGCGGCGCTGGACCAGAGCCGCCCAGCGGCTCGCGCAGAGCTTTGCCGAGATCGAAAGCCGCCGCCAGGAGCTGGCCGCCATGCTCGATTCCATGCAGGAGGCGGTGGTCGCCATCACCCCGAGGGGCTGGTCCGCTGGTCCAACGCCGCCATGCAGCGCATCGCCGGCACACAGATTCGCACTGGCCGCCCGCTGGTTCACTCCGTGCGCGATCCGGAACTGCTGGCCTGCGTGAAAGGCGGCGCTGGAGCAGCGGCGAGGTCCGCTCTGGCCGCGCCAGCACGCTGGCTCCCGGGCCGCATCTTCGAGATCAACGCCGCGCCCATGCCTTCCGGCGGCGCACTGGCCGTGCTGCACGACGTGACCCGCATCGAGGCCGCGGAAAAATCCCGTCGTGAGTTTGTGGCCAACGTCAGCCACGAGCTGCGCACCCCGCTCACTTCCATCCAGGGTTACGTGGAGACGCTGGTTGAGGACCCCACACCGTCCGGAAACCACGCGCGAATTTCTCGGCATCATTCTCAAAAACGCCACCCGCATGAACCGCCTTACCGAGGATCTGCTGGCCCTGGCCAGCGTGGAAAGCCCGAATTACAAGCTATCTCTGCAGCCCACGCGGGCCACACGCTGGTTCAGGACGCCATCGATTCGCTGGGCGGCATGGTGGTGGACTCCGGCATCGCCCTGGAATTCACCGGCGCGCCGGAGGCGCTGGTTCTGGCCGATCCCGGACGCGATGAATCAGGTCTTTGGCAACCTGGTTGAAAACGCGCTGCACTACGCCATCAGCGGCAAACGCATTCTGGTGGGCGCGCGGCTTTTGGACGCGGAGGTCGAATTCAGCGTGAAGGATTTCGGTCCCGGCATCTCCTCCGAGCACCTCGAGCGCATCTTCGAGCGTTTTTACCGCATCGACAAGGCGCGTTCGCGCGAGTCGGGCGGCACGGGGCTGGGATTGGCCATTGTCAAACACATTGTGCTGGCGCACGGCGGACGCATCTGGGCCGAGAGCGAACTGGGCCACGGCGCAACCTTCCGCTTCACGCTGCCGCTGGCGGCGGTTGAACGCTAGAGCATTTCTCCAATTGATGTTGAGGTATCCCACCCTAGCCGCAAAAACAAAACCGCGGCGAGGGTGGGGCACCCACACTTTATACCATTGGTAGAAATGCGCTAGAGGGCGAATGCGCAATTCGACGGCATGGGGATTTTCCGGATACGGCCACTGCGAGAGAGAAATGGTGAGCTCGCTGGGATTCGAACCCAGGACCCACGCCTTAAAAGGGCGTTGCTCTACCACCTGAGCTACGAGCTCGTACGAGCCGCTTCTTCAAATTATCACAGGCGCGGCTTGAATGCCTGGGCAGATCCCGATGAGCCGCCATTGCCCCGCACAATAATTTCCGCCGCGGAAGAAGAAACTCCTTTGAAATGAGATAGGCTGGTAGGGAGATTTGCAAGCAGGAGTTTTTCATGTTCGATGTGGGTCAGAAAGTTATCGTGGTCACCGACAAGGGAATCTCTTACGACGGCGTCATCCAGGCGCGTGCAACCGGCGACGATGGGCAGGGCGCTTACAAGATCGCCCTGGACGGCAGCGGACCCGGGCAGATGGGGCAGTGGCACAAGGCTGGCGACGTCTTTCTGCGCGAAATAACAAATGACGAAGCGCAAGACAGTTGGGAAAGCAGCACCGAATCGTAATTTGCCAAAGTTTTACGCAAGCTATATTCGGCATCCTATTGAATTGAGTTCAGACGACGGCGCGCGTTGCCGTCCATAGTGGAGAAAAGATGAGTTTCGGAGATTTTCTAGCCAAGCAATTTATCCGTGTCATCGAGTGGAATGAGCCGCAAGACGGCATTCTTGCCTACCGCTATCCCATGCGCGACCTGGAGATAGAAAACGGCGGCCAGCTCACCGTGAGCGAGTCGCAGATGGCCGCCTTCGTCAACGAAGGCAAGATCGCCGACGTCTTTGGCCCCGGCCTGCACACGCTCAACACGCGCAATCTGCCGCTGCTCACCGACCTGATGAACTGGGACAAGGCCTTCGAATCGCCCTTCAAGTCCGAGGTCTACTTCTTCTCGACGCGCCTGCAGATCGACCAGAAGTGGGGCACGGCCACGCCCATCACCATCCGCGACAAGGAGTTCGGCGCGGTGCGGCTGCGCTGTTACGGCATCTACTCCTACCGCATCGCCGATCCGCGCGTCTTCTTCAACCAGATCAGCGGCACGCGCGACAGTTATCTTGCCGCGCGATCTCGAAGGCCAGTTGCGCGATACCATTGTCGCCCGCATGACCGAGATCTTTGCCGCCAGCGACATCTCCTTTCTCGACATGGCCGCCAATCAGGCCACGCTCGCGCGAGAAGTTCGTCGAGCGATGAAGCCAGCCTTTGCCGCGCTCGGCCTTGCGCTGGATCAGTTCGTCGTCGAGAACATCTCGCTGCCCGAAGAGCTGCAAAAGGTCTTCGACCAGCGCATCGGCATGAACATGGTGGGCGATCTGGGCCGCTACACGCTCTACGCGGCGGCGGAGTCGCTGGATCTGTCGGCGGCCAACACCAGCGGCGCGGCCGGC
>CAWFZU010000220.1:0-5748 GCA_963820195.1 uncultured Acidobacteriaceae bacterium | reverse complement strand
TTATGTAATCTGCTCGACAGTTGCCAATGGCAGCCTCTTCTGTTTGCATCCCATTGCGCACCCATTGTTACGGCTTCGCGGAATCAGGCCCCGCGCTCTGCTTCTCCAGGATGGCCTTGCGCGCGTTGATCGCCTTGGCCCGCCACTCCATCGCCTTGGCCACGTCGTCCTTGCGGGCCGCCTCGTCCCCCCAGTCCAGATCGGCCTTGCGCCGGTAGACCAGGCCCAGGTTGGCCATCGCATCGGCGAAATTGGGCAGGTTCTCCACCGCCTGGCTGAGATACTGCAAGGCTTCCTCGACCAGCGCGCCATTCTGCGCCTTGATGGCCTCCATTGTCTTGGCGGGCGCCGTGGCGTTGCCCTCGCCGTCGTCTTTGAGGCCGGCCTGCTGAAGAGCCGCGAAAGCGTTCTGATGCGCCTCCATCCCGTCGATCACGCCGACCACATAGGCCGCCTCGGCATCCTTCGTGTCCACGGTCAGTACTTTCTTCTGCCATTCCTTGGCATCGTCCAGCTTCTTAATGCTGAATTCAATGCCCGCAATCTGTTTCATGCTCTTCACATCGAGCGGGGCTTTTTCCAGAACCTCCTGAAAGAGGTCGATGGCCTGTTGCGCGATCTTCAGGTTCTCCGGCGTATCCACTCCAGGCGTAATTTTCTGCGCCAGCGCGGTACCCAGGTAGACCTTGGCTGTGAGATTGTCGGGGTCCAGCACCGTCGCCTTACGGAAATGAAGGATCGCCTCATCGAGGTGGCCGATCTTGTACGCATCCAGGCCCAGCTTCAATTCTTCGTGAAGTTCAATTTGCTGGGGTGTAAGCTGGCGCCCGCCTCCGCCACCGCCCCTTTGCCCGGCGGCTGGGAACCAAGTGGTTGCGAGAATCGCCAGGCCGGCAATTGCGACCTTGAAAGCGCGTCCGGCCTTCTGTGAACTCAACATCAAGCACCTCAATCGATCAAGCTGGATATCCTTCAAGCAAAGCGGCCTCCGCGCAGGGCGGAGGCCGCTTGTGTTCATGAAAAGTCTGCGGTTTACTTCAACTCGCCGTTGTCGCCCATGGTGATGCCGCCGGGGCCGGCGTTCTTCTTCGCTTCGACGATTTTGCGCGTTTCCATCGCCTTGGCGCGCCATTCATCGGCCATGGCGACATCTTCCTTACGGGCTGCCTCGTTGCCGTAATCCAGATCGGCCTTGCGCCGGTAGATCAGGTTCAGGTAGGCCATGGCCTCGTCATAATTGGCCCGGTTGTCATTGGCCTGGGTGAGGTATTGCAGGCCTTCCTCGACCAGCGGAGCATTCTCCGCAATGAGCGTGTCCATGACCTTCTTGGGTGCCTTGGCATTGCCCTCGCCGTCGTCATTGAGGCCCTCGGGGGCCAACGCTGCCAGCGTGTTCTGGTGCGCTTGCATCCAGTCAATTACACCAACGGTGTAGGCCGCCTCGGGATCTTTGGGATCCTCCGCCAGCACTTTCTTCTGCCATATCTTGGCTTCATCCAGCTTCTTGATCTGGAAGTTGATGCTGGCGATATTCTTCATGCTGTTGACATCATGCGGGTTCTTGTCCAGAACCTCCATGAAGATGTCGATGGCATCCTGCGCAGTCTTCAGGTTTTCCGGCGTATCCAGCCCGGCCACCACGTTTTGGGCCAGAGCGGTAGCCAGATAGCTCTTCGCCATGGCCAGGCTGGGATCAAGCTTCATCGCCTGCTGGAAGTGATTGATCGCCTCTTCGTAGTGGGTGCCCTTGTACGCTTCCACTCCCTTGTTCAACTGGTCGCGGGCAGCAAGCTTGTCGCACCCGCTCAGGGAAAACACCATGCCGGCCAAGGCAATCGCGAGCGCCGAAATACGTGCGAGTCTATTCATTTTCGTATCCTTCTCCTTCAGGCAAGAGCCTATCGGCCGCGCGCCTGGAATCTCTGCTGGCCGCGGGCGGGAGATACCGCAACCAGGATGGAAAAATTCTACTCCTGTTTTCCGTCCGGAAAACTGCTTCCGGACGGGGCTCGCCAGCCCTGGAGTTTACTGGGGATTCCAAACCACCCCAGAAACCCCGCTGGCCAGCCTGAATGTAGCGCGTCCCTTGCCGGCGCCCATCGGTTGCAACCTCCCTCTTGAGGGAAGCGGTCGCCACACAGCCCGCTACTGGCCGGCCATGATCTTGGGCGTCATCAAGCCAACGTGATCCACGTTCGCGGAGCGGCCGATATCGATCACCTCGGCGACATTGCGAAAATCAACATTGTCGTCGCCCTTGACGAACATGACGCGCTCGGCGCGATTGGCGTAAATCTCGGTGAGGCG
Source organism: uncultured Acidobacteriaceae bacterium (assembly GCA_963820195.1). Lineage (GTDB taxonomy): Bacteria > Acidobacteriota > Terriglobia > Terriglobales > Acidobacteriaceae > Telmatobacter. The sequence goes on along the minus strand of CAWFZU010000220.1, from coordinate 3,441 downwards.
GGCGAGCAGCTCCTTCTGAGCCGCCGGGCCGCCCACGCCATTGTTAATGACCGTATCATTGATCTTGTACGATGGGGCCTTGCCTGCCTCGTGCAGAACCTGCACGACGATGGTGCGATCGGTCGGATTCTGCTGCGTCTTATCCTTGGGCGGCTGGGGCACCAGCGCATCCAGGCCCTTGGGCGTCACCGGTACGATGACCATGAAGATGATTAGCAGCACCAGCAGAACGTCAATCATCGGGGTCACATTGATGTCGGACGAGTAGCCTCCCCCGCCTCCCATTGTCATTGCCATGGCAATCTACTCCTCGTGAAATCGAAATCGTTAAATGGACGGCGCTAAAAAGACTACTCGCCGCCTATTGTATTGCCTTCCTTCTTCTGGGTCAGCAAGCCCACGTCGTCCACGCCGGCTGTGCGCACGGCGTCGATGGCGTTTTCCACTGCCAGGTACTGTGCGCGGGCGTCGGCGCGAATGAAGATCGTCTTGCCGGGCTTGTCGGCCAGCTTCTCGCGAACCTGCACACCTAGCTGATCGAGGGAGGTCTTGTTCTGTCCCAGGAAGACCCCTCCATCACGCGTGATGGCCACGACAATGGCGTCTTCCTTGTCGGCGTCGGGCATGTTGGTGGTGTTCTCCACCTTGGCCATATCGACGGCCACCTTGTTCTGGAGCATGGGGGTGATGACCATGAAGATGATCAGCAGCACCAGCATCACGTCCACCATAGGGGTGACATTGATGTTGGAACTGACCTTTTTGCTTTCGTCGCGAACTGCGATTGACATTGCGTGTGCTCCATTGCCAGAAATTTTTACTCCGGATGGCTTCCGGCATTGCCCGTTAACCACCTGGATGGCGCGAAGCAGAAACCGGCGGGCGGGAGAGAATTTGAGTTCTCCCGCCCCCGCAGCCTCTCGCTCACGCCGCGATCCGCTTCGCCTAGCGCTTGTGGCTCTGCTTGATGAAGTAGTCGATCAGTTCGCTGGAGGAGTTGTCCATCTCGACGTCGAAGGATTCAACTCTTCCGGTGAAGTAGTTAAAGGCCATGACGGCCGGGATAGCTACAAACAGGCCAGCCGCGGTGGTCACCAGGGCCTCTGAGATGCCGCCGGCAACCGCGCCGATGCCCGAAGTCTTCTGGGTGGCGATCTGCTGGAAGGCGTTCAGAATGCCGATGACGGTGCCGAGCAGCCCAACGAACGGAGCCGTCGCGCCGATAGTGGCCAAAACCGCAAGACCCCTCTTCAGCTTGGCATGCACGATGGCCTCGGCCCTCTCCAGCGCGCGGCCGGAGCTGGCGATGGACTCCTCAGTCGGCGAGCCGCCCGAAGCGCGAAACTCCTGCAGGCCGGCCGTGACAACCTCGGCCAGGTGAGACTTCTTGTTGCGATCGGCGATTTTGATCGCCTCTTCGAGCTTGCTGTCCTTGAGCGCGCCGGCAACCTTGGGCGCGAATTCGCGCGACTGTTTGCGGGCTGCTGAGAAGTACAGGTAACGGTCGATCATCACGGCCAACGACCAGATCGACTCGATGAAAAGGATGAAGGCAATGACGCGCGCCATCCATCCCATGTTATGCAAAAGACCCATGAGGTTGAAGCTGACTGTCTCTTCATCAAAGAGAAAAGCCAGATTGGCCGAATGCGAAGCGAAGTGCGTGAGCTGAGCGAGAATCACTGAATCATTCCTCCTAAGGAGTTTTCTTGTGGACTGCGACTGCTTTGCGGTTGCTGCGAATGCGGCTCTTTACGGATTCGCATTCAGGTCAAAAGCGAAGCCCTTCCCCCGGAATGGCGGGAAGAGCCAAAATGTTCCTCATCCGCCCAGAGTGAAGATCACATTGATTTGCGTCTCCACTTCCACCGGGTCGTTGTTGAGCAGGTAGGGTTTGTAGCGCCAGGACTTGACGGCGTCCAGAGCGGCCGATTGCAGCATGGCCGGGCCGCTGACGACGTGCAGGTTTTCGATGGAGCCCGTCTTGGAGATATTCGCCTGTAGGACCACGGTGCCCTGCACGCGAGCCGCCTTGGCGATGGGCGGGTAAATGGGCGCCGTCTTCAGCAGCAGCATGCCCTGCATGACGCCGCTCGAAATTTTGACCACCTTGGGCGGAGCGGCCTTTACCTGGGTCTTGCTGGCATCGCCGAAGAGGCTGCCCATGGCGCCGTTCGCGCCGCCGAAGTCAGATCCGGCCACGCCAAAGGAAGCCACCGGGGCTTCTTTCTCGGCGACCATCTTGATGTCATGCGGAATACGTGTAGGTGCTGTAAGCTGATTGTTCATCATCTCCGACTTCACCGGAGCCACATGAACTGCCTCTGGCGGCGGAGGGGGCGGCGGAGGGGGTGGAGGGGGCGGAGGAGCTACCAGGGCCATCTGCATGGCCGCCATGGGCAGCGCCTCGGGATGGAGCAGCGGAATCAGGATCACAATCACTACGACGATAATCTCGATGGAGCCCGTCAAAAGCGAATAGCGCCCGCTCCCGCTCTTGATCCTGCCTCCTGATTCAAACGTGGAATCTTCAAACATGGCCAGCCTCGAATCGGGTGTTTACTTACCACTAACTTAGACACCGGAGAAACCAAAAATGTTCCCAGCATCAAAACATTATCACAGTAAAGCTCCACTACTGAGCAGAACCGCACGTTGCCTCGAAAAACACATACAAAAACCCGGCGAAAGAGCCGGGAGGAACCCTACAATCGGGCGCGTTTTGCGGCCGGAAGGACCACAGCCTTACCCTGCTTCGCCCGCCACTCCTGCCAAGCCACCAGCATAGGCGCCGCCACGGCAATCGAGGAGTACGTCCCGATAAGAATACCTACTACGAGCGCAAAAGAAAAGCCCCTTAGCACCTGTCCGCCAAAAATATACAAAGACAGCACCGTCAGGAAGGTCAATCCCGAGGTGAGAACGGTCCGGCTCAGGGTCTGGTTGATGCTGCGATTGACCACGTCGGGCAGGGCCTCGCGCCGGTTGAGGCGCAGATTCTCGCGGATGCGGTCAAAGACCACGATGGTGTCGTTCATCGAGTAGCCGACCAGCGTCAGGATGGCCGCAATGACGGTCAGGCTGATCTCCTTGTTCAGCAGCGCGAAGGCGCCAACGGTGATCAGCGTGTCGTGGAAGCAGGCCACCACGGCGGCCACGCCGTAGATCAATTGGAAACGGAACCAGAGATAGACCAGCATGCCCATCATCGACCAAAGAGTGGCCAGAAGGGCTTTGGTCTCAAGCTGATGGCCCACGGTGGGGCCGACCACGTCCACATTGAGCACTTCGAAGGGATTGTCGTAATGGGCCTGTAGCGCATCGACGATCTGCTGGCGCCCTAGATCCAACGACGACTCATCCTGCTGCTCCGGCAGGCCGATGAGCACTTCGTTGCCGCCGGATTCATTGATCTCCGACTGAATGCTTTGAATGGTCGCG
>CAWFZU010000219.1:0-4778 GCA_963820195.1 uncultured Acidobacteriaceae bacterium | reverse complement strand
CTCAAAAGCCTTTTCAAGCGCTCCAGGCAGGAGATTGCGAACGATATTGAAATGCTGTTAGCGGCGGATACACTCGAGGTTCAGAATGAGCAAGAGGTCTATACCGCCGTTGTATCGCTCCGCAATGGAATCGGAAGATTCGAAGACGCCTTGATCGGCGCCCTCGGCGTCTGGAGAGGTTGTTCGGCAACCTTGACGTTTGATGAAGGTGCCGCAAAACGGCTGCACGGGTTTCAACTGGCCTGATTGATTTTCCCTCCGACCGATGATGACCGCGTTCAATTAGTGCTTAGCGTGGACAACATGAACGCCAGCGTGTCCGGGCGCGAGTCCTTGAACGGCGCGGCCGAACCTGGACGCGATCTCCTGGAAATCGATGTCTTCGATGGCACAAAATCCGTGCGAGCGAAGAATCGCTGCAATGCCGGCCGGCTCGAAACGGGTGTCCGAACGTTCACCCATTTTCTCAAGCTGTTCGGCCCGCGCCTTTTCTATTTGCCTTAGCTCTTCTGAGAATGCCTCGGGAGGTTCCATGTAGTCGAACACCACCTCCGAGTTCTGGATTGACGACATGTAGTCCAGAGTGCGGCCGATAGCGTCCTGCGTCAGATAGGGCACAACCCCGAGCCAGGTGAAAAACGCGGGCGAGTTCTGCTGAAAGCCTGCGGCGGCGAGCTTCTCTCCCAAATCGTCCCGCTCGAAATCGACGGGCACGAAAAATAGCCATGGCGGAAGTGCGATTTGAGCTTCGGCCAGGCGCTCGGCGTTTCCATGCCTGCGTCGCGGGGTGGTCCACCTCATAGATACGGATCTCCAGTGCGCCATGGGGATTGCGGAGAGCGAAAGTGTCGAGTCCGGCGCCAAGGATGACGATCTGCCGAACCCCTCTTTCGACAGCTCTTGACAAAGCATCTTCCGCAATCCGGCTTCGCGCGGTGGTGATCAGACGTCCGATGCTGGCCAAGGGGTGTGCGTTCGCAAATTGAAGCACGTCCTTTTCGTCTTCACGCAGAATCTTCATGGCAAATGGGTCATAGAGAATTGCGCCATGATCGAGCAGCTGATGAGCAGCCCGTTGACGGGCGATCATCAGGGCTGTGCGACTGGGTTCATTGGGCTTCATGTTCGAGGTCTCCATTGTCATCAATAGCTGATCGCACGAGTTGTCGTATGCGCGACTGGCGCCGTGCAGAGCATTTTATTTCAACTGCCGAATCCGCTCCTGCAGGAATTGCCGCTCCGGTTCCTGCTGGGTCAGTGACAAAGCTTTCTCATACGAGGACCGGGCCTCGGCGGTCCTGCCGAGACGGCGGCACATATCCGCGCGGGCTGCATGCGCCAGGGAATAATATGCCAAGTCGCCATCTTCCAAAACCGCGTCGATATTCTTCAGACCGGCCTCCGGGCCATCACGCAGGCCAATGGCCACGGCGCGATTGAGATGGACAACCGGCGAAGGCTGAATCCGTACCAATTGGTTGTAAAGCGCAACAATCTGCCGCCAGTCGGTCGCAGCGACCGATTCCGCCTGCGCATGAACGGCCGCAATCGCAGCCTGCAGCGTGTAAGGGCCGAAGCGGCGGGAGTTCAGAGCTTTCTCCAGCAATGCCACTCCCTCCGCGATCTGCTCCCGGTTCCAGAGCGAGCGGTCTTGATTTTCGAGCAGAATCAGCTCTCCGGCCGGAGAGGTTCTGGCGGTGCGACGGGATTCCTGGAGCAACATCAGAGAAAGCAGCCCAATGACTTCCGGCTCTGGCTGGAGGTCGGTCAGCAATCGGCCCAATCGAATCGCCTCGCCGGTTAGCTCGGCTCGCGTAACCTCCGCTCCCGCCGCGGCCGAGTAGCCCTCGTTAAAGACGAGATAGATGACCTGAAGCACCGCGTCCAGCCGCTCCGGCAACTCCTGCGGCGTCGGCACCTCGTAGGGAATCGGCGTCTCTCGAATCTTTGCCTTGGCGCGCACAATGCGTTGCGCCAGCGTTGCCGGCGTAACCAGAAATGCGCGGGCAATCTCCTCCGTGGTCAGGCCGCAGATTTCGCGCAGGGTGAGCGCAACCTGTCCTTCCGGAGGCAGAGCGGGATGGCAGCAGGTGAAGATCAGACGGAGGCGATCGTCCTCGATCTCCTCATCCTCCTCATTCTCGAGGGGAGCGTCGTTGACGCGCGATTCTATGTGGGCAACAAGATCTTTCTGTGCTCCGTCGAAGCGCGCCCGCCGGCGCATTGCGTCGATGGCCTTGAAGCGCGCCGTTGAAATCAGCCAGGGACGCGGCTTGTCGGGAATGCCCGCCTTCGGCCAGGACTCCAGAGCGGCAGCGAATGCCTCGTGCATCGACTCTTCGGCCAGGTCCAAGTCTCCCAGTAGACGCACGAGCGTCGCCAGAACCCGGCCCGATTCGGCCCGGTAAAGAGTCTCAATGGTCCTGCTGAGTTGTTCGGGCACAGGCTGTGGCATCTACGCCAAACTAGCAAATGGAGGGGGCGGGATGCAACTGCGCTCGGGCTTCCCCTACTCGGACCTGGGGCACCGATATCATTTGTTATTCATGACACCTGGGCCACCCGCCGGGTGGACCAAACCAAGTCCGGCTGCTCCAGAGGCGCTGCGCCATGGGATACTGTTGGCATTGGGCTTAGTGCGGCGTGGGGGGATACGATTGACTTAGACAGAGCCTCCGCGGCTACAACCGCATTCAAAGATAAAGAGAGAGACCATGAACACAGTCAATTATGACCTGATTGTCATTGGTTCCGGACCCTCCGGGCAGCGGGCCGCTGTTGCCGCCTCCAAGATGAAGAAGCGGGTTTGCGTTGTCGAGGCCCGGTCGGTCGTCGGCGGCGTCTGCGTCAACACCGGAACCATCCCCTCGAAGACCATGCGCGAAGCCGTGCTGCATCTCTCCGGCTACAACTACCGTTCGGTCTACGGGATGAACTATCGCGTCAAGGACAAGATCACGATGGCAGACCTGGCCTTCCGCGTGCAGGCTGTCATCCGCACCGAAGTGAACGTGACCGAGGCGCAACTTTCGCGCAACGGCATCGACGTGGTGTACGGCATTGCGCGCTTCGTCGATCCGCACCGGGTGCGCGTTGAAGGCCCTCTGGCCGACACCACGCTGGAAGCCGAGCGCATCATTCTGGCCGTGGGCGCCAGGCCTGCCTCGTCGGCGACGGTGCCCGTCAACGGCCGCACCATCGTCAACAGCGACCAGATTCTTGATTTGCCGGAGCTGCCCCGCTCGCTGATCGTGGTGGGCGGCGGCGTGGTCGGCGTGGAATACTCCTGCATGTTTGCTGTACTCGGCGTGCGCGTGACGCTCATCGAAAAACGCGACCGGCTGCTGGAGTTCGCCGACCGGGAGATCATTGAGGCTCTCAGCTATCATCTGCGCGACAGCCGCGTCACGCTGCGCATGGGCGAAGAGGTGCAGAGCGTGGAAGAACTGCCCGGCGGCACGGTGGTGGCCAACCTGGAGAGCAACAAGCGCGTCTCCGGCGATGCGCTGCTCTATGCGATTGGCCGCCAGGGCGCAGTCGACGATCTCAACCTTGCCGCCGCCGGGCTGGAGGCCGACAGCCGCGGCCGAATTGCCGTCGATGAGCAGTACCAGACCAAGGTGGAGCACATCTACGCGGTGGGCGATGTGGTGGGTTTTCCCTCGCTAGCCTCTGTCTCGATGGAACAGGGGCGCATCGCCGCCGCGCGCGCCTTCAACGATCGCGGCGCAACTACCAACCCCAGCTTTTATCCCTACGGCATCTACACCATTCCGGAAATCAGCTTCATCGGCAAGACCGAAGAGCAGTTGACCGCCGATGATGTGCCTTACGAAGTCGGCATGGCGTACTATCGCGAGACGGCGCGGGGGCAGATTCGCGGCGATACGACTGGACGTTTGAAGCTGATCTTTCATCGCGAGACGCACGCGGTGCTGGGCGTGCATATTATTGGCGAGGACGCCAGCGAACTGATTCACATCGGCCAGGCGGTCATGGTATTGGGAGGCACAGTGGATTATTTTATCGACAATGTATTCAATTATCCGACGCTCGCCGAATGCTATAAGGTTGCCGCATTCAATGGCCTAGGCAGGCTGCATCGCTATCAGACGGAGTAGGCTTTCCGCGGAAATCATCCCGTTTCGACGAGCTGCTCCTGCATTGTGAAAGCGGCAGAGGATTCAAGCAGAGCCCAGCCGGTGATCAGCAGACTGGGCGCAAGCGCGGGCGCGGCGTCGCCGAGAGCGGCGAGCGTGGTGGTGCAAATTTGCTGGCCGGGTTGCGCGGCGCGCGAGACGATAGCACAGGGGAGATCCGGAGGAAGGCCTTCGTCGAGCCACTGTTGTGCGAGCATGCGCAGATCGCGACCGGGCATATAAACCACGCGGGTCGCGTCTTCGAGTTGCGGCAGCGGCGCGTGCAGGGATTGGTTCTCCGCTTTCGATGGCGCGTGATGGCCGGTGGAGAAGATCACGTTGGACGTGCTGTTGCGGCTGGTGAGCGAGCAGCCGATGGCGGCGGCGGCGGCGAAGGCAGCGGTGATGCCGGGAACGATCTCAAAGGCAACGCCTGCTTCGGCGAGCGCGGCCATCTCCTCGGCGGCGCGGCTGAAGAGAAGCGGATCGCCGCTCTTGAGGCGCACGACCGAGCGCCCCGACTGCGCCCGCTCGATCATCAGCGCGTTAATCTCTTCCTGTGTGATGCTCTTCACGCCGCAGCGCTTGCCCACGTTGACGATTTCGGCGAGCGGCGAGGCCAGCGCCAGAATCGCTTGC
>CAWFZU010000218.1:0-7561 GCA_963820195.1 uncultured Acidobacteriaceae bacterium | reverse complement strand
AATGTATTGCTACAGCCCCTTGACGCCGATCCAGTCAGTCGCAAACGGAAACAGCGAGAGGCAAAAGAGAAACACCAGGTTGGCCCACAAAATACCGTGGCTGACCGTCTCCACCTCGTCGACGAGATAGTGATGGTTCACCCAGTAAATCCCGATCTGCACGAAGGTGAGTAGGTAGAGGAAGATGGTGGGCAGCACCACGAGCAGACCGGCTAGGCCGTCTGGCCCCGGCACCTTCAGTTCCAGCACCATAATGGTGATGATGACCGCGATGACGCCATCGGAGAATGCCTCTAGACGTGCAGGACTAAGGCCTTTTCTGCTCATTCTGATTCCACCGTAACACGAGGCCCCGGTTCTCCAACCCGAAAAATGGCATCAGAGCCGAGTTAGCCGTGATTCAGACATCACGACGGACATCCTTATTCTTCTGCACCAATTCACTGGTGATTTCCCTCTTCCATTCTTGGTTTGTAAGTAAAACTGCTGCCCAATTTGAGCAGTCAACTTCAAAATCATCGGCAGATAAGCGACATTTGCAAAAACCAACGAGCCTCCGGCATTGGCTCGTCATTGTGCGATATCGCACACAATGGGAATGTGTGACCAAATAGCGGGCCGAAATTGCGCTCAGGCCAGGAGCTTGGCGGCATCTTTGGCGAAGTAGGTCACGATGAAGTCAGCGCCGGCGCGGCGAATGCTTACCAACGATTCGAGGATGGCGCGGTCATGGTCGAGCCAGCCTTTTTGGAAGGCGGCCTGGAGCATGGAGTACTCGCCGGAGACCTGGTAAGCGCCGATGGGGACGCCGAAGCGCTCGCGGGCGGCGCGGATGACGTCGAGATAGGGCATAGCGGGCTTCATGAGGATCATGTCGGCGCCTTCGTCGAGGTCGAGGGCGATTTCACGCAGGGCTTCGCGGAGATTGGCGCCGTCCATCTGATAGGTTTTGCGGTCGCCGAACTGGGGCGCGGAGTCGGCGGCCTCGCGGAAAGGTCCGTAGAAGGCGGAGGCGAATTTTGAGGCATAGCTGAGGATGGGGGTCTGCTGGCAGCCGGCGGCGTCTAGGGCGCGGCGAATAGCGGCGACGCGGCCATCCATCATGTCGCTGGGGGCGACGACATCGGCTCCTGCTTTGGCCTGGCTGACGGCGGTGCGAGCGAGGAGATCAAGGGAGGGGTCGTTGTCCACGGTCCAGCCGTCGGGGGTTTCGATGACCTTGCCGCAATGGCCGTGGCTGGTGTATTCGCAGAGGCAAACGTCGGCGATGAGAACGAGTTTTTTGGAGGCCGCGGACGCCTTGAGGGCGCGCAGGCCCTGCTGGACGATTCCCTCGTCGTCGTAAGCGCCGGAGCCCAGCTCATCTTTGGATTCAGGCAGGCCGAAGAGCAGCAGGCCTCCCAAGCCGAGTCGCGCGGCCTCCTCGGCTTCGCGGACGGCTTCGTCGATGGAGAGGTTGAAGACGCCGGGCATGGAGCCGACCGGCGCGGCGCACGCCCTCGCCGGGGCAGAGGAAGAGGGGGTAGATCAGGTCGCCGGGGGTGACGGCGGTCTCGCGCACGAGGGCGCGGAGGGATTCGGTGCGGCGCAGGCGGCGCATCCGGGATTCAGGAAAACTCATGGGGATGATTGTACTTGAGCGGCGCGCCGGGGAACATGATCTTTTGCTATTCTCTTTCTATGAATTCCAAAGAGGTAGACGCACCGATGCCGGCGGCGGGAAGGGGCGCGAGCAGATCGCCGTCGCTGCGCCAGCTTCAATGGGCACAGGCGCTGGTTCTGGTGGCGCTGTTTTCCGCACCGGCGATTGTCTGCCTGAATCATGCGCCTATAGGAGATGCAGATGTTTGGTGGCATATGCGGACCGGCGAGTGGATTGTGCAGCACGGGACGCTGCCGCATACGGATCCCTTCTCCAGCTTTGGAGCGGGAAAGCCTTGGTCAGCCTATAGCTGGCTCTTCGATATGATGATCTTTCAGCTCTTCAAGGGGCTGGGCCTGACCGGCCTAATGGTCTATTGCGCGGCGATGGTGTCTCTGATTACGGTGGCATTGCATCGCATGATGAGGCACATACAAGCCGATTTTACCTATGCGGCGCTGCTCAGCGGCGCTGCCATCTTCTGTATGTACCGACTCTTCATGCCGCGCCCCTGGCTATTCTCGATCCTGCTGATTGTGCTGGAACTCGATCTTCTGCTCGAGGCGCGCAAGACGGGCAGAATGCGAACGCTGCTGTGGCTGCCGCTGATCTTTGCGCTGTGGGCCAATCTGCACATTCAGTTCATCGACGGCCTGCTGATCCTGGCGATTCTGCTGGCGGAGTCCGTACTGGCCTGGAAATGGAGCAGAGTCCAGACGCGGCTGCGCATGGGTTCTTTGTGCGGCATTTTCATCTGCTGCGCATTGGCGGCACTGGTCAATCCTTATGGCTGGAGGATTTACCAGGTGGCCGGCGAACTGGCGTCCCAGCCGGGCGTAATGAACCACGTGGTGGAGCTTTCCGCAATGCGGTTTCGCAGCTTTGGCGACTGGTGGGTGCTTCTATACGCTTTGGCAGCCGTTATTTTGCTGGCCAAGGCGCGCAGTTTTCAATTCTTTGAAGCCGTGTTTCTGGTTTTAGCCATCGTTGTTTCCTTTCATTCTCAACGGGATATCTGGATGCTGATTCTTGCGGCCAGCGTGATCATAGCCGCCGAAGTCCAGGGGGGGACGAGAACCAGTTTCGGCTGACGGCAGCGGCGGCGCCACTGATAGCGATGGGGACCGGGTTGACGGTGCTGGCGGGCTTTCTGTTGATGCATATGAACAATGATCTGCTCCGCACGAAACTCTCCGCGACGATGCCGGTGCGCGCCGTGGAAGTGGTGAAGGAGAAAGGCTGGAGCGGGCCATTGTATAACGACTACAATTGGGGCGGCTATCTGATATGGGCATTGCGGATGCCGGTCAGCATCGATGGCCGAGCGGCGTTACACGGCGATCAGCAGATCGATCGCGCGATGGCGACGTGTGGGGGAGAGCCGGAATGGTCCTCTGATCCCGATCTGAAGAAGGCGGGATTGGTCATCCTGCCTCTCAAAGCTCCGCTGACGCAGTTGCTGAGAATGGACTCAGAGTTCGAACTTGGCTACGAAGACAAGCTGGCGGCGGTCTTTGTTCGGCGAAATGCAGCGACTCCGTGAGCGGCGGACAGTGGGCAAGCTTTGACCATGAATCGCGGACAACGGGCAGGAATTGCCCTATTTCCCTGCCTGGTTGTGAACCGAAGGGTCATGGACGACATTTTCAAAGCTGGTCATAGAGCGTGGAGTTGCGGTAGCCGAGCAGGACCACCAAGGTCCAGATGCCTATGGCGGTTCCGAAGGGGAACTTGATCAGGCTCAGGATAGCAGCCACGATGGCCACGATCCTTCCCCACGGGGCGCGCTCCATCAGGCCCCATCCGGCGGCCAACGCCAAGGCAGCGCGCAGCACCAGGAAGACCCAGGCGAAATGCAGGATGGCCGGCATAAACCACATCGGCGCCATGGGGTTGTGCGCCCAGGGCCCTTGCATCCAGGGGCCGAAGCGGCCGGAGAGGAAGGCATTGGCGAAGGCCAGCCCGACGATTCCGGTGAGCAGGGAGAAGGCGGCATAAATGAGCCAGACGACGCCGAGGGCCTTGATCTTGCCGGCGTAGTTCTGGAGTTCGAACTCCAGGCCGGGCACGGGGGGAACCGGCTGCGCCGCCGGACGGCCACACTGCGGGCAGAAGCCCTGCTCCGGCTGTAATGCCTGACCACATCCGCTGCAAAACATACATGCCTCCTTGAAGGAACCGATATGAGTTTACTACGCAACGGCGGGGCTTGGAGTTCCGCAGGAGTGATTGATCCAGCCCATAAACGATATGAGGCTTCCCACCCGTTTGATTGTCTTTCAGGACGTAGATTATCAGTTGACACAGGTTATGTGCGCACATATACTGTGTTCATGAACATCACGCTCTCCATCAACGAACAGATTGCCGAGCGGGCGCGGGAGAAGCTGCGCGCCGTGGGCAAGAGCCTGAACCAGGAGATTCGCGAACACCTTGCGCACGTGGCAGGGGAGATAGAAGTCGAGCGCGCTAATGCCGAGTTCGTGAAACGGTGCGGAAAAGGAAACTCAAACGGCTGGAAGTTTAACCGGGACGAACTTTATGAGCGCAGGTAGCGGTCAACGGACATTTCTGGATACAAATATCCTGGTTTACGCCGATGATGCAGCGCATCTCGTCAAGCAACGTAAGTCGATTGAGCTCATCACCACGCTCCGGAGTCAACGTACAGGCGTACTCTCCCTGCAGGTTCTCCAGGAGTATTTCGTCACAGTTACACGCAAGTATAAGCTCGACTCCGGCGTTGCTCGCGATCAGGTTGAGTATTATTTGGGCTTCATTGTTGCCGAGCCAATAGTGAACGACATACTGGCTGCTATCGATATGCACCGGCTGCATGGCTTTTCGTACTGGGACGCGTTGGTTCTGCGCATGGCCAAACAGGCGGGCTGCCGTCGAATTCTCTCCGAAGATATGCAGCACGGGCGCCTTGTCGATGGCGTTGAGATCGTCAATCCGTTTCTGTAATGCTAATGCTCTCATTTTGCGATAGAATAGATAGCGAAGTGATTTTCCATCAGCCCATCCCGGCCCTGCTCTAGCGGCGCTCGCCGCCCGCACTCGCTCCTTGCCCTTTTTCAGATTCATCCCCACAGCAGAAGCAACACGCCCCGGCACAGGCGATTGAGTTTAGCCGTAACCATGAGGAATTTATGATTGACCGTTTGCAACAGATGGAACAGCGCTACGAAGAGCTTTCCGCCCAACTTTCGCTGCCGGAGATCGTCAACGACCGCGAGAAGTATCAGAAGGCGGGCAAGGCGCTGAGCGCGCTGGAATCCCCGGTGATGAAGTTTCGCGAGCTGAAGCTGGTGCGCCTGGGCCTGGCCGAGGCGCGCGCGATGCTGGCCGATCCGGATATGAGGGAGATGGCCGAGGAGGAGATCGCCCAGCTTGCTCCGCGCGAGCCGGCCCTGGAAGAAGAGATCAAGATGCTGCTGCTGCCCAAGGATCCCAACGACGAGAAGAACGTGATTCTGGAGATCCGCGCCGGCACCGGCGGCGACGAGGCCTCGCTCTTTGCCGCCGAGGTCTTCCGCATGTACACGCGCTTTGCCGAGCAGCACCGCTGGAAGATCGAGCTGCTGTCGATGTCCGAGTCGGGCGTGGGCGGCTACAAGGAAGTGATCGCCATTATCGAGGGCGAGCGCGTCTACTCGCAGATGAAGTGGGAGAGCGGCGTGCATCGCGTGCAGCGCGTTCCGGACACCGAGACGCAGGGGCGCGTGCATACCTCGGCGATCACCGTGGCCGTGCTGCCCGAGGCCGAGGAAGTGGATGTGAAGATCGAGGCCAAGGACATTCGCATCGACACTTTCTGCTCGTCGGGACCCGGCGGCCAGTCGGTGAACACGACTTACTCCGCGGTGCGCATTACGCACATTCCGACGAACACGGTGGTGAGTTGCCAGGACGAAAAATCGCAGATCAAGAACCGCGAAAAGGGAATGCGCGTGCTGCGTTCGCGGCTCTACGAGATGGAGATGGATAAGCAGAATGCGGAGCTGGCGCAGGAGCGCAAGCAGCAGGTGGGCACCGGCGACCGCAGCGAGAAGATTCGCACCTATAACTTTCCGCAGAACCGGCTGACCGACCATCGCATCGGGCTGACTCTGCACCAGCTCGACCTGGTGATGGAGGGCCGCTTGCAGCCCATCGTCGATGCGCTGATTACGCACTACCAGGCCGAGCAGTTGAAGGCCGGCGGCCAGGCGGCCTGAGATATGACGACAGCGCGCAGCGTGATTGCCAGCGGCACGAAGAGCCTCACGGCGGGGCCGCATCCGGAGCGCGCCCGCCAGGATGCGGAGACGCTACTGCTGGGTGTGCTGGAAAGGAACCGCGCCTGGTTGCTGGCGCACATGGACGAAGAACTCGACCGTGGCGTTGCGATACGTTACATGGTCCTAATTAAATTGCGATACAAAGGTGAACCCATCCAATATCTCGCGGGCGCAATGCGAGTTTTACGGCCTGCCGATTCGCGTAAGCGCAGGCGTGCTGATTCCAAGGCCGGAGACCGAACACCTGGTGGATCGGGCGATCATGTTGGCCGCAAGGTTTCAAGCGCCGCGCATCGTAGATGTGGGTACCGGCTCCGGCTGCATTGCTATTGCGCTGGCGCGACACCTGCCAGAGGCGAAGATTACGGCGATCGATCTCTCGTCGAAAGCCTTGATCCGCGCCAGTGAGAGCGCCTCGCTCAACCAGGTATCGCCCCGAATACGCTTGCTTGAAGGCGATCTACTTGCGCCCGTGGCCGGAGAGCGCTTCGAGATCATTGTCTCCAATCCACCCTACGTGCCTTTAACGGACCGAGAGACACTTTCCGTGGAGGTGCGCGAGTACGAACCTGCGCTGGCGCTCTTTGCCGGTGACGACGGACTCGAAGTCTACAGGCGGCTCATTCCCGCGGCCTTCGATGCGCTCATCCCCGGCGGCTATGTGGCGCTCGAAATCGGCTTCGGCCAATCGCCCGTAATCAACACACTGCTCGCCCGCTCCGGCTTCGAGGAGATCGAGTTCGTGCCCGATCTGCAAGGTATTCCCCGCGTGGCCTGCGCCCGGCGGCCATCTTGATCGACCCAACTGTTGTAGACTCTTTTTCTGAAAGGAATTTTCCCATGCCCACGACTAAAGGTTACGGTACTCCCAACGCACAATCGCCGCTTGCTCCCTTCAACTTCACCCGCCGCGAGCCGGGCGCTACGGAGATCGCCGTCGACATTCTCTACTGCGGCGTCTGCCACAGCGACCTGCACATGGTCCGCAACGAGTGGGGCAACGCAATCTATCCGCTGGTTCCCGGTCACGAGATTGTGGGCCGGGTGACGGCCGCCGGCAGCGCGGTTACAAAATTCAAGGTGGGCGGGATAGCGGCTATCGGCGTGATTGTGGACTCCTGCCGCCAGTGTGCCCCTTGCAAGCGCGGCGACGAGAACTACTGCGACCAGGGTCCCACGCTCACCTATGCCGCCACGGACCGCGTGGACGGCTCGATCACGATGGGCGGCTACTCCTCAAACTATGTGGTGGACGAGCGCTTCGCCCACACCGTGCCCGTGAACCTCGACCTGGCCGCCGTGGCGCCGCTGCTCTGCGCCGGCATTACGACCTATTCACCGCTGAGGCACTGGAAGGCTGGTCCGGGCAAGAAGGTGGGCATCGTAGGACTGGGCGGACTGGGGCACATGGCGCTCAAGTTCGCTCACTCCATGGGGGCGCACACGGTGCAGTTCACCACTCATCTGAGGAAGAAGGAAGATGCGCTACGGCTGGGCGCCGATGAGGTCGTGCTCTCCAACGACGCCAATGCGATGAAGGCTCACACCAATAGCTTCGACTTCATCGTGGATGCCGCCGCCGCTCCGCACTCGGTCGACGCATACACCGCGCTGCTCAAGCAGGATTCGACGATGT
>CAWFZU010000217.1:0-9924 GCA_963820195.1 uncultured Acidobacteriaceae bacterium | reverse complement strand
CGAGCCGGTGGTGATGGTGTCGAGCAAACTGCTGACCGTGCGCTCCTCGGCGGGAACGATGCCTTTGATCAGCGCGAAGCCGGCGCGCGGGCCGCGCGAGACCAGCACCTGTCCGTAGATGCCCGGCGCAGCGGCGGTGACGTGGGGTACGCGGCGCAGGCGTTCGACCAGCGGCTGCCAGTTGCGAATGCCGTCCGACTGCACGCGCATCAGGTCCACATGAGCCGAGGCGCCCAGCAGGCGGCCCTGCAGGTCGCGCCTCATGCCGTTGGTGATGGCCAGCGCGATGATCAGCG
Source organism: uncultured Acidobacteriaceae bacterium (assembly GCA_963820195.1). Classification (GTDB taxonomy): domain Bacteria; phylum Acidobacteriota; class Terriglobia; order Terriglobales; family Acidobacteriaceae; genus Telmatobacter. The sequence goes on along the minus strand of CAWFZU010000217.1, from coordinate 9,628 downwards.
CAGCCACGCCCGCGGCCACGCCGGCGATGGAGATGGCGGTGACCACGCCCACCACGGCCTGCCGCCGCTTGGCCCTCAAATACCGCGCTGCAACATAAAGCTCGAATCGCATGGAACCTTCCCTGTTCGAGTCTTACTTCTCCTGCGCGGGAATCACCGTCTTGGCCACGCCCACGTTGTCGTGCCGGTCGTAGACGCGGACGGTGATCAGGTGTTCGCTGGCCTTGCCTCCGCGGCGCGCGGGAATCAGAACGTCATAGTGCTCGCGCCGCGAGTCGGATAGTCCGCCCACCGGCTCAATGTACTGCCAGGGGCCGGCGTCGAGCGAGTACTCGGCGTGAGCGATGGGCGACGCCGCATCTTCGGCGTCGAAGGTCACGCGAATCTGCATTGCGCAGGGCAGATGCTTGCATGGAGCATCTCCAAGGGAGGCTCTGAGCGCTGCGATCACCGGCGGCGTAGTGTCCACCTCAAAGCGCTCGCTGATCTTTTCGCCGTTGAGCGCCTCGCCGGGCGTATTCGATGGCGCGTCGCTGGCGACGACCTTGATCTGATAGCCGCCATCGGGAATCAGCGTTGCATCGAAGCTGTAAGCCTTGTCAGTAATGTCAGCCTTGAGCAGCCGCCAAACGGTTTCACCGTCGCCGCGCAGATAGAGCGAGTAAATCAGGTCGTCGCCGTTGTCGTCGTGCGCCGCCCAGCGAACGGTAATCGCGGTGCGGTCCTTGGCGGCCTGCAAGGGCGCGGCGGCTCCGCCGTCGAAGCTCATTCCGGTATTCTGGCCCGCGGAAGGAAAGGCGATATTGACCGTCGGTGGCTGACGGCGGTATTGCTCTGCGCACTCCAGCGCGCGCCGGGAACCACCACCAGATCGTCCACCACCGGAGCGGCGTTCACTGGCAGATAATTGACGCCCACGCTGCCCAGCCTTCCATGTTCGCGCGAGCACGGCCTTCCATTGCAGGTAGCGCCCGGCGGGCGAAGCCACCGCGCCATCCTTGAGCGGCTGCCAATCCGACCAGCCCCGTGACCGGCTGCTCGACGTTGCCGCGTGCGGGTGAACAAATCATAATTCGACCGAGCCGGGCTCGACCTCGACGCGGCCAAAGCGAGCCAGCGCGCCGGCGTCGAGCACGTCGCTGGCATACTCGTGCTTGTCGGAGCGTCCCAGAATAACCAGCTTGCCGGTATTGCCGGTTCCGATGAGGATGCCGCTCGCATCTTGCGCCACGGCCAGACTCAGTCCCTGCTGCGCCTCCAGATGAGCGATGTCGGCGTAGCTGCCGTCGTCCTGGATGCGGAAGATGCGCCCACGATTGCCGGTGAGCGCGATCAATCCGTCAGCGCGCGCGGCCAGAGCGTAGACAATCTCGTCCTTGCCGGACCAGAGCTTGCGCGGCGCCTGGCCTCTCCGCGCAGCGCGTAAATCTCGCTGCCCTCGGGCACCGAGGCGCTGGTGTTTGCCGCCTGCATCGAGCCCGGCTGAACCATGGTCATGGTGACCGTGCGCGGTCCCCTGCACGGGCAGCGGCGGCAGCGGGTTGTGGCTCTTGTCGCCCACGCTGGCTGCGTAGATGGTTCCGTTGGCGGCCACGGCGACGGAGGTAATCTCGCGGCGCGGTGCCTCGAAGAGCACGTAGCCTTTGCCTTGCGGGCTGATGCGGTAAACCAGGCCGCGAGCCGTCCGAGCCGGCGATCAGGTTGCCCTTCGCGTCCCAGGCAAGCGAGCGAATGTGCTCCTCGTCGCTCTTGAAGAAGAGCTCCGGCTTCGCGCCGGGCTTGGCGAGATCGACGCGATAGATCGCTCCCGGTCCGCCGGTGGCGATGTACAGGCGGCCTGCCGCGTCGAAGGTCATCTCCCAGATGTAATGCGATTTTGGCTTCGGATTTATCTGCGCCGTTTGTCTGTGCTTTTCTCCGCAGCCGTCCTGGCTGTCGTTAGCCGTCGCGTCGTCCAGCTTGGCCGCGTCGAAGACGACCGTGGCGCTGCTGTCGTCCTGCTTGGCGGTGGCGTCGGGCTTGAGCCGATAGACCTTGCCGCTGGGCAGCGTGGCGGCGTAGAGCGCGCCATCGGGGCCGAGGCGGACGACCTGGACAGCCAGATCTTTGCGTCTCGAAGAGCGTGAACGCCTTGCCGTCCTGCGCGACGCGCAGCACGGTGGCCGGCGAAGCGGTTCCCACGTAGGCCGTGCCGACTTTGTCCACGGCAACCGACCAGACGTAGGTCGAGGGCGTAGTGGCCAGCTCGGTCAAGCCCGGCCCCTCGCGCAGATGGCCGTCGCTGGTGAGCGCAACCCCTTGCGGCGTGCCTTTTTCAAACTCCTCCAGCCGCGACTGGGTCCACAGGTGCGTGCCCTGGGCTGAGGCGGTAAGAGCGGCAACGGCCATCAAGGCCGCGGCCAGCGCAGAGAGACGGAAGGCAGAACGGGAGCGGCGAAGAGTGAGAGAGAAGAGAGACATTCTGGGGATGAGTTTACTAAAGTTGGGTGAGAAGAGACATATTACCTGTGAAGGTCACGACTGGTGCGACTCGCTCCAGAGTCAGTATTGGGTAAGAACAGTGGCTACGTTCAGTTGCATCAATCGGCTTTGTCAGGGTACAAGTGAAGATGTGCCATGACACAAAACAGTTGATACATACAGTTGGCCGAACCCTAATCAATACCCCGCGCCTTTGTTCTGACGCGGGGATGGGAAGTTACCAATCTCATGCGAACGGACAGTGAGCGATTGGCCCCACCGCAGGTGGTCAATGCCGGAAGTGACGCATACCGGTGAAGACCATGGCCATGCCCAGCTTGTCGGCGGCGGCAATGACTTCTTCGTCGCGGACGGAGCCTCCGGGCTGGATGACGGCGGTGGCTCCGGCAGCGGCTACGGCTTCCAGGCCGTCGGGGAAGGGGAAGAAGGCGTCGGAGGCGGCGACGCAGCCCTTGAGCGGCAACACGGCCTTCATCGCGCCGAAGCGGGCGGCGTCCACGCGGCTCATCTGGCCCGCGCCGACGCCGAGGGTCTGGCCGTCTGGCGCGCATAGACGATGGCGTTCGACTTGACGTGCTTGCAGACGCGCCAGGCGAAGAGCAGGCTGCGCAGCTCCTCGGCCGTCGGCGGACGCCAGGTGACGACCTTCAGGCCGGGATCGAGCGCGGCGGCATTGATGCGGCCGGTGTCGGCGTCCTGCATCAATAATCCTCCCGACACGTGCTTGACGACCGGACTGCGGCGGCGCGGAGTGGACTTCGACCAGGCGCAGATTCTTCTTGGCGGCGAAGCGCTCGCGGGCCTCGGCGGTAGAAGCCGGGCGCGGCGATGGCCTCGACGAAGAGCTTGGCAATCTCCGCCGCTGCGTCGCCGTCCACCGCGCGGTTGATGCCGATGACCCCGCCGTAGGCCGAGACCGGATCGCAGGCCAGCGCCTTGAGATAGGCTTCCAGGATGGTCGAGCCGGTGGCAGCGCCGCAAGGGTTGGTGTGCTTGACGATGATGACAGCCGGCTCGTCAAACTCCTGCGCCAGTTCCCAGCAGGCGTCGAGATCGACGATGTTGTTGTAGCTGAGTTCCTTGCCCTGCAGTTGGCGTTGCACCGGCGATTCCCTGCCCTGTTCCATCGGCATAAAGCGCGGCGCGCTGGTGGGGATTTTCGCCGTAGCGCAAGGACTGCGCCAGCGGAAGGTTGATGCGCAGGGTGGTAGGCAGAGCTGGCCGTATCCAACTCGGCGGGCAGCGTCCGGCGCAGGAGCATCGGCAATCCGGTCGAGCGTGTTGGCGATGGCCGTGTCGTAGGCCGCGGTCAACCGCGAAGGCCTGCTTGCGCCAGCCGCCAGCGAGTCTCGCGGCTTAGAGCTGCCACCGTTGGCCTTCAGTTCCTCGATCAGCGCCGGATAGTCGGCGACGCGCGTCACAATGGCCACGTCTTCGAAGTTCTTGGCCGCGGAGCGCACCATCGATGGGCCGCCGATGTCGATGTTCTCGATCAGATGACCAAAAGCGACGCCGGGCTGCGCAGCGGTCTTCTCGAAGGCATAGAGGTTCACCACCACCATGTCGATGGGCTCGATGCCGTGCGCGGCGACGGCGGCCTCGTGCTCCGGGTTGCCGCGAATGTAGAGCAGGCCGCCATGGACCTTGGGGTGCAGGGTCTTCACGCGGCCGTCGAGCATCTCCGGAAAGCCGGTCAGCTCGCTGATGTCCTTGACCGAAAGGCCGGCCTCGCGCAGTGCCCGCGCCGTTCCGCCGGTGGAGACCAGCTCCACGCCAAAGCCGGCCAGCGCCTGGGCAAACTCCACCAGGCCGGTCTTGTCGGTCACACTCAGCAACGCCCGCCGAATCCGCTTTTCCGCACTCACTTTTGCACTCCTCGATCCAACAAATTGTTTGTATTGATTCAAGGATACGGGATTTGAGGGCAGGGAAGACACCTTTCAACCGGAATTTCCGCGATGATCCACAGTCACCAAAGGGACAAGGGAGCAGACCACATCGCGGTACAGCGCACATTGGTTTGTTGCGGAAGCGGCATACGGCTGCCGTGCCGCCGGAAATGCTTTAGAGTTGAGTCATGGGAAGTTCCCCAATCGCTTCTGATCCGGAGTATTTGCGTCCGGACGGCAGTTACAATCCGCCTCCGCCTCCAGTGCGCCGGTCGCGCCCCTCGTGGTCCTACGCGCCGGCGACGTACGTGCTGGTGGGCATCAACTGCTTGGTTTTTCTGGTCATGACGGCACGCGGGGCTAGCATTTGGGGTCCCACTCTCGATCAATTGATGTCCTTTGGCGCCAACAATGCCGGCTCGGTTCTGATTAGCGGCGAGTGGGTGCGCATTGTCACAGCTATGTTCGTGCATGTGGGCATTCTGCACCTGGCAACGAATATGTGGTGCTTGTGGAACCTGGGTCTGCTGGCCGAGCCGCTGATGGGCTCGGCGGGCGTCATCGCCGCTTACATTCTTACCGGCGCGGCGGGCAACCTGCTCTCCACCGGCTACAACTGGTGGGAGTCTTCCCCGGAGTGGATGCGCTACCATGCCGCATGGATAAGCCACCAAGCCGGGGTCACGGCCATGGACCCCTCGGCTTTCTTTCCGGCCGGAGCGGGAGCCTCCGGAGCCGTCTTCGGCATCGCCGGAGCACTGATTATTCTGCTCAAGTCCCACCGGCTGCCGATGCCGCCGCAGGAACTCCACAAGCTGCGCAAGTCGGTGATCTACTTTGCCGCCATCAACCTGGGAATCGGCCTCGCCATCAGCCTCAATGTTGTGGTGAAGCATACCGGAGTGAGCATCGATAATTCGGCCCACCTGGGCGGCTTTCTCTGCGGATTGCTCATTGCGGCTCCGATGGAGCCCCGGATTGGCTCGCCCCGCGATCTGTTTCTCTTCCGCCGGCGTGTAGCCACAGGAATGGTGATAGGAATCCTGGTGCTCTTCGGATTCTTCCTGGTCAGGTTTTCGCGTTAGCGACAAAAGGCTGAAAACCGAAGGGTGCGCGGGCCTATCGCGTCGCCGTGGCGGCGAACTTCTTCACCATCGCCAGCAGCAGCTTGCGGTCGCTGTCGTTCAGGTTCGTCGAGTAGCGGCGAATCTGGCTCAGAAAGCGCAGTTCCTCGTCGGAGAGCTTTTGCAGATTGGCCTGCTTGCCCAGCGAGTCGTCGGCGAAGAACTGGGTGATGGGCAGATCGAGCGCCCGCGCAATCTTCGACAGCGTGTCCAGCGAAGGAACTGTGTGGCCGTTCTCCACGCGCGAGAGATAGCAGCGCAACAGCCCCGTCTTCTTTTCGATGTCTCCCTGGGAAAGCCCCTTTTGCAGGCGGAAAGCGCGGATGGAGGTGCCGATCTTCAACATGGGAAATTCCTGTTCGATGGCCGCCGAGTTTACTCTCGCGGTAGCAATCAATAGATTATTAACATAATAGTTAACATAGGCCGCGGCAAAATGCAAGGGCTTTCCGCGCGCCTGTGAAAATCAGGGTCGCCGGAAGGCCAGGCGTCCAACTCCAGGCGAAAGTCGAGTGGCCGTAAACCTTCGCGTCGCGTGGGCCGTCTGAATGAGTAGGAGCGCGAAAGGCCGGGGAGCGTCGATGCGGCGAAGGACCATAGGGTGGCAAGTTGCGGGATTCTTCGTGGCTGGCTATCTTGCCGTCCTGGCCCAGTCGCTGGCCGTGCCTGCGCCACAGCCGCTCGCGTCCGAGGTCGTTAAGTGGCGGAAGATTGCATGGCGTGGTCAAGAGCGGCGTCGTTCCGCTGCCCGGCGTGACCGTAACCGCCCAGAACACGCTCACCGGCAAGCGCTACTCCACCACGACTGATATCACCGGCGCATGGTTGCTCGTGATTCCGCAGAATGGCCGCTACGTGGTTCGCACGCAGTTCGCGGGCTTTGCCGCCGGCGCACTGGAGGCGGTACTCAACGCGGCCAGCCGCGACCAGACAGTGAGCTTTGAACTGGTGCTGGCCTCACGAGCGGCCGCGCAGCAGGAGAGCGAGACCGCAAGTCAACAGGCCAGCACGACGGCCATCCGGCAACTGATTGCAAACGGCGCGCAGAACCTGAGTCTGATGAGCACGCTCACGAACGACACCGAGAGCCAGGCGGGGAGTTCTGGCGCGGCAGGCGCGACGCTGCCCTCGATTGCCGGCAACTCCGACTTCAGCGGCGATTCGGTGGCGATCAGCGGCCAGACGGGTGCGGTCAGCCCGCTGGCCGGCCTGGACATGGACCGCGTCCGCGATGCGATTGAGACACTCCGCGCGCAGGGAGTCTTGCCGGAGGGATTGACGGGTGGCGGAAACTTCGGCGGTTTTGGCGGGGGTGGATTTGGCGGCCTGGGCGGCTTTGGCGGGGGCGGCGGGCGCGGCAACTTCCGCGGCTTCAATCCCGGCCAGCCGCATGGCGCTATCTTCTGGACAGGCAGCAACGCGGCGCTCAATGCGGAGCCGTTTTCGCTGCGCGCCCAATCACAACAGCAGCCGGCCTCCGGCACTAACCGCTTCGGCATTACCTTCATGAGCGCGCCCTACCTGCCGGGACTCACCAAGCCCAGCGGCAAGGACACGGTCTTCCTGACGCTCAACGGCACGCGCTCTTCAAGTCCGCTGAATGAGTACGCCACCGTGCCCACGGATGGCAGCTTCGGAACAACCAATGAGCGCGCTGGCGATTTCAACGCAGCGGGCCTGCCAACCATCTACGACCCGGCTACGAATCAGCCCTTCCTCAACAACATCATTCCCGGCGGAGCGGGCGGACGAATCGCAACACAAGCATCTGCGCTGTTGACTTGCCCGAATCCATTTTCGAGCGGGACGAGTTGCCAGCCGTTCTTCCCCTCGCCGAATCTTCCCGGCTACACGCAAAACTATCATTTGTTGACCACCGCGCAGTCGAACTCAACGCAGGCCGGCGTGCGCTATATGCGCAGCCTGGGCGCCAATGCAACGCAGCCCGGAGGCAGCCGCGGCGGCTTCGGCAGCGGAAGCGGCGGCGGACGGCGCGCGCAGCAGAATCAAGGCCTGCGCCAGAGCATCAACTTCAATTACAACTGGAGCGACTCAGCCTCTGACAACGTGAACATCTTTCCGCAGTTGGGCGGCAAGAGTTCAACGAACTCCAACAGCGTGCAGGCCGGCTATACGGTGGGTTACCACAAAGTAACCAACATCTTCAACGCCAACTGGAATCGCAGCACCAGCCAGGCGACGAACTATTTCACCAACCAAAGCGACGTTGCAAACAGTGTGGGCATCGCAGGTACTGACAGCTCTCCGCTCAACTACGGCCTGCCCAACGTGGTTCTCAGCAGCCTCACCGGGCTCAACGAGCAGCAGCCCAGCTTCCTGCTCTCGCAAACCATCGCGCTCTCCGAGACGCTGAGCTGGATTCATGCCAAGCACAATCTGCGCTTCGGCGGCGACTATCGCCGCGTCCATCGGGACTTTCTCGGCGGCTCGAATGCGACAGGAACTTATACGTTCTCTGGCTTGTTCACCGAGGATGCGGCGCACGACGCAACCACCGGCTCATCGCTGGCGGATTTTCTGCTCGGGCTGCCGCAGGAGACCATCATCGACGCCTCCGCGAGCAAGAGCTATCTGCGCGACAACGTGTGGGACGCCTACGCCACTGACGACTGGCGCGCGCGGACGAATCTCACGTTGACCTACGGGCTGCGCTATGAGTTCTACGCTCCCTACACCGAGAAGTACAATCGGCTCGGCATGGTGGATACAAACCCCGTTATGACTCCGAATATCTCCGCGCCCTTCGCAGTCGCCGATGAAGTGCAGGGAGGCGGCGCGGGAAGCTACAACGGCGCTCTGCCCGCTTCGCTGGTCTATCCCTACCGCGCTGCTGTTGCTCCGCGTGTGGGTGTGGCATGGCGGTTGCCTAAGCAAACCGTGATCCGCGCCGGCTACGGCGTCAACTATACCGTCGGCCAATATGCGACATTCGCGATGACGATGGCGCGCCAGCCGATGGTCAATCAACCTTTGTTTGTGAATGAGCAAACCAATGAGGCTACGGCGGCTGGAGAGCTTTCTCTGGCCAATGGATTCAACACACCGAACACGGTGGGCAACTACGCGGTGGACCCGCATTATCATTTGCCCTATGTGCAGGCGTGGAATCTCGATGTGCAGAAGACGCTGCCCTGGGGTGTAGTGCTGAATGCGGGCTACAACGGATCGCGCGGCGATCATCTGGACATCAAGAACGCGCCGCGTTCAACACCGACGAGCCCTGGCACCAACATCAACCCGAGCACCGGCCAGCCGATTGCGCTCTTCGACTATGAGCAATCCTCGGCCTTCTCGAAGTTTAACGCGGGAACTCTGCGAGTAAACAAGCGGCTCAGCAGCGGCATCGCGCTGGGCGCGAACTACCAGTATTCGCATTCGATTGACGATTCCGGCGCATTGGGCAACAATTCAAACCCAATGGGCGGCACTTCGACCGTGGTGGCGCAGGACTGGCAGAATCTGCACGCCGAGGAAGGCAACTCGAGCACCGATCAGCGCCACCGGGTCACCGGAACTTATCTTTACGAATTGCCCTTCGGCAAGGATAAATTCTGGGTTACCAGCGGAGTTGGCTCACATATTCTGGAAGGATTCTCCATTTCCGGAAGCTTTACTTTTGCCACCGGAATGCCGCTCACGCCGAGCTATCAGGCGGCGGTGGAGGATGTGGCCAACGGAACCGCCGGCACACAGCGGCCGAATCGTGTGCCGGGCGTTTCGATCACCGCGGGCGCGGGCTCGCTGCTGAAGTGGTTCAATCCCGCGGCATTCACGCAGCCTCCCAATAATTCCACGTCGCCAAACTGTCCCAACTGCGGCAACGTCTCGCGCAACACGATTGCCGGGCCGGGAACGATTCAGAACAATATGTCGCTATCCAAGACGATGCAGTTGGGCGGCACGCGCAGCATGGAAATGCGCGGTACGGCCAACAATGTTTTCAACACCGTGCAGTACTCCGGCGTGGATACCAACGCGGCCTCACCGACCTTCGGGCAGGTCACGTTCGGCCGCTTCCATGCGGGCCTTCAACTTTATGGCGAGGTTCAGGTTCTAGTCGAGTCAGATGGGTGGGAAACCAAGATTTAATTAGTTTTGAAAGGTTACGGCATT
>CAWFZU010000216.1:0-6754 GCA_963820195.1 uncultured Acidobacteriaceae bacterium | reverse complement strand
CGGCGAGCGCCATCATCTGCAGTCGATCAACGTGATGGACGCGGAAGGCCGCATTAACGCCGAAGGCGGGCCCTACGCGGGCCTCGACCGCTATGCCGCGCGCAAGAAGATCGTCGCAGACTTAGAAGAGCAAGGCCTGTTAGCGGGAATCAGGGACCACACGAACAACGTGGGCCATTGCGACCGCTGTAAGACTATTGTCGAGCCGCGGCTTTCAACGCAATGGTTCATCAAAATACAGCCGCTAGCGGAGAAAGCCATAGCGGCAGTCAAGTCAGATGCGCAGGGCAACAAAGCGATTCGCATCGTTCCCAATCAGTATGAGAAGGTCTATCTGGAATGGATGGAAAATATCCACGACTGGTGTATCTCGCGGCAGCTATGGTGGGGTCATCGCATTCCAGCATGGCATTGCTCCTCCTGTTACAAGATCACCGTCGCCCGCATCGATCCTGCCGTTTGCGCTCATTGTGGCTCAGAGAAGATAACGCAGGAGACCGACGTGCTCGACACCTGGTTCTCGTCGGGCCTGCTGCCGGTTTCCGTCTTCGGCTGGCCTAACATCACTGCGGAAAATCGCGGGGACTTCGACGCCTTTTATCCTACGAGTTTATTAGTTACCGGCTTTGACATTCTTTTCTTCTGGGTTGCGCGCATGATCATGTTCGGCTGCTGGTTCGCCGCCGACGTGCCGATGCCCGACGGGAGCGCCCGCTCGCTTGCGGATTCGGTTCCTTTCCGCGACGTTTATATTCACGCCTTGATCCGCGACGCCAACCGCGAGAAGATGTCCAAGACCAAGGGTAACGTCGTTGATCCCATCGAGATCGTCAAGCAGTACGGGACGGATGCGGTGCGCTTCACGCTGGCCTCGATGGCCTCGCCGGGCACCGACATCGCCTTCAATGTGGCCCGCACCGAGGGCTACCGCGCCTTCGCCAACAAGATATGGAATGCCGCTCGGTTTCTCTTTATGAATGTAGACCGCGCCGCGGAGATCGGTATCACCGTCGATCCCGCCGCACTGGGTAAGATGCCAGTTGCAACTCCCAGTGACCCGCTCGAAGCTCGCTGGATCGTAGCCGAACTCTACGTCACCGCGGAAAAAGTGAATCAGTCGCTGGAGAGCTATCGCTTCGACGAAGCGGCCAACATCATCTATCAATTCTTCTGGGGCAGCTTCTGCGATTGGTACTTGGAGATCGTCAAGCTGCGGCTGGACTTTTCTGAAACCGCCGACAAAGCGCAGACCAAGGCCGCGCTTACCACGCTGGTTCAGGTTTTTGAAGCGGCGTTGCGGTTGCTCTCGCCCTTTATGCCTTTTATCACTGAAGAGATTTGGCATGCTCTCTACGACAGCAATCCGCCAGCAAAGTCGATTGCGTTGACACAGTATCCGGCGACGTCGAAGAGTGATTTTTATTGGCAAATCGGAGGCGTAAGCTTCGAAGAAGATGCCTTCGCCCAATTGTATCTAGAGAATCTAGTCGGTGATGTCAGACACGGGCGCAAAGAAGCCGGCGTTCCAGAGAAGAACGTCGTCCCGATCATTATCCACGCCGTACCCGTTGCAGAGAAGACTTTCTCGGACAATCTTGAAGTAATTCAGAAGCTCGCTCGCGTTTCGACGATTCAGTTCTCGGAATCGGACTTACAGGGGCCAGATGTTTTTCGTTATATGGGCTACTATGCAGGGCGGATCGTATACGAGCACACCATTGATGTGGCCGCCGAGCGCGAGCGACTCACGAAAGAGATTGCGAAGTATGAGAAGGGTCTAATCTCTGCCGAGCGGCAGTTAGAGAACGAAGGCTTCAGGGCCAAAGCTCCTGCGCATGTGATCGAGGGATTGGTTAAGCAGGAGGCCGAAACGCGTTTACTGCTGGTAAAAGCGCGCGCGGCGTTAGATAATCTGAACAAAGGAAGATAAGCTATGCCTTGCGACTGTGCTCAATGCCGGCAACATTATCGGACGCTGGGAATCGCGTACGGAATACCCTCGGAATCAGAGGTTGAAGCAGCCTATAACGAATCTGTGAAGCAGTGGCATCCGGATCTTTATGAGAACTACGCCAGCCTGCGCGCGGATGCGGAAGAACATTTCAAGGAAATCCAAGTGGCCTGGCGGGAGCTTAAGACGCACGCTGGAGGCGCTGTGGAAACGCCTGCGGAGAGCACCCCGGTGGCAACAACTCCTGTGGACAGAAGCCCTGCGGACAGCGTTTACACCCCGCCCCGGAGCGTCCAGGAGGCGCCGGCCCTCTCGTTTGACGGCGTGCCCGGCTGCCTTGTCGAGTCGCAATTCACCGAGGAGATCAAGCAAATGATCGCCGACCACCTGGGTAGGCTTGGGTCAGCCCTAGCGATTGTTGACCTCGCCGGCGCACGATCGTTTGGCGCCGGCTACTCTCAATTCTTTCTCCTGGCGGCCAGTGGAATCATGGCGCGGGATGCCCGCAACATTGTCTCCGTGCTCTGGTACAAAGACCTCGGAGAGATCACTCTGATAGACAGGCGCAAGCAGGGCAAACCCGGCTTGTGGCAAAAACTCGTTGAAGGAAGTTCCGGCGACAGGCCGGAGAGTTCGCTGCAAATCAATCGAAGCAACGGAACGCAGTTTATTACCCTTGGCACTCAAGTTGATGAACGCGCTAAGCGGATCATTTATAACTTTCTTCTGAGCAAAAAAGATCAAGCACAACTCTGAGGCGCGCTAGGGAACCATGGATTGGAAGAGCAGCAGCATCGACGCGTTGCTGGAGCGGGCGCTGATTGAAGATCAGGCAGCCGGCGACACCACGACCAATCTCACTATCGACCCCGGCCTGCGCGCCTCCGCCTCGATTGTTGCGCGGCAGGAGATGGTGGTTTGCGGCTTGGGATCGGTGCCTCGCTGCCTGGAGATCTTCGCCCGTCTCGACCGGCGCGCCCCGGCGCAGACCCGCTTCGAAGTGATCAGTCATCCAGAGATCTTCGACGGCGTGCGCGTGCATGATGGTCAGGTATTGGCCGTGATTCGCCACAACGCCCGTGCGCTGCTGAGTTGCGAGCGAGTGATTCTGAACATGATGCAGCATCTGAGCGGGATTGCCACGCTGACGCGGCAATTTGTGGACGCAATTGACGGTACTGGCGTTCGCCTGCTCGATACGCGCAAGACGGTTCCGGGTTTGCGAACGCTGGAAAAATACGCCGTCCTCTGCGGCGGTGGAACCAATCACCGCCTCGATCTGGCCAGCAGCATTCTTATCAAGAACAACCACATCTCGCTGGGCGGGGGACTGCCCGTGGTGCTCAAGCAGGCGCTCGAACGGCGCGAGAAGGGCCAGCGCGTGCAGGTGGAGGCGCGCAGCGAGCAGGAGCTGGAAGAAGCGCTTCAATTCGGCGCTGAGGCGATTCTGCTGGACAACATGACGCCGAAGGAAGTGAAGAAGTCTGTAGAACGGATCCGAAGGGCAACAAGAGGAGAGGCTGGGAACGGCATTCCGATCGAGGCCTCGGGCGGCATCGTGCTGGAAAACATTCGCGCCTACGCCGAAACCGGAGTGGACTTTATCAGCGTGGGCGCGCTGACTCACTCGGCCAAGGCAGCGAACATCTCCATGCGCATCGCCGCGGAAACGGCGTAGCCGTGTACGATCTTGCGGCGCTCGACCTCGCGCTTGCCGGAACGGTCTTCGCGGGCAAGCTGCATTATTCTCCGGTCACGGATTCCACAAACTCCGATGCGATAGATGCCGCGCGTCACGGGGCGCCGCACGGCTCGGTCTACTTGGCCGATGAGCAACTGGCCGGCCGCGGGCGCGGTGATCACGCATGGGAGTCGGCTGCCGGCGAAGGGCTTTATGTGAGCGTGCTGCTACGTCCTCAGCTTCCCGCCGTCCGTCTGCCGCTGCTTCCACTGGCCGCGGGACTGGCAGCCGCCGAGGCGATTCGCTCCGCCGCCGGACCGGGCGTCGATTTGCGATGGCCCAATGATCTGCTTATTGGTCCCAAGAAGGTCGGCGGCATTCTGGTCGAGTCGAAGACTTCAGGCGGCTCGGTTGATTTTGTGGCGGCCGGTGTGGGCATCAATGTCCATCAGCGGATCTTCGCCCTTGATTTGACCACACCTGCTACTTCACTCGATTTGGAAGCTGGCAGGAGAGTATCGCGCCAGGATTTACTCGTTTTCCTGCTAGAATCGCTGGAGCGAGAGGCGCTTGGGCTGGCCGATCCGGCGGCGGGATCAACGATTCCAACGCGCGTCGAGCAGGCCTCCACGTGGATTCGCGGACGAAGAGTTGAAGTGCATGGCCCACAAGCTTGCGCGGGAGTTACGGCCGGACTGGACGAACATGGATTCCTGCGAGTGCGAACCGAGGATGGATTGATTACCGTGCAGACCGGCGGGATTCGCGCCGTAGAGATAAGCTGAGAAGATAATGCTGCTTGCAATCGATGTCGGAAATACGAATACGGTGCTGGGGCTATACCGGCTTGAGGGCGAGAAGCCCGAACTGGCTGCGCACTGGCGAGTTACTACACACCGTTCGCAGACCGCCGACGAGTATGGCGTGTTGTTCGTCAATCTCTTCGAAATGAATGGCTTGGCCACCAGCCAGGTGCACCACATCATCATCTCTTCGGTGGTGCCGCCGGTGGAGTCCACGCTGCGCCAGGTTTGCGAGACCTACTTCCACACGCAGCCGCTGTTTGTCGAGCCGGGCATCAAGACCGGCATGCCGGTGCTGCAGGATAACTCCGGCGGACCTGGGCGCGGACCGGCTGGTGAACGCCATCGCCGCCTTCGAGCGCTACGGCGGCCCGTGCATCGTGGTGGACTTCGGCACGGCGACCACCTTCGACGTGATCTCGGCCAAGGGCGAGTACCTGGGCGGGGCCATTGCGCCCGGGCCTGGGCCTCAGCGCCGATGCGCTCTTTTCGCGCGCCGCGCGGCTGAGCCGCGTGGACATCAAGCGCCCGGCCAAGGTCATCGGCACCAACACCGTCACCCACCTGCAGAGCGGGCTTTACTTCGGCTACATCGGCCTGGTGGACGGCATTCTGGAGCGCATCGTTGCTGAGCTGGGCGCGCAGCCGCGGGTCATCGCCACCGGCGGCCTGGCGCGGCAGATCGCCGAGGACTCGCGCTTCATCGCCGAGATCGACGACATGCTCACCCTCGATGGGCTGCTGATTCTCTTCGAGCGCAACCGCACCGCCAAGCCGCGCAGCCGGGCGCACTGAGGCTACGCCCGTGCTCAACTACTTCAACTACTTCACCGAGATCGAAGAGCGCTTTCAGCAGCGGCGCGGGGCGCTGCTGCTGCTCTCGACGCTGGACTGGGCGCTGATCGAGACCTGGCGCGAGGCCGGCATTCCGCTGGAGGCGGTGCTGCGCGGCATCGATGCGGCCTTCGACAAGTACGAGGCGCGGCAGAAGCGCGGCCGGATGCGGCGCGATCAACGGCCTGGCCTGGTGCGCGCAGGCGGTGATGGAAGCCGCCGAAGAGCTGCGCGAGGCCGCCGCCGGAACAGCTCCGGCGCAAGCGCCGTCAGCCGCGAATCGGGCTTTGAGCAGGAGCGCGTGGCCGCGCACCTTGAAGCCGCAGCCGCCGCGCTGGATGCGGCGACGTGTGGCCCCCGAAGCCTGCGCCGCAACCGCCACCCGACTGCGCGAGCTGGCCGCCGAGGCGCGCGCTGCCGTGACGGATGAAAGCGCCGCGGCTCACTGATTTGGAAGCGCTGGAACGCACCCTCACGGTGCTCGAAGAGAAGCTCTTTGCCGCTCTGACCGCGGCGGCACCGGAAGAGTTGCTGGTCGGACTCAAAGAGCATGCGGCGCGCGAGCTGGCGCCCTATCGCAGCCGCATGGGCGCCGTGCAACTGCGCCAGGTGGAACGGCAATTTGTGCAGAAGCAGTTGCTGGTGCATTACAACCTGCCGCGCCTCAGCCTCTTTTATATGAGCCAGCAATGACGCCCAGAAAACAAATTACCAAGCAGCGCCGGGCCAAACAGGCTGCGAAGAGGCTTTCTGCCGGAAAAAACAAATCCGGGAAGAAATCCTCCGGGGCGAAGGCTCACGCTGATTCTGCTGGCGGTACGCGGGGATTAACACCCCTGCCTCCCTCCAAATTGCCGCTCGTCGAAATTGAAAAGCCGATCTACGGCGGAGCTTTTCTGGCGCGCCTGGAGGGAAAGGCCGTTTTTGTGCCGCTCACCTTGCCCGGCGAACAGGCGCGGGTGCGCATCACGCAGAGCAAATCCGGCTATGCGACTGCCGAGGCCGAGGAGATTGCTCCGCGCCGCGCCGGAGCGCGTTGTGCCCGCCTGCCCGCACTTCGGCGCTTGCGGCGGCTGCCATTACCAGCACACGGACTATAAGAGCCAACTGGCCTTCAAGCAGGCCATTCTGCGCGAAACGCTGGAGCGCGGCGGCGTGGCCGTGCCCGCCGAGATCGCCGTACTGGCCGGCGAGCCGTGGCGCTATCGCAACCGCATCCGGCTGGCCTTCGATGCGGCGGGGAAGCCGGGCTATCGCGGACGCCGCTCCCACGCGGTGGTTCCCATGAGCGAGTGCCCCATTGCCGCGCCGCTGCTGGTCGAGGCCGCGCAGGCCTTTGCCCAGGTTGCGCGCGGCTTTGCCCCGTCGCTGCGCCCCACGGAGATTGCGCTCTTCTGCAACCCGGACGGAAACGCGCTGCTGGCTACGATTACTTTTCCGCAGGCGCGGCGAAGATTCGCTTTGACGAATTGGGCCTGGCGCTCA
>CAWFZU010000215.1:0-21983 GCA_963820195.1 uncultured Acidobacteriaceae bacterium | reverse complement strand
CCGATGCTGGTGGCGGGCCTGTTTATTGGATTGGTTCTGCTCTGCGGCCTGTGCTTCGGGCTGGGCTACTCGATGGGCAGAGGCGGCGGCCACGATGCGCTGGTTGTCCAGCCGTCCGGTGCTGGAGCCGTTTCGGCGGCGGCCGGATCCTCTGCCAAGCCGAAAGCCGTCCCGCAAACGATTGCCGAGCAGCCGGCCGCCGAGGAAAGCCTGCCAGGGGCTGGAACTTCCAGCGCCGGAACGGCCGCCGCAGCGCAGACTTCCGGCTCGACTCAGGCGGCTGGTACTAATTCCGCCCAACCCGCTCCTGCGCTGATGGTCCAGATTGCCACCGTCTCCCACCAGGAGGATGCGGATGTGCTGGTGGGCGCTCTGCGCAAGCGGGGTTTTGAGCCGGCCGTCAGCCTTGACGCCACCGACGGGCAGTTCCACGTGCGGATCGGCCCGTTCAACAGCCTCAGCGAGGCCAACGCAATGCGTGAGAAGCTGACCAACGACGGTTACAACGCTGTGGTGCAGCCGTAGAGCCTCACTTCCGCATCCACTCCGGCAGACCGGAGGCGATGGCCGCGCGCACGGCTTCGGAGAGTTCATCGCGAGTGGCATAGTCCTGGGGATAGACCGGCGCGTTGTAGACAATGTGCGCGGTCCCCGGTTTGATGGCGAAACTGCCCTTGGCCATCAGCGTCTCGGTACCGTAAATCGAGACGGGAATGCACGGGGCTCCCGTCTCCATCGCCAGATAAAACGGCCCCTTCTTGAAAGGCAGCAGGCGGCCGTCCTGGGAGCGCGTGCCTTCAACAAACGTAGTGATGTGCAGGCCCTTGGCTATGATGCGCTTGGCAGCGGCCACGCTCTCCTGTGCGCTGGCCGCGTTTCCCGTGCGATCCACGGGAATGAACTGGCCCAGTTTGAGGCAGTAGCCGAAGACGGGAATTTTGAAGATGGCGCGCTTGGAGAAGGCGGCCGTATGCTCTGGCATCCAGGAAATCAGCGCCGGCGGGTCGAGGTTGGAGACGTGATTGGCCATGAAAATACACGCCCGGCCGGGGGGAACCCGTTCCCATCCCTCCATGCGCACGCTGATGCCAGCGGCGGCAAAGCCGGTGCGGACAATGAAGCAGGTCACGGAGTAGAGCGGTTCGATCTTGCCGGTGAGCGCGGCCAGCGGAACGAAGATCGCCGCCGCGGGAATGCTCAAAGCGAGAATGACGACGATTACGAAGAGTGAGACAAACATGAGTTCCTCTACCTCCGCATCCACTCCGGCAGCCCGGAGGCAATGGCCGCGCGAACCGCCTGCATCAGCTCGTCGCGCGTGGCGAAACCGGCCGGGTCGATGGGCGGATGAAAGACCACTTGCGCCGTTCCCGGATGGATGCGCAAACTGCCTTTGCCCTGGATGCTCTCAGTGCCGTGGATGGAAACCGGAATGCACGGCGCGCCCGAATCCATGGCCAGATAAAAGGGGCCTTTCTTGAAGGGCAGCATGCGGCCGTCCGGCGAGCGCGTGCCTTCTACAAAGGTGGTCATGTGCACGCCCTTGGCCAGAACACGCTTGGCAGCGGCGACGCTTCTCTCCGCGTCAACCGGGCTGCCGGAGCGGTCGACGGCGATGAAGTCGCCCTGGCGGAAGCCGGTTCCCAGGATGGGCAACTGCATCAGCGAGCGCTTCATAAAGGCCGAGGTGCGTCCCGGAATCAGCGAGATCAGTGCCGGCGGGTCCAGGTTGGAGACGTGATTGGACATGAAGATGCACGCCCGGTCGCGTGGTATGCGCTCTCGGCCTTCGACGTGGAAGCGCACCCCTGCCATCCAGCAACTGCTGAAGAGCATGAAGCGCGTGCCCTTGTAGAGTGGCAGCACGTTACCCGTCAGCGCGCACCAGGGAATGAAGAGCAGCGCCGTGGGGATTCCGGTGACGACCATCGTGGCCATGAAGATGAAAAAAGGGATCATGCCAATCTTTCCGCTATGTCAGCCCAGAATGTCTTTGAGTCGCAGGGGAAGTTTCTCATAAATGCCATCGAATCCGCCATTGGAAAGGATCGCCACCACATCGCCGGATTGCAGTTGCGGCACGATGCGGTTGAGGATCGCGGGTACATCGGAGCAGAGTTCGGCTTGGGTTCCGGCGGCGTTGAGCGCGCGGACAACCTCTTCGGGATGCAGGCGCTCGGCGTCGGGAATACTTTGCTGCTGATAGACGCCGGCCAGGATTACTCGGTCGGCGTGGCGCAAGCTCGCGATGAGATCGGCTTCGAGCACCTTGCGCCGCAGCGTGTTCGAGCGCGGCTCTAACACCGCCCATAAGCGTGACTGGGGATACACGGCGCGCAGTGCGCGCAGCGTTTCGCGAATGGCCGTGGGGTGATGCGCGAAGTCTTCGATAATGGTGATGCCGTTGATGACGGCGCGTACTTCCATGCGGCGCTTGACGCTCTTGAACGTGGCCAGCGCCGCGACGATTGCCTCTTTACTCACGCCTTGTCCAAACGCCAATGCGGCCGCGGCGGTGGCGTTCAGCGCGTTGTGCTCGCCGGCCATGCGCATCGCCAGTTCGGCCCACAGCACGCCCGCGCGCCAAAGCTCCCAGCGCGTGAGTCCGTCTTCGTGACGCAGATTCCGTATGGGCCAGTCGGAGGCTTCGCTGAAGCCGTAGCGCTCGACGCGGCAGAAGGCGCGGGCCACGCAATCGCTTACATTGTCACTGTTGTCATAGGCAACGATGAGGCCGCGGCGCGGAACCAGATTGACCAGTCGCTTGAAGGCAATCTTCACGGCTTCGAGATCGGCATAAATGTCGGCGTGGTCGAACTCCACGTGGGTGAGGATCAGCGCATCGGGAAAGTAATGCAGAAACTTGGGGCCTTTGTCGAAGAAGGCGGTGTCGTACTCGTCGCCTTCGATAATAAACGTGCGCGTAGGACGCAGTTGGAAGCTGGTCCCAAAATTTTCCGCGACGCCGCCGATCAGAAACGACGACTCCAACGCCGGGTTTTCGCGCGCGGCTACCTGATAGATCCAGGCCAGCATACTGGTGGTGGTGGTCTTGCCGTGCGTTCCAGCGACGACCAGCGGCTCGCGGCCCACGAGAAACTCTTCGTGCAGCAGTGCGGCCATCGAAGTGAAGGGAATGCGCTCGTCAAGCACGCGCTCAATCTCAGGATTGCCGCGCGAGAGCGCGTTGCCGATGACGACCAGATCAGGCGCGGGCGAGAGATTCGCTTCGGCGTACGGCTCCAGGATGGGAATGCCCAGAGATGCGAGCAGATCGCTCATCGGCGGATAGGCGGCCTTGTCGGAGCCGGTGATGCGATGGCCCTGCAACTGCAAGAGTCCGGCCAGCGAGGCCATCGCCGTGCCGCAGATGCCGCTGAGGTGAATGTGCCGGGGCGTGAATGTCATGGCGTCACCGCGGGCTCGATCAGATGCAACTGCGCTTCTTTGTGCACCAGCAACTCAGCTTCGACGCCGAATGTCAGAGTCACGTTCGAGCGCGAAACGTGGCCCGAGCGCAGGCCGATTGCGATCGGGCCTTTGAAGTCTTCGAAGGCGCGCAGAATCACCTGATCGAGTAACTCGGGCGGCGCACCGGGCGAAGTGCAATCGAGCATCTCGCCGAAGACGATGCCGCGCACGCCCTCCATCTTGCCGGCCTCGCGCAGTTGCCAGAGCATGCGGTCGATCTGATAGGGCTTGGCGCCGACATCTTCAAGGAAGAGCAGCTTGCCTTCGGTTTGCGGCTCGTAGGTGGTGCCCAGCAGAGCCACGAGAATGCTCAGGCAGCCGCCATAGAGTGTGCCGCGAGCCCGGCCGGGGTGCAAGGCGCGCACGCCCTCGGTTGCGCCTACAATGTAGGGCTTGCCGCCGAGCGCAGCTTGCAGACTGGGCAGATGAACGCCATCTTCACGCGCTAAATCGGCCGAGAGCATGGGGCCGTGAAAGGCCGGCAATTGAATCTGATCGAGCAGCCAGAGGTGCATCGCGGTCAGGTCGCTATAGCCGATGAGCGGCTTGGCGCTTTCGGCGATCAGGTCAAGGTCTAAATCGTCGAGCAGATAGTTCGATCCGTAACCGCCGCGCGTGCAGAAGATGGCGCGCGATTGATCGTCGGCATAGGCATGATGCAGGTCGCTGAGGCGCATGGCCGGCGTGCCCGCAAAATAAAGCGGGCCGCGAGCGAGGATGTGCTCGGAGGGCTGCGGCGCGTAACCAAGAGCGCGCAAGGCAGCCAGGCCGCGCTCGACGCGCTCCGGCTGCGGCGTGGAAGCCGGCGAGACGACGGCCACCTGGGCGTCGGAAGAAACAGCGCGCGGCTTGAGCAGGGCGGTCATGCGGGCCACGCCTCTCCGCGGGCAATCAGCGATGCTGGGCCGGTCAGGAACAGCTCGGTCCCAGGTCCGCTCCATGCAATGGTCTGCGCGCCGCCGGGTGCGACGACGGTGAGCGGCGAATGGCAGCCGCTGAACGCGATGGCCGCCGTGGCGGCTGCGCTGCTGCCGGTGCCGGAGGAGGAGGTGGGGCCGACGCCGCGCTCGAAGATGCGGATTTCGATCTCGTCCGGGCCGGAGATGCGCAGAAATTCGACGTTTGTCTGGTGAGAAAAACCCGGATGCATGCAGATCTCCGCGCCGATTGCCTGCCACGACATACCGGCGAAAACAAAGTCAGCATAGTCAGTAACAATGACAAAATGCGGATTGCCGGTGGAGACTTCGACGCCGTTCATTACATGCCCACTCTGCAACCCGACAGTGCGGGGAGCGAACGAAGGGATGCCCATTCCAGTGGTCACTTCGACGGTGAATTCTCCGTCGATTTGCAGCGTATTGATCTGGCAAACTCGCAAGCCTGCATCAGTCCTGATCTCCACTTCATCGCCGGGCTGGAAGCCGCGCTCGCGCGCCATCCATGCGGCTACGCAGCGTGTTCCGTTGCCGCTGATCTCGGCGATGGAGCCGTCGGCGTTGTGCAGTCGAATGCGGCCCGAGCGCTCACCGGTCCAGGCGAAGAACTCCACGCCGTCGGCGCCGATGCCAGTGTTTCGCGCGCACAGCCGTTGCGTCAGACTCGCCCAATCGTGGTCTGCCGCGGCCTCTTCGGTCACAATCAGGAAGTCGTTGCCGCAGGCGTGCGCTTTGGTAAAGGGAATCAATCTTCCTCCGAATCGTAATGGGTAAAGAGCGCTCAGGGCTAGATCTTGGCATCCCACCCTAGCCGTAAAATACGAACGCGGCGAGGGTGGGACACCCAGAGTATCGGTGAAAACGCTCTATAGCCCGTCGCCTTTGCTATCTGGACTTATCCGAAGTATAAATCGTGCCTGCCGGCTGCCCTGTCGTTTTGAAACGATACAACACCCTCAAACCCTCAGGATGCGCCTTCACCGCGCGGTCGATCTGGTCTCCGTCAAAGGCGAGCACAAGATCGGCGTGTTCCGCCGGCGCGGACAATGCGTCGCTGTAGATTGAGAGATCGCTCTCGTTGATGGTCTGGCGAAGGGGAATTCCCGTGAAGGCGACAAGCTCCGGATAGACCGATGTATCCATCAGCACGATGCCGCCGGGACGCGCGGCCAGTAGCGCGCGCAGCACAGGCGGAATCAATTCATCATAAGCTCTCCGCGCCTCGATGTTCTTGACTCCCTCGACATATGTCAAAGGATGCTCGCGCAGCATCTGAAGCGCGTTCACGGCCACGAGCGCGAAGAGCGCGCCCACTGCCATCTGCGACCAGCGCGGCTTAAAGCGATGGAGCGTGGCGAGTGCACCGTGGGCGGCAAAGCCCAGCCCCAGAGCCAGTGCGGGCAGCAGCTCCATGCCGTAGCGCGTGTTGTACCAGGAGTGCGGCCACCAGGGAGGCAGGAAGATAGGCACCGATCCGTACGACACCGACCAGGAATAAAAAGGAACCGGGAACCAGAGCAGCAGAGCCCAGGTGAAGGCGCGCTTGCGCTCGGTCAGCCAGGCCCACGCCGTTGCCATCAGGCTCACCACCAGCAGCACGTTGCCCCAGGCGGCTGCTGCGGCATCCATCTCGGCGACCTTCACAAAGAAGAGCAGCGAGACCCAGGGATTGTGCCAGCCGGGGTGCGGCGGTCCGGCTCCGTGCGACATGGTGCGCAACTCGATGGCCTTGGCCGAATACGGGCCGCGAGCGAAGTAGAGCCAATCGTCAAAGCCGATCGCGTTATAGAGGAACCACACCAGCGGCGCGGCAACGATGAAGGCGCTGGCGATCCAGAAGGTGAGCGAGCGCAATTTGCCACGGCGCAGGAGCGTGAGGCCCATACATGTCCAGGTGACGAGTGCCATGATCCAGCCATCGTAGCGCGTGAAGATGGCAGCGATGAGCGCCACGGCGATCAGGCAGAGCAGGCGGCGGAATTGCTTTGCATCTGCGTCCAGACTCGCGCGCCATTCGACCAGCCACACCGCAACCCAGACCATCTCGCAAACAAAAAGCGGCTCGGTCATCGCCGTGGTTTGCAGATAGAGCAGATTGGGATTGAGCGCGAAGAAGGCCAGCGCCAGCGCCGAGGGAGTTGGCGCGAGCCAGTGGCGCGCCAGGCGATAGATGCCCGCGCAGGCGGCAAGATAGGCCAGCGCCGAGGGAATCACGCCGGCGATTCCGTTGGCCCACCAACTGTAAACCTGCACAAAAGGAAGCAACAGAATGTGCGGCAGCGGCAGCCATACCGAGCCCAGCTCGGTGAGCCGCGGCAGGCGCGCATCGAAGACTCGCCGCGCAATGTGCAGGTGAGCGACGGCATCGCCGTAGTTGAGCATCGCGCCATTGCGCCAGCTCCAGAAGATCGCGAGGATCGAAGCCGCCGCGCACGAGGTCACGACGAGGAGCCGTTCGTCACGCGAGATGTGCTGCTTAGTCAAGGTGCGTCAACTCGCGGAAGAGGTTGAAGCGAGCGTCGATCTCGGCGCGCGTGAGTTGCTGCATGCGCTCGGTGCCGAAGCGTTCGCAGGCAAAGGAACCCATCACGCTGCCGTAGAACATGGCGCTGCGGTAGGCGGCCAGGGTCTGTTCCGGCTGCGAGGCCAGATAGCCGAAGAAGCCGCCGGCAAAGCTGTCGCCCGCGCCGGTGGGGTCGATGACCTCTTCGAGAGGCAGGGCCGGAGCCCTGAAAATCTTTGCTCCGTGGAAGAGCGTCGCGCCGTACTCGCCATGCTTGACCACCAGCGTCTTCGGTCCCAGTGCCATCACGGCGCGCGCGGCCTGAACGAGGTTGTTGTTGCCGGCCAGCATCTTCGTCTCGGAGTCGTTGATGAGCAGAATGTCGAGGCCCTTCAAAACTTCCAACAGCGCTGGGCGATGATCCTTGATCCAGTAGTTCATCGTGTCGCCGGCCACCAGCTTCACATTGGGCATGGCATCGCGCACGCGGCGCTGCAAGACCGGATCGATGTTGGCGAGAAAGAGAAACTCTGAGTCGCGATACGAGTCGGGAATCTTCGGCTCGAAGGCGGCGAAGACATTCAGCTCGGTCGAGTGCGTTTTGGCTTCGTTGATGTTTTCGAGGTAGGAACCTTCCCAGAAGAAGCTCTTGCCTTTTATGCGCTCGATTCCGGCGGTATCGATGGAACGCGCATCGAAGACCGCCTGTTGCCGCTTGCCGAAGTCCTCGCCGACGATGGCGATGACGCGCACATCGGTGAAATAGCTGGCTGAAAGCGAGAAGTACGTCGCTGCCCCGCCCAGACAGCGCTCGCGCTTGCCCGCCGGGGTTTCAATCGTGTCGAAGGCTACGCTGCCTACTACGGTAATCGCCATTGTTTCCTCTCTTGGATCTAAACTTGTTTTCTAAAATGCATCCGGGCTATTCGTTCCTGCATAAACAATGTCCTTGCGCCGTCCCTACAGGACTCCGTAACAAACTTTTAGAATACCTTTCCCCACGCTAAAGCGCGGGGCTAACCAACTCTGCGCCTCCAGCGCGTTTGTGTGAATTTCTTATGCAGTCCTCGAAAAGCCAGCATTCATTTCTCCGCATTTACGGCACGATTAAAGTCGGCCCTGTTACAAAACGGTTTCTTCATTCAAAAGGCAATTGGCTATGCCCCAAGGTACTTCCCGAAGAGTAGTTTCAATTTCTCTTTCGCCGCGGCGGGAATCGCATCCGGCTGGGTCAGCACGGCGTACTTTGCGGCCGAGGCGCAGGCGCAGTTACGTTCGCGCGGCATCGCAGCCACGGCAGCCTTGACAACACGCGCGGCGTTCTCGGCGTTCTGGTGCAGCACGCGCACAATCTCTTCGATGGTGACCGCGTCGTGGCCCTCGCGCCAACAGTCGTAGTCGGTGATCATGGCGATGGTGGCGTAGCAGATCTCCGCCTCGCGGGCCAGCTTGGCCTCCTGCAGGTTGGTCATGCCGATCACGTCCGCGCCCCAACTGCGATAGAGATTCGACTCGGCGCGAGTTGAGAACTGCGGGCCTTCCATGCAGACATAGGTTCCGCCCAGCTTGCCCACCACGCCCACCGAGGCGCAGGCCTCCACCGCCGCCTCGGCCACCGTTGCGCAGACCGGATCGCCAAAGGCCACGTGGCCGACGATGCCCTCGCCAAAAAAGGTGGAGATGCGATGGCAGGTGCGGTCGATAAACTGATCGGGCATCACGAAATCGGTGGGCTTATGCTCCTCTTTGAGCGAGCCAACGGCCGAGACCGATAGGATGCGCTCGACGCCCAGCTTCTTCATTGCGTAGATGTTGGCGCGGAAGTTCAGCTCCGACGGCAGGATGCGATGGCCGCGCCCATGGCGGGCCAGAAAGGCGACCGCGCGGCCTTCCAGCTCGCCCAGCACGAAGGCGTCGGAAGGCTCGCCAAAAGGCGTTTCCACGCGCTCTTCCGTTATGTTTGTGAATCCGGGCATCGAGTAGAGCCCGCTGCCGCCGATGATGCCAATCTCCGCCTGCGCCAAAGTCTGCTCCTTCACTACGCGCCGATTCCCGGCTCGCCTTTTTGTATTCTGCAAACACCTTAGTATAAAGGGGCGGGTGCCGGTTGCGCGCCCGGCTGCCTGCCGCACTCTGGTGAATCCCGAACCCGGATGCTTTATAGTTTCGTAAAGGCGTTGCCGCCGATTGACCCGACAAAAATTGATAGCGGCCCTAGGCAGCAAAGCCCGGTCCGCCGCCTTCCTTTTTGTGAATTTGCGCGGGCACTCCCTTGGTTGCTCGGAAAGGAAGCTCAATGAAGTTCGCCGGATTGCTGGTGATGCCAGCCGGATTCTTTCTCTCCATCGCGGCGCTGGTGCTCTTTCCTGACGCCGCGCCGCGAGCGGCTTTTGTGCTCTGCGGGCTGGGGGTCGAATGCCTCGGACTGGCCGTGGCGGTGCGCGGACACATGGAAGCTGCTCGTGGGGAGGGACGCTGATGAACCCCACTCCGATCTCAGACGCTGCCTTCGCGCTGTGCCTGGCGCTGCTGCTGCTGGCACCGCTGGCCATCGCCGGCGTTGCACTGATCAACACCGGCCTGGGGCGCTGCCGCTCGGCCGCTCAGGGGCTGCTGGGCAATTTGGCTATCGTGGCCGTGACCGCCATCGCCTTCGCGCTGGTGGGCGCAACATGGATTGGCGGCGCGGGCCACGTGATTCAGTTGGCCGGGAAGCCGTGGAACTGGCTGGGCACGGGGCCGTTTCTGCTGGGCGGATTGAGCGCCGCTCCGGCGCACGCGCAACTTGCGCTACTCTTTGAGTTTTTAGCGGTAGCCTTGGCCGCGCTGATTCCCTGGGGTTCGGGAGCGGACCGTCTGCGCCTGACCGCCGGCTGCGCGCTGGCCGCCGTGCTGGCCGCGACCGTTTTTCCGATGCTGGCGCATTGGGTCTGGGGCGGTGGCTGGCTGAGCCAGCTGGGCGTGAATTTTTCGCTGGGCGCGGGTTTTCTGGATGGGGGCGGCGCAGCCACGGTGCAAGTCCTGGGCGGGATGAGCGCGCTGGTCGTGGTGTGGATTGCCGGGCCTCGCAGGGGAAAGTTTCCCAAGGAAGGCCTCTCGACGGCCCTGCCCGGCCACAACGCCGTTTATGTGCTCTTCGGCTGCTTGCTGGCGCTGGTGGGCTGGCTCGGGTGGAACGTGGCCGGCGCGGTGCTCTGGCTCCATGCGCCGCTCAGCGCGCTGCCGGTGACGGCGGTGAACACGCTGCTCTCCGCATCGGGCGCGCTGGCGGCCACCTTTGCGGTGACGCGCTTCCGCTTTGGCAAGCCCGACGCCAGCCTCTGCGCCAACGGCTGGTTGGCCGGCCTGGTGGCTTCGAGCGCCTGCGCCGGCATTGTCACTCCGGGCGAGTCGCTCTTCGTGGGCATTGTCGCCGGCATTGCCACGCCGCTGCTGGTGGAGCTGCTGGAGCTGGCTCTCTCCATCGACGATCCCTCGGGCGCGATCTCGGTTCACGCCGTGGGCGGATTGTGGGGTCTGCTGGCCGCGGGCATCTTCGCCGCGCAGCCGGGGCAACTGTTGGCTCAGTTAGTGGGCATCGCCACGCTGCTGGGTCTGGTGCTGCCACTGGTTTACCTGCTCTTCTGGATGCTCAACCGCGTTGTTCCCTTCCGCGTGGACGCGGACGGCGAGCGCATCGGCATGGACCTGCATGAGCTGGGCGGCGGCG
This sequence comes from uncultured Acidobacteriaceae bacterium, assembly GCA_963820195.1. Lineage (GTDB taxonomy): Bacteria > Acidobacteriota > Terriglobia > Terriglobales > Acidobacteriaceae > Telmatobacter. The sequence goes on along the minus strand of CAWFZU010000215.1, from coordinate 11,362 downwards.
CTTATCCGGAGTTCGTGATTCACCGCGATGAGTCGTACCGTTAGCGCGCCAGTAACAGCATCAGCACGAAAAGCATTGCGGGCACCAGCACCAGGCACGCATAGAAGAGCAACTTGCGCACAGCAGGCAGATGCAGCCTACCCAGGGTCGACCGGCGCGCGTCCTCATCCACGCCCACCTGCTCTTGATGCTCCAGCTCCCAAGCCATCTCCTGGGCGGTCGCGTAGCGGTGGCGCGGATCGCGCTCCAGGGCGCGACAGAGAATCTCCTGCAACTGCGGCGAAATCTCCGGTCTCAGCTTGCGCGCCGGTTGGGGGTCATTCAGCACGCGCTCGTTCATCACCGCCAGGGGATTGGGCCCGCGGAAGGGCGGCTGGCCGGTGAGCATCTCGTAGAGCATCACGCCCAGCGAATAGATGTCGCTGCGCTGATCGCCTCGCTGGCCCTTCACCTGCTCTGGTGAGATGTAATCCGGCGTGCCCAGCATCGGCGAGGGCCCGGCAAAGGTCAGGCGCCGTGCGTCCTCTTTCATCGCGATGCCGAAGTCGATCAGCTTGATGCGGTCCTCGCCGTCGACCATGATGTTTTCCGGCTTCAGGTCGCGATGCACCACGCCGCGCTTGTGCATATAGTCGAGCGCGTCGCAAATTGCCAGCGTGAGGCGGATAGCGCGGTCGATCGGCAGCTTGCACGCCTGGCTCTGGCACTCCTGGTTCAGGATCGAGCGCAGCAACCGCCCCTCGACCCATTCGAGGACCATGTACTTGCGGCTGCGCTGCTCGCCGTCATAGGTTTTCACGATGCCGGGGTGGTCGAGCTGCTGGCCGATCTCCGCCTCGCGATTGAAGCGCTCGACGAGGACCGGATCGGCCTCCATCTCCGCATGGGGAACCTTGATGGCTACCTGCTTGCCGTCCTTCAGATCGGTGGCTTTGAAGAGCGTGGACATACCGCTGCGCGCCACTGTCGCGTCCAGGCGGTAGTGGTCCAGCGTATCTCCGGCTTCGAGTGTCGTCCTGAGCTCCTGCAGCATCGCGATTCAAGTGTTACACGCGGATCGTAAGGAAATCCTCAAGGTGAATTTTATCAGGCGGAGGATTGATTTCTCACGTGAGTTCCTGTCCATAGCTTCCGGCGGCGAAGGGGGGCAATTATCCTTTTTGCGTATTCCTTATGCGTTCATCATGCGTTCCTCACGTGATTTTTATAGGGGCAATGCGTTACTAGAGTTAATCCGTTAGGCTCACTCCAGAAAGGAGCCTGCATTAAATCGGGTGCGGGCCCTTGAATCAACTGGAAGGCTGAATTCATTTCGCGTTTTACAACACAAATTTTTAGGAGGAACAACCCGATGATGAAAACGAATCGCATTTTGGAAACGATGGCCGCTTCAGCCTTGGCAATGGCATTGATGGCAAGCGCGCAAACGCCTGCGCCGGCACCCGAGACCCCTCCGGCCGCCGCTCCAGCCGCCGCGGCTCCCGCGGCTCCAGCACCGCTCTCCACATTCGTTCTCACGGGTCCGCTGACTTGGCTTCCGCCGGCTATTTTTGATGCCGGCCCATTCGGCAAGCTCTCTGTGAATGGCATCATAACCGGCTACGCGCTGGGTCAGAACAATGCCGTTACCGGAGACGACTCGAAGCAGGCCACTCTGAGCAACGGGGAAATCTTCATTCAGAAAGCGGACGGAAAGGTTCAGTACTACATCCAGGCGGGCGCTTACACCATGCCGACGCTCAGCGTGCCGTTTATGAACGCCGAAAATACCATGAACAATTTCTACGGGCCTGTTCCGGTCGCCTACCTGAAGTTGCAGGCGGGTAAGAACACGCAGTTCATGATCGGCTCTCTTCCCACGCTGATGGGCGCCGAGTCCACGTTTACCTACCAGAACTTCAACATCGAGCGCGGCATCGTTTGGAATCAGGAAAACGCCATCAATCACGGCATCCAGATCAACCAGACCATGGGTAAGTACTTGGCCGGCTCAATCAGTTGGAATGATGGTTACTATTCCAACCGCTACTCGTGGCTTTCGGGTTCGCTGACCCTGACGAAGGGGCCTCATATCCTGGTGTACGACGGGATGGGGAACCTCGGACAGACCGTCTATCAAACGACGGCCACACCGGTGCAGAACAACGGCTATATGCACGCGGTGATCTATACGTACACCAAGGGCCCATGGATCATTTCGCCGTACTTCCAGTACGGCAAGCTGCCCACCAACGCGAAGGTAGGCGTGCCTAAGGGTACATCCGCAACTGGCGGCGCGATCAACGCCAGCTACGCCTTCAAGAGCGGCTTCTCGCTTCCGGTGCGCGTGGAATACCTCACGAGTTCGGGGAATGCAACCGACGGATCGGTCAATTTGTTGGGCTTTGGGGCTGGCAGCGCAGGCACCACTTTCACCGCTACGCCCACCTATCAGAAGGGCGGGTTCTTTGTACGCGCGGATCTCGCCTATGTGCACGCCATCCAACTTCACGACGGGAGACGTCTTCGGCAAGACAGGAGTTGATTCCGGGCAGTTCCGGACCGTGGGTGAATTCGGCTTCATCTTCGGCAACAACATCGCCGGAAAATAGAGAGGCCAACGCGCCGGAACGGTATCCGTTTCAGGCGCCAGTTCGTTCCACACCGCACCTTTCAGCCGTCCTGCCTCCGGGCGGGCACGGCTGGAGCGTACGCGAAAACCGAAGTGAACAATACGCCGTTTTCTCGCTCGCGCTTCTTCATTTCATCTTTATCACTTCGCTCCTAGCATTCAACTAACTCGCACCGGCTTTCAGATCGGTCAGAAGACTGGGCGCAACGGGCAAGCTTTACGAATTTCCCGGGGCCAACCGCCGGGCAGACCCACGAAATTCAATCCTAAGGAGAAAGCTACATGGCAGATCAAAAAGCACCTCAGATGCAAGCCACCCTGGGCCTTACCGGGCTGACCGCAAACGCAATGGCCCTCATCGCCCCCGGCGCCTTCCTTTGGCTCACCTTCGTCATCCAGGCAGGCACCGGCACCACCGCGCCGGCCATGTGGCTGGGCATCTTTGCCGCCCTGCTGCTCTGCCTGGCCACGGCGGTCGCCTATGCTGAAATCTCCAAGCTCTATCCCGGCACCGGATCGAGCTACTACTATGCCGAGCAGGCGCTGCTCTCCAAGGACAAGGCCTTCAAGTACGCTCGTGTCGCCAAGTTCATCGTCGGCTGGGGCTCGCACCTTTACTACTGGGTTTATCCCGGCGTGATGGTGGCCGTCACCGGCATCTTCGTCGGCTACGTGGTCGGCTTCCTTTATCCCAGCTTCATGAGCGGCGCCAATCCCGGGCCACTCTTCATGGCGCTGATCGCGGTGGTCTTCTCGTTCTTCGTGGCCTGGATCGCCTCCAAAGGCGCGGGCGCTTCGACAGCGGTCAACATTGCCATCAACGTGATCCAGATCTCCGCTTTGGTGGTCTTCAGCGTACTGGCTCTCGGCTATCGCGCCAGCCACCCGGCAGGCTCGTCCGGCGAAACCTCGTTCCAGTACGACACACAGACGCTGGCCACCTACACCTACCAGTTCGCCACCGACAAGGACCGGCGCCACAATCCGCGACTCGAGCGGCGTGCCTCAACCCCTGCTCGACTCGGCCGGCAAGCCGGTTCCTTACGTCATCACCTACCCGACGACAGACGCCAGCGGCAACTTCCTCACGCACGAAAACGCGGCTTCGGTGATTGCGCCGCACAAATTCAGCTTCATGTTCATCCAGGCCACGGTCGCCATTCTGATCCTGGTCGGCTTCGAATCGGTGACCTCGATGGGAGGCGAGGCCAAGAATCCCACCAAGCACATACCGATTGCCGTCATCGCCTCGCTCTTGATTCAGGGCCTGGTCTGCTATCTCTTCGAGTATTTCGCGGCCAACTACTTCCTTAACTCGGGTTATACGATGCAGAGCGCGGTCACCTCAGCGGCGCCCATCGGCGACATGATGATCATCGTCGGCGACGCTCTGCTGGGTCACGGGAATGGAAAGTACTTCATGCTGGCGGAGGCAATTACCGTTTTCTTTGCCCTGATCGGCACCACGCTGGCCTGCATGAACACCGGCGCCCGCGTCACCTACGCGATGGGCAAGGACGACGAGGCTCCCGAGCACTTCGGCATCCTGCACGCTAAGTCGCTCTCGCCGCGCAAGGCTATCTGGACGCTGGCCGTCATCTCCGCGGTCATCGGGGTTATCGCCGTCGCCCTAGTCTTCGGCGATGCCAGCGCTCCCGCGGACGCAGCTATCGCCGCGCTGCCGCACGGCCTCTTCTCCAACTGGGGCTACCTCTCGCACGACCAACTGGCCGCGCTGCCCAACTCGCTGCTGACTGTCACCCTCACCTCCAACTTCGGCACGTTCATCCTTTATGCACTGAGTTGCTTCCTGTGCATTGTGGCCTATCATGAGCGCCCCGACCACAACTTGGTGCTGCACACTCTCATTCCCGGCTTCGGGCTGCTGGCCAACCTGGTCTGCATGGCCTTCTACCTGATCAGCCCGGTCTTCGGGCTGGGCACCTTCAAGGAACCGCTGCTGGCTTTGGGCATCTCCGCTGTCTGGGGCATCTACGGAGCGATTTACTTCCTGCGCTCCTCGAAGGCCAAGGGCAAGGAGATTTTGCTCACTTCCAAGATGACGACTCAATAGTCTTATTCAACCGCGTTTTCCCACAATCGCTGGGTGGCTCTTCCTGCTCTGCAAGTCGAGGCAGGAGGCGCCACCCGGTGGCACGTTTGCAGGCAAGAGGCAAGGAGAGGATTCATCATGGACAGAAGCTTTTTCCGCAGTCCGCGAAGCCCTGGCCTTGTCCCGGTTATCCTTGGTTCTGAATCGCATTCTTATTTGCAGACATCGAAGAAATATCTCCAGGCGGCGCCACTCATGCTCGACGTACAGTTCGGCCAGGCCAGCGATTTCGGCAAAGTTCGCACCAACAACGAAGACGCGATGGGCTCGTTCATTCCCACGTCGCGCCGCCAGGCCCGATCCCATGGCTATCTCTTTGCCGTTGCCGACGGCGTGGGCGGCATGGACTTCGGCGAGGTTGCCTCGGCCACAGCCGTCAAAACCCTCACCGAAGAATTTGCCAAGGCGCAGGCCGGCACCATGCTCACAACTTTGATGCCGCGTCTAATCGAGATGGCCAACGCCGCCGTTCACGATTGCTCGCTGAAGCCTGAGTACCAGGGCCGGAAGATGGCCACCACGCTGGTCGCCTGTGCACTGCGCTACGATCAGGCGGTCGTCTCGCATGTGGGCGACTCGCGCTGCTACCTGGTTCGCAACGGAGTGGCCAGGCAGGTCACGCAAGACCACACGTGGGTCAATGAGCAGAGCAAGATGGGGCTGATCTCCGCCAGGAAGCGGCCGAGTCCGAATCCCGGCACGTGCTGATTCGCTCTGTGGGGCAAGAGATGTTCGTCGCTCCCGATACCACCGCCCTCACGCTGCTGGCCGGCGACGTACTGGTGCTTTGCACCGATGGCCTGCACGACGAGATGAGCGATCGGACGATCGCCGCGATCGTCTCGCAGGAGAAAAAGATCGACGAGATTGCCCGCGAGCTGGTGGCCCGCGCTGTGGAGATTGACGGCAACGACAATACCACCGCGCAGGTCATCCGCGTCCGCTCGGTCGAGCAGGTGGGGATGTACCGCGGGCGGCCTTACCGGCTGCCCGCCTGAGGCTGTTCCTGACGAGACTCAACAAAACTCTTACGGAACCCTTACTCTTTTCCCGCCGTTTCCCGATACAGTAGAATCAAGTCAGCACGATGGAGTGTGCCGCGCGATGGGTTTTCACGACGGCTTCGAGGCCGGTTCGCAGATCGATTACTACCGCATTGAAGCGCCGGTTGCCCGCAGCGGCATGGCCTCGATCTACCGCGCCACGGACACGCGCGACAACCGCCAGGTGGCGCTGAAGATTCCGCACCCCGATATGGAAGCCGACGCCATCCTCTTCGACCGTTTTCAGCGCGAGGCCGGCATCGGCGAAAAGCTCGATCATCCCAAAGTGATGCGCGTTTATGGCGGCGAGGAGCGCACGCGCATTTACATGGTCATGGAATGGTGCGAAGGCCGGTTGCTGCGCGATATCCTCGACGAAGGCCCACTTGAGCAAGAGCGCGCCCTGCGCATCGCCGGCGAGGTGCTGGAGGGACTGGATTACATCCACGCCAATGGCGTCGTCCATCGCGACCTGAAGCCGGAAAATATCATGGTGGACACGGACGATCATATCAAGCTGATCGACTTTGGCATCGCCGGCGACGCGGGTGCCAAGCGCCTCACGTACGCCAACTTTACCGCCGCCATCGGCACGCCGAATTACATCTCGCCGGAGCAGGTGAAGGGCAAGCGCGGCGACGGGCGCAGCGATATTTATTCAATGGGCGTGATTCTCTACGAGATGCTTAGCGGCAAGCTGCCCTTCAACGGGCCGAATCCGATGGCCGCAATGAATGACCGCCTGCTGAACTACCCCGTGCCGCCCACGGTGGCCAACCCCGCGATCTCCCCGCAGTTGCAGGAAGTGATCTATCGCGCGATGGAGCGGGATGCGAAGAACCGCTACGCCAAGGCCAGTGAGTTTGCCTGGGACTTGGCGCATCTGGATCAGGTGGGTGTGGAGGACCGCATCGAACTGCGCGACTGGCAGAAGCGCAAATCGCAAGGCTTGCGCAAGATACTCTATTACAGTGGGCTGGCGATGATTCCCGTTGTGCTGTTGCTACTGATGTTTCTGCTGGCCCATCGGCGGTGAAGTCTGGGTGCCCCACCCTCGCCGCGTCTTTGTTTTTGCGGCTAGGGTGGGATACGACGAATCCCAATCGACCTTGTTTACAACTTCTCCGCAACCTCCGCGGCAATCTTGCGCAGCTCGGGCAGGATGTCACCCAGCGGCACAGCCTGCGCCGAGCGCGTGCCCAGTGCGAAGTAGGCCTTGCGATACAACGCGAAGAGCCGCTCGTAAACCGCCGTTGCGGCGGGCTGCGGCGAGAAGACTGTGAAGGGTAGGCAGAGCTTGTCCTGGGTGGCTTCAATCGTCGGGAAGGCTCCGGCTGCGAGCAGCGCGATGATCGCCGAGCCGCGACTGGTGGGCACGCCGGCCGGTACCAGCACCGGCTTGCCGAGTACGTTGGCATAGACCTGATTGAGTACCGCGTTGTTCTGCGGAATGCCGCCGGCGTTGATCACGCGCTCTACCGGTACGCCGTACTCGGCCATGCGCTCCAGGATGATGCGGGTGTGGAATGCCGTGCCCTCGATGGCCGCGAAAAGCTCGTCCTGCGCGGTCTGCACCAGATTCCAGCCCAACGTGACGCCGCCCAGTTCGGGATTGACCAGCACGGTGCGGTCGCCGTTGTCCCAGGTGAGGCGCAGCAGTCCCGTCTGTCCGGCCTTGTAGGCTTCGAGTCCCTTGGAAAGCTCGGCGACCTTGGTTCCGGCGCGGCGCGCGATGGCCTCAAAAATATCACCAGTCGCCGAAAGGCCGGCCTCGATGCCGGTGAATTGCGGATGGACGCTGCCCGGAACCACGCCGCAGACGCCGGGAATCAGTTCCGTCTTCTTGCTGATGGCGATAATACAAGTCGATGTCCCGACGACGTTGACGACGTCGCCCTCGCGGCAGCCCGCGCCGAGCGCATCCCAGTGCGCGTCGAATGCGCCGACGGGGATGGGGATGCCGGCGCTGAGGCCCAACTCTTCAGCCCACTTCGGCGAGAGGTGTCCGGCGAGGTGATCGGAGGTGAGGTAGTCTCCCGCGAGTTTTTCGCGGACGCCGTCGAAGAGCGGATCGAGTTTGGAGAGGAAAGACTGCGGCGGCAGGCCGCCCCACTTGGGATTCCACATCCATTTGTGGCCCATCGCGCAGACGCTGCGCTTGGCGAGCTTCGGGTCGGTGATGCCGCAGAGCGTGGCCGCTACCATGTCGCAATGCTCGAAGGCGGAGGCGAACTGATCGCGTTTGTCGGGATTGTTGCGCAGCCAGTGGAGCAGCTTGGCGAAGCCCCACTCGTGCGAATAGACGCCGCCGCACCAGTCGATGGCTTCCAGCTTCTCGCTATGCGCGAGCGCGGTAATCTCCCGCGCCTCGGCGTGCGCGCGATGATCGCACCACAAATAATATTCATTCAACGGCTGCATTTGCGCGTCCACGGGCACAACGCTGGAGCCGGTAGTGTCCAGCGCGATGGCCGCAACCTGATCGGCGGTGATGCCCGCTTCCTTCACGGCCGCGCGAGTGGCGGCGGCCAGCGCGCGCATCTGATCGGCGTGCGCCTGCGTGGCGTAATCGGGGTCCTCGCGGCGGCGATGCAGCGGGTACTCGGCCAGCGCCGTGCCCAGGCGACCGCGCTCGCTATCCATGATTGAAACGCGCACGCTGAGCGTGCCAAAATCCACTCCTGCTACGATGGTCATTTTTCTTTCTCCTCAAGCAATTTCATGAATAGTAGAAGCTGGATGTTTAGGTAGGACGACGGATGATTGAACCAAAAAATCCCTGATTTCACCAAAAACCTGTGTTTTAGTCGAATACCTGCTCGGATGGCGAACGCAGATAAGAGGAATATTATTATCTAGCATCGAACGCTTCCAAAGCCAGAAGCCTTGTGGAACCTCAATAACTTGGTCATGACCGACGCTGCACTTTCGCCTAACAAAGTCGAAAGCATCCTTGCCAAATACAATAATAGCCTCAGGTTGTACGATCTTTAATATAGCTTCGTGAACAGGCCAGCATTTTTTCGCGAGTTTCGGATATCCGGAGTCATGAGTACCAACACTTCTCTTAAAGATAAGATTCGAAGCACAGACGTCACGGGGATTTTCGCCAAATTCCTCAAAAAGTTCCCTGAAAGCTCTTTGAAACGGATGCTCGCCTGGAAGGTAACAACGCTTTGGAGGGTTGCTCCAATTTGCTTTTTCGTCTCCTGGAACGTAAGCGTTCCCCTTGTAAGACTTCAAATAGTCGAGAGATTCGAGGATAGTGGGAACATCTTCATCGTGCCCCCCAGGGTTCAACCCAAGAAAATAGTATTTTCCTTTCTTCAGTGTTTCGTACGAACTGTAGAGTATTATTCCGTGTTCTTCGAGAATTGAGGGTCCATCGTGGTTTGGACCCAAGGATTCTTTAGCCTTCGAGATGATGTTTTCTACATTTTGCTCATGTAGTGAAAGTTTGCTGATGGCCATAATAATCCTTTCCTTTCCCTCAGGGGCTAAAGCCCACGTTGATTGGCTGGCTTTGCGGCACGACTAAAGTCGTGCCCTGTTACAAAGCCTGCCAATCAAAAGGTTCTCAGAGTTTGTGAAGTCGTGCCCTTTCAAAACAACGCTCCGAGAAAGGCGTTAGACTTCTTCGCCGTGCAGGTACGAATCCCAGCCCATGTAGCGGGTGGCGGCTTCGTGAACGGCCTTGGAGACGTCGCTGAAGTTGGTGGCTACGTGATGCTCGAAGCCCTCGCGGCAGATGAACTTCAACAGCTTCTGCAACTGCGGAATCTCAGCCACGCCCGCGCCGCCAAAAGTATCCAGCGGATCGGCTGTGAAAGCGCCCTTGCCGGTATAGCCGCGGATGATGCCGTTGAGGTCGTCGGTGGAGTAGCGCGCGTAGCTCATGGTGCCCGCCTTGACGCGGCCCACGCAGGTGCCGAAGGTGTTCTCGATGCCCACTGTGCCGGCGATGATCGACTGATAATCCATGGTCGGCGCTTCGGCAAAGAAGTGCTTGGGAAGATTCGAGCAGTGGAAGCAGACGCACTTGTCGGGGTTGGTGCCGTAGTTGTTGTTCCAATCCAGCAGCGCCGAGGGCGAGCCAGAGGCCAACTGCATCATGTACATTCCCAGTACGCCGGGGATATCCACTTCGCAGGCCGAGGGAATCAGATCGTTCGACATCATGCTCATGATGGTGCAGGGCACAACGCCGAAGTACTCTTCAAAGCTGGTCCAGCACTGCACGGCGGTGACGGAGACGTTGGTCTGCTTCATCCATGTGTCGATGACCGCGCCCAGCTTGGCCATCTTCATCAGCGCAGCTTCGGGGACCTTGCCGGTGGCCACGTAGCTCTTGATGGCGGCCAGCTTGGCTTGCGCGGCATCGTCGTTGTCGCCCATCTTGGCGATGCGTCCAAAGATTTCGCTCAGATCAATCGGCTCAATGGAGATACCGCTCGCCTCATAGAGACGCTCGGAGTAGCGAACGGTATTGAAGGCCGCGGGCCGCGCGCCGATGGCGCCGATGCGCAGATTCTTGAGGCCCTTCACGATGCGGCAGACGCCGGTGAACCAGGCCAGGTCAGCGGTGAACTCCGGCGAGGTGAGGCTCTCGGTGTGCAGCGTGGTCAGCGAGTAGGGGAGCTGGTACTGCATCAGGTTGTTGCAAGCGCTCATCTTGCCGCAGAAGCTGTCGCGGCGTACGGCGATGGTCATCTCCTCGGAGCGGTCGGGCGTGGCCTGCACCAGCACCGGAACCCGCAGACCGCTGAGGCGAATGGCGTCCACAATGCCGCGCTCCTCGCCGAAGTTGGGCAGCGTGATGATGATGCCGTCGATCTCGTCGGCATGCTTTTTGAAGAGCTCGGCGCACTTTTGCGATTCCGCGTAGGTTTCCACCGCGCCGTGCTTGGATTCCTCCGGGCTCAGGACCACAATATTCGCGCCCGCCGCCTCCAGAACCTTGATGATCTCTTCGCGGCCGGTCTTCGCCAGATGGTCCGGGAAGAAGCCGCGGTTGCCTACTACGACGCCAAATGTCACTTTCTTTTGTGCTGCCATGTTTTTAGCTCCCTTGATCTTTGCCGCGTTTGCGGCAGTTGAAATGGCTGATTTAATTGTTTTGCTTGCCGTGCGCCCCACTCTCGCCAGGTACATATTGTTGCGGCCAGTGTAGGATACAAATTCCAACTAGGCGCGACCGGGACGGAACTTGACGCAGTAGAGCACGCCCAGCGCCGTCAGCAATCCGCCCCACCAGATGGGCGTGTGCAGGTTGGTCAGTTGAACACCCACCGGATAGCTTCCGGTGGCCAGTTCAAAGATGCCGTAACCAAAGATGAGCAGCCCATAGATGACCAGCAGCACGCCAATGAAAAACCAGATTTGAATTCCCGAACCATGCATAATTCTTAATCCTTTCTTCTTCTCATCTCACTGAGAGAACAACAAGGGCTACCAGAACAGAATGTTGAGCGTGGCAAAGATGCATACCGCCAGGATCGCCCATAGCCAGACGTTCTTGTAGAACGGGACCGGCTCTTCGGTGGGCAGCGGGGTCGCGCCGTAGACCAGGCCCTCAAGCTCGGCAATCGGCCTTGG
>CAWFZU010000214.1:0-4093 GCA_963820195.1 uncultured Acidobacteriaceae bacterium | reverse complement strand
GAAGGTGACGGCCTGGCGTTCTGCGTCCTGCGGTGGGGGCACCTCGACTTCGGCGGCGGGCGGTGTGGCGGCCGGGCCGGATTGCGTGGTCGTCTGACCGTTCTCATCGGTGGAGCGGGAGAAGATGACTTGTCCCTGATAGGGCTGGGTTTGTTGCGGCGGCGCGGGCGGCGGGGTGGTTGGGGCGGTTTGCGCGGCGAGGGGAAAGCTGTCATACCGGTGATAGCGATGGCAATAGCAACGAACCGGCCGAGAAGAAACTTCATGAACCCAGGCCTTTCTGTTTCTTTGGTTTCGACGCACCAGCGCGGCGGGGCACCTGCGTCGCGACCACCTGCTCCTTGGTCGCTGCGCGCGGCCAGACGCCGCTGGCGAAAGGCTTCAAAGAGCACGACCGCGCCGGCGGCGGAGACATTGAGGGAGCTGACGCCGCCGGCCATGGGAATGCGCAGCAGGTGGTCGCAGGTGCGGCGGACGAGATCGTGGAGGCCCGCACCCTCGCGGCCGAGGACAAGAACGCAGTTGCCGGTGAGATCGAATTGGTCGTAGTCGGTCTGGCCGCGTTCGTCGAGACCGATGATCCAGAGGTTCTGGCGCTTGAGCTCTTCGAGGGCGCGGACGAGATTGACGACACGAGCGATGCGCAGGTGCTCGGCGGCGCCGGCGCTGGCTTTGACGGCGACGGGGCTCAGAGGGCGCCGAGCGGCGCTCGGTGAGCACGACGCCGTCGACCCCGGCGCCGTCGGCCACGCGCAGCAGAGCGCCGAGGTTTTGCGGGTCTTCCACGCCGTCGAGAGCCAGCAGAAGGCGAGCCGCGCCGGGCCGCGCCGGCTCGAAGAGGTCTTCGATGGAGAGAAATTCCTGCGGATGGACGAGCGCCACCACGCCCTGGTGAGCGGGAGTCTGGGCCAGTTGCGTCAACTGCTCGCACGCCTCCTGGCGAACGTGGAGGCCGGCCTCGCGGCAGAGGGCTACCAGCCGCTCCAGGCGAAGATTGTCGCGCTCGCGAGCCACGAGAACCTGATCGAAGCGCCGCCGGCCGGCCTTGACTGCCTCCTCGACCGAGTGCAACCCATACAAAACTTCCATAGAGGATAGTGTAGAAGATCGACGAAGAACAGCCCGACTCGCCGTTGCAAGTTACGCCATCGATGAACCCGCTAACTCGCGAACTTGCTATCACCGCGAAGCGGTGGCTAACTTGCTAAATGGCTAACCCATTCTCGCGAGTTTTGCCGAAAGGATTGAGAAGACCCATTACTCAACCAGCGTTATTCGTGAGAAGGCGCCATCCTCTGCGCTACGATTGTCGTATGCGCCTCTTTATCGGGATTCCTTTGGCGGTTGCGGTCCGCGGCGAGCTATCGGCGCTCGTGGCGCGGCTGAAATCCAGGGACGACGGGCTGCGCTGGACAGCGCCGGAATCGTGGCACATCACCCTGGAGTTTCTCGGCAATACCAGCCCGGAACAATACGAATGCATGGCCGCGCGGCTCGGCGAGCTGCATCTGCCCTTCGTTCCCATCGCTCTTGAGAGGCTGGAGTTCTTCGCCCGCGCCGGAATCCTGATCGTCGCGGTCAGGCCCGCGCCGCAACTACTCTTGCTTCAGCAGCGGGTCAGCGCGGCAGCCGGGCTCTGCGGCTTCACTCCCGAGGCGCGCCCCTACCAGCCGCACATCACGCTGGCGCGCCGCAAAGGCAAAGGACGAGAACTGACCGAACTGAAGGCCAAAATTCACCGCAAGCCGGCCTTCACTAGCCTCCTCGCCGAGGAATTTCTCCTATACGAAAGCTTTCTCGGCCCCACCGGCTCCCGTTATGAAGTCCGCCAGCGCTTTCCCCTCCAGTGTCGCTCCTGAGCGGGAAGGCAATTGGGCGGCCATAGACCTTCCACCGGACGCCTGTCTTCGTGATACTATCTCCGCAAGGGCCTTCCCCGCCCGCCATCCGGTCCCACCAAGGAGGTTCACGTGAGTCCATTTTCGCGTCGCGAATTCCTCAAATCCTCGCTGGCTGTTGGAACTCTGAGCAGCGTCGGCACACTCTCTCTGCACGCTGCCTCCCGCACCGCCACCGACATCGTCACGCTGGGCAAATCCGGTATGCAGGTTACGCGCCTCGCCTTCGGCACCGGCAGCAACAATGGCTATATTCAGGCCGCGCTCGGCCAGCAGGAGTTCACGCGTATCATTCGCTATGCGTACGACCGCGGCATCCGATTTTTTGAGACGGCCGAATCCTATGCCACTCCCGCCATGCTCGGCGTGGCTCTCAAAGGCATCCCGCGCGAGAGCTATCAATTGATGAACAAGGTGACCACCGACGAGGGCGTCGATCCGCGCCAGCGATTCGATGAGATGCGCCGCATTTCGCAGACCGAATACTTCGACATCATGCTGCTCCACTGGCAGCACACGCCCAATTGGGTGGCCCGCACCAGCCGCTGGCAAGACGGCATCCTCGAAGCGCAATCGAAAAAGACCATCCGCACACGGGGAGCATCGGTCCATGGCCTGCCCGCGCTGCGCCAGATGCCCGGCAACCAATGGCTGGAAGTGGCGATGATCCGCATGAACCACAACGGCACGCGCATGGATGGGCCGATACCGCGACGACGGCAACCCCGGCAACGTGCCGGAAGTGGTGGCGCACGTCAAGCAAGTGAAGCGAGAGGGCATGGGCGTGATCAGCATGAAGCTGGTGGGCGACGGCACCTTCAAGCGCCACGAAGACCGCCAGGCCGCCATGCGCTTCGCCTTCAAAAACGCCGGCGTCGATTGCGCGACCGTGGGCTTCAAGAACACAAGAGAGATCGACGAAGCGATCGACAACCTGAATATCGCGTTGACGTAGGCGAGAAAGATTCAGTTCGCTTGCCTGGCCGGCTGCAACCTGGAGCTGCACGGAGGCTCATGAGCCCATCTGCCGCAAAATCCTTCACTGCCGTCCTCGAGCCGGACCGTACGCGGCTCAACTGGGTGATTGCGCGGATTCCCTTCGACGTGGCCAAGGCCTGGCCAGAGCGGCGGGGCTTGCGAGTTCGCGGAGAGATCGAGGGCTACGCGTTTCGCACTTCGCTCTTTTCCGGTCCCGGAAAAGGCCGCATGCTCATGGTCAACAAGAAGATGCTGGCCGCAGCGAAGGCGGCTGTCGGCTCCCAGGTAAAAATCTCCCTCGAACCGGACCTGGAAGAGCGGGTTGCCGCGGTGCCCCCGGAACTGGCTCGTGCCCTGAAAGGAGACCGCCGGTTGCCCAAGTGGTTCGCCAAGTTGAGCTACTCGAATCGCAAGGAGGTCGCTGCCTGGATCACCGAGCCGAAGAGCGCCGAAGGCCGCAAGCAGCGAGCGGAGCGGATGGCCGAACGGCTGCTGTTGACGCTGGAGGGTGAGATTGATCCGCCACCGATTCTGCAAGCGGCCTTTTTGCGGCAGCCATTGGCGCGCCGAGGCTGGGAGGCGATGACGGCAACGCAGCGGCGCGGCCATCTGCTGGGCATTTTCGGCTACCAGAGCGTCGAATCCCGTGAGCGCCGCGCCGCCAAGGCCGTCGAGGAGGCGCTGCGCGTGGCCCGGAGAGGTTCGCGCGTTAACGGATAAACCATATCCCTGTCAATTCATTACCTTTGGGTCTCATTTTCGGCCGTCGTCCCATTTTGTTGAGGCCTTAGCGGGAAATATGGCGTCTAATTGAATGAGATGAGTACAGCCGCGTTCACTCGACCTTTTGCCGTATCGGGTTCCCTCACCGCAGTTGACGAGCAGGCGCGGCAGGAAAACCTCGCCGTATCCGCCGGGCTCAAGCGCCAAGACGTTGGCCTGCTGGATGAGTTGATCGTCCGCTACCAGCACCGGCTGATGCGCTATCTGCTCTATCTGTGCGGCAATCGCGAGATGGCCGAGGACATCTTCCAGGAGGTCTGGATGCGTGTTCTGATGCGCGGGGCGCAGTTCAACGGCAAGGCGCGCTTCGACACCTGGCTCTTTACCATCGCCCGCAACCTGGTGATCGACCAGCGGCGCAAGAAGACCATGTCCAGCCTGGACGCACTCTTTGAGGGCGGCAACGAAGACGACCGGCCGATGAGCTTCGAGGA
>CAWFZU010000213.1:0-3660 GCA_963820195.1 uncultured Acidobacteriaceae bacterium | reverse complement strand
GATTGTGGCCAGCGTGGTCTATTTCGGGATAGTTTTGCCCTTGAACAAGCTGCTTGCAAAGCTCCAGAAGCCCGCGCAAGACTGCGTCGTCTGTGAAGACCTGCCCTGAATGTCTGAGCGATATTCCGCTGGCCGCCCGACGCTGCGCCCATTGCGCCCAGCCGGTTGCATAGCGCCCGGCAATCGCGGGTCAAACGATTGTAGCTTCCCAGGTCAAGAGGTCTGGGGCACCCATTTGAGTTGCTTGCTCGCCGTCCGGGCGACTCACATAAAGAGGTTCCGCTCATGATTGTGCGCAAGCAGCTTGCCTCTCTGGTCCTGCTGGCAATTCTTCCGCCCGCCTTCGTTTCCAGGCCGCTGGCGGCCCAGAGTCCGGCCCAGAATTCAGTCCAGCCCGCCGTCTTCGGCTACGCGGACTTCACCGCCCAGTCCAAAATCGAGGAAAAGTTTCTCGCCGTTCCCGACGCCAGGCTGGCCGGGCAGCACCTGAAGATACTCACCAGTGAACCGCATCTGGCCTCGACTCCCGAAGATCGCAAGACCGCCGAATACGTGGCGCAAAAGTTCCGCGAAGCCGGCCTGGAGACGGAGATCGTTCCCTATCGCGTGCTGATGAATCAGCCGAAAACGGTGAGCGTGGAGGCGTATGACTCCAGCGGCAAGCTGCTGATGAGCGGCCCCACGCGCGAGCACGTCGAGGGCGACCCTTATCAGGACAATCCGCGCGTGGTGATGCCCTTCAGCGGGTCATCTGGATCTGGTGACGTGACCGCCGATGTGGTCTACGCCAACTACGGCCGCCTGGAGGACTTCGACTATCTCGCCGCCCAGCACATCGACTTGCGCGGCAAGATCGTTCTGGCGCGCTATGGCGCCAACTTCCGCGGCGTCAAGGTCTACCTCGCCGAGCAGCGCGGCGCCGTGGGCGTGCTCATCTACTCCGATCCGCACGACGATGGCTACTACAAGGGCGACGCGTATCCCATTGGCCCCTGGCGGCCGGAGACGGGCATTCAATACGGCTCGGTGCAATATATCTTCAAGTATTCCGGCGACCCGGAGACTCCCGGCGTGGCCTCGACGCTCGACCTGCCCGACTCGGCGCGCGTCTCGCCCTACGGCAACGAGCCGCACATCATCTCCATCCCCCTCAGCTACCACGACGCCGCGCCCATCCTGCAGGCTCTCAAAGGTCCAAGTGTGCCGCAGGAGTGGCAGGGCGCGCTGCCCTTCCGCTACCACCTCGGACAAGTTGGTGGACAGGGCGGCGTGAAGGTTCACCTGGTCTCCGTGCAGGACTTTCAGCGCCGCATCATCTGGGATGTCATCGGCAAGATCAAGGGAACGGAGTACCCCGACGAATGGGTGATCGTCGGCAATCATCGTGACGCCTGGATCTACGGCGCCGTTGATCCCTCCAGCGGCACCGCCGCTATGCTCGAAGCAGTCCACGGCCTGGGCGCGCTGACCCAACAAGGCTGGCGGCCCAAACGAACGATCGTCTTCGCCAGTTGGGACGCCGAGGAGGAAGGTCTCATCGGCTCAACCGAGTGGGTGGAGCAAAACGCTCAGGCGCTTGAGCACGCCGTCGCCTACTTCAACACCGACGTCGCCGTCGCGGGCGCGGATTTCTCCGCCTCCGCCGTGCCCTCGCTCAAGCAGTTTCTCCGCGAGGTAACCCGCTCGGTTCCCAGCCCGCTGGGCGGAACGGTCTATCAGCAGTGGCGCATCAACAGCGCGGGCGCTACCAACGCGCTCCAGCCCGCTTGCCGGCGAAGAAATCCACGTGGGCGACCTCGGCTCCGGCTCCGACTTCACGCCCTTCTTCCAGCACATTGGCGTGCCCTCCACCGACATCGGCTCCGGACGGGCCCTATGGCGTCTATCACTCGGTCTTCGATAACTACGCCTGGTACACGCATGAACGCCGACCCGAATTTCGTCTACTTGCAGGAGATGGCCCGCGTCTTTGGCCTGGAAGCGCTGCGCATGGCCGACGCCGACGTGCTGCCCTACGACTACGTCGCTTACGCCGCCGCGATCAGCTCGTACATTGACGCAGCCAAAAATAAAGCCACAGGCGACTCGGAGCAGGAGAAGAATGCGAGCGATTCCAGCGCAAGGACGACGAAGAAGTGGTGGAGGCCATCCGAACCAAAGTCCGTCACGCTCGACTTTTCCGCCGTTCAGGCCGCCGCTGCTCGCTTTTCCGCCGCCGCCGAGCGCGCCCATAGCCTGCAAATCTCTGCCACCGGCGACCTGGCCAAACTCAATCTGGCCCTGCGCCAGGCCGAGGCCGGCCTCATCAGTGAGCAAGGCCTACCCAATCGCCCCTGGTACAAGCACACCATCTACGCCCCCGGTGAGTTCACCGGCTACTCCGCCGTGGTGATCCCCGGCGTCAATGAGGCCCTCGACGCACGCGACCTCAAGCTCGCCACGCAGCAGTTGACGGTCCTCACCCAGGCGCTCACGCGCGCCGCGCAGGCGTTGGAGGGGGCGCAATAAGATCACCGGCGCCGCGTTGATTCCGCGCCGTTATCATGGAAGGTATGGGACAAGTCAAAGAGCTATTGAAGCCGCTGGCCGAGGATGGCGCGGCGTTGACGCGCGAGCAGGCGTCTGGCGCGCTGGAGGAGATTTTGTCCGGCGCGGTGCCGGAGGTGGAAACGGCGGCGCTGCTCGCGGTGATGGCGACGCGCGGTGAGCAGGCGGCGGAGCTGGCCGGCTTTGTCGAGGTGATGCGCCGGCGGATGACGCAGTTGCCGCTGACCGATGCGGAGCGTGGCGAGCTGGTGGACGTGGTGGGCACCGGCGGCGGGGGCCCATTGACCTTCAACATCTCATCCGGCGCGGCGCTGGTGGCGGCGGCGGCGGGCGCCAAAGTGGCCAAGCACGGCAACCGTGCGGTGACCTCGCTGTGCGGCGCGGCGGATGTGCTGGAGGCGCTGGGCGTGCCGATCGAGCTGGAGCCGGAGCTGGCCGCGGAGTGCCTGCGAGAGACCGGCTTCATCTTCCTCTTTGCGCCGCTCTACCATCCGGCGATGAAGGCGATTGGGCCGCTCAGGCGGGCGCTGGGCTTTCGGACGATTTTCAATTTGTGCGGGCCGCTGACCAATCCGGCCGGTGCGCGGACGCAGGTGATCGGCGTGCTCTCGCCGAGCAAGGTGCTGCTGGTGGGCCGCGCGTTGGTGGAGCTGGGAGCCAAGCGGGCCTTCATCGTGCATGGAACCGATGGGATTGACGAGCTGACCACGACTGGCGAGTCGATTGTGGCGCGCATTGAAGAGGCGCCTGAAGGCGGCAAGCCGGCGATGCACGCCGCGCGCGTGACGCCGGAGATGGCCGGCCTGCCACGCCGCAAGTTGGAGGAATTTACCGGCGGCAATGTGAAGACCAACGCGGCGTTGCTCTACGACGTGCTGACCGGCATTCCCGGCGCGCGGCGGGATATTGTGCTGCTGAACGCCGCGGCGGGACTGGTGGCTGCGGGGCTGGCCGGGGATCTGAAAGAAGGAGTCCGGATGGGCGCGGAGGCAATCGACTCCGGCCAGGCGGCAGCGACACTGGCCAAACTGCGGGCCTTTGGGGCTAGGTTCGCGAACCGGCAGTAGCTGGACAGAAATTTCCATTCCCTTTTCCAATGCCGGATCGCGATAA